>NZ_JAHUTH010000005.1:0-320588 GCF_025376855.1 Variovorax endophyticus
CAGCGCCTTCATGCGCGCGAGGAAGGCCTCGGCGCGCTTCTGTTCCTTGAAAGGCGGCGCCTCGATCTCGGTCAGCGTCCGGAGCTCCTCCACCGTGCGCTCGTGATCGGCCTTCACTGCCTCGAGCAGCTTCTGGATCGCGGGCGCGGCCATCAGCTGCGTGTAGACCTTGTCGACGTCGGGGCTCACCTGCGCCGGCGTGGGCGCCACCGGCGCGCTCTGCGCATGGGCGAGGGGGACGGCGGCGAAGGCCG
Source organism: Variovorax endophyticus (assembly GCF_025376855.1). Classification (NCBI taxonomy): domain Bacteria; kingdom Pseudomonadati; phylum Pseudomonadota; class Betaproteobacteria; order Burkholderiales; family Comamonadaceae; genus Variovorax; species Variovorax endophyticus. The sequence continues at coordinate 255 of NZ_JAHUTH010000005.1, forward strand.
CCAGGGCCAGGGCGACGGTCAGCGGGGCGAGCCGGGGCACGCGAAGCGGTCGATGCATGGGCGGGAGATCCTTTGGAAACGATGCAATGGAACGTGAAGCCCCATTGTTCCGAAAGGCCCGCGGACGTGCGTCGCGGAAAACACCCAGGAGGATGCGGGGCCGGCTCAGGCGAGGCGCACGAGCGCCGCGAGCGCGGCCGTCTCGGCGCGCAGCACGCGCGGGCCCAGGGTCACGGGGGCGAAGCCGCGCGCGAGGGCCTCGGCCTCCTCGGTGCCGCTCAGGCCGCCCTCGGGGCCGCTGAGCACCCGCACCGCGGCCGGATCGCCGCCGGCCTGCGCGAGCGCCTCGCCGAGCGCGCGCGTGCCCTCGGCCAGGCTCAGCACGAGGCGAAGCACCGGGCCGGGCCCATCGGCCTCCGGCGCCGCCTCGAGCCAGCCCGCGAACGGCCGCACCGGATGGATCGCCGGCACCCGGTTGCGCCCGCACTGTTCGCAGGCGGCGATCGCGATGGCCTCCCAGTGCGCGCGCTTCTTCTCGGCGCGCTCGCCGGCCAGCCGCAGCACGCCGTGCGCCGTGACCAGCGGCTGGATGCTCGCCACGCCGAGCTCGGTGGCCTTCTCGACCAGCCAGTCCATGCGCTCGTTGGCCGGCATGCCGACCGCCAGGTGCACGGCGCGCGCGGCCTCGCTCTCGCGCGCCGTGTGCGCCCCGACCGTCACGCTGACCTCGCTGCGGCCCATGCGCTCGACCGTGGCCGCGTACTCGCCGCCGTTGCCGTCGAACAGCGTGATGGTGTCGCCGGGCTGCAGCCGCAGCACCTGGACGTGGCGCGCGGCACCCGCGGGCAGCGCCAGCGTGGTGCCGGCGTGCAGCGGGACGGCGCAGTGAAAACGCGGCATTGCTATGAGATTCGTAGCTGTATCCCCATGGGAAATGGGCGATACGGCATTGTTTTCTTCAGATTTCGTTCAGTGCTTCTTCAGCGCTCAGACCCGGCCATAGGCGAAGCCCGTGACCGCGGTCGTGCCCTCGACCTCGTCGATCACCCGCAGCAGCGGCGTGAGTTCGCTGTAGCGGCTGGCGGTGGCGCGGATGTAGGCGATGAAGCGCGGCGTGTCGGCGAGGTAGCGCGGCTTGCCGTCGCGCAGCGTGAGCCGCGCGAAGATGCCCGCGACCTTGAGGTGGCGCTGCAGGCCCATCCACTCGACCGCGCGGTAGAAGGCGCCGAAGTCCTCGTCGACCGGCAGGCCGGCCTTGCGGGCTTTCTGCCAATAGCGCACGGTGATGTCGAGCACGAACTCCTCGTCCCAGCTCAGGAAGGCATCGCGCATCAGGCAGGCGATGTCGTAGGTGATCGGGCCGTGCACGGCGTCCTGGAAGTCGAGCACGCCCAGCGGCGTCTTGGCGCGTTCGGCGAGCGTGTCGCCCGGCGCCACCATGAGGTTGCGCGGCATGAAATCGCGGTGCACGTAGACGCTGGGCGCGGCGAGGTTGCTGTCGACGATCAGCTTGAAGCTGCGCTCCAGCCGTTCCTTGAGCTTGCCCTCGATGGCGACGCCGCGGTGGCGGCCCAGGTACCACTCGGGAAACAGCGACAGCTCGCGCTCGAGCAGCGCCCGGTCGTAGGGCGGCAGCACGCCGGGCTTCGACGAGAGCTGCCAGCGGATCAGCGCGTCGATCGCCTGGTCGTAGAGCGGGCGGCTGGTGTCGGGGCGCGCGGGGTCGAGCACCTCGAGCATGGTCTGGCGGCCGAGGTCGTCGAGCAGCAGGAAGCCGTGGGCCTGGTCCCATTCGAGCACCCGCGGCGCATGCACGCCGGCCTCGGCCATGAGCCGTGCCACCTGGACGAAGGGGGCGCTGTTCTCCTTGTCGGGTGGCGCGTCCATCACGATGCGCGTGCCCTCGGGGCCGCTGCTGTCGAGGCGGAAGTAGCGGCGGAAGCTCGCATCGGCCGAGGCGAGCCGCACGGTGTCCGGGCGCAGCGCGTGTGCGTCGGCGATGCCGGCAAGCCAGGTCCGGAACGCTTCGGCCCGTTGAGGATCAGTCCAGGAAATGGCCCCAGGGAGGGCCGGGGCCGTCGGGGCCGGGGGCAGGGGTGCTGTCATGGATAATCGATTCTACAAACCGCCCGGCGCGGCAACCTCTGCGATCGAAGCCCGATCGGACCGGTTCGCCGTCGGCTCCCGCAACCGGCCGGCCTGCCGCGCCGCCTCCCCCGACGTTTCCTTTGTCCGAACCGATGCCTACGAATCCATGCCCCGACGCCTGGCACCTTGTGCGCTCGCTGCCTTCCTCGGGAGGACGCCGGGCTCTCCTCGGAACGGATCGGCGGGAGGTCTGATGAGCCGACGAGTCGACGTGCGCCGTTCCGGCCCGCCGCTGCCGCTGGCCATCCTCACGCTGGCGCTGCTGCACGCGCATGGCGCATCGGCCCAGGGAACGGGCCTCGACGGCCCGCTCACGCTCAAGCGCACGCCCCAGCTGGCGGAGACCATTCCGCCGCTGCTGCGCAGCCAGCTGCCCAGCCTCGTCACCGGCGACCGCATCTCGGGCCGGCCCGACCTCGAGACCGTGGTGGAAGGCAATGCCAGCCTGCGGCGCGGCGAGACCGCCATCACCGCCGACCGCCTCGAGTACTACCAGCCCGACGACCGCGCGCGCGCCACGGGCAACGTGCGCGTCAACCAGGCCGGCAACGTCTACGAGGGCCCCGAGCTCGAGCTCAAGCTCGAGACCTTCGAGGGCTTCTTCAACAACGTGCGCTACACCTTCCTCGCCAACGGCGGGCACGGCGACGCGCAGCGCATCGACTTCGTCGACGCCAACGTGTCGGTCGCGCGCGAGGCCACCTACACCACCTGCCGGCGCGAGGACTTCCCGGGCTGGATGCCCGCCTGGATCCTGAGCGCCGCGTCGATCACCACCGACACCGAGGAGAACGTGGGCGTCGCCAAGGACGCGCGGCTGAGCTTCATGGGCATCACCACGCCGGCGCTGCCCAGCATGAGCTTCCCGCTGTCGAACGAGCGCAAGAGCGGCCTGCTGCCGCCCACCATCGGCATCGACAACACCAACGGCATCGAGTACGCGCAGCCGTACTACTGGAACATCGCGCCGAACCGCGATGCCACTTTCACGCCGACGCTGATGTCCAAGCGCGGCATCAACCTGGGTTCGGAGTTCCGCTATCTCGAGAAGGGCTACAACGGCACCATCCGGCTCGACCTGATGGGCAGCGACCGCCTGGTGGGCCAGCGCTTCAACGAGTCGCGCGCCACGCAGCTGCAGCAGCTGGCCAGCGGCCAGATCCAGGCCAAGGACCTCGACCTGCGGCAGCCCAATTCCCGGCGCTGGGGCATCTGGGCCAACCACCGCCAGGATTTCGACGCCAAGGCGCTCGGCCTCGATTCGCTCTCGGGCAGCATCAACATCAACCGCGTCAGCGACGACGACTACTGGCGCGACTTCACGCGCACGCCCACGCTGTCGCAGCGCCTGCTGCCCAACGACGCCACGCTCAACTGGAGCAAGGGCGACTGGAACGGCGTGGTGCGCGCGCTGCGCTACCAGACGCTGCAGTACAGCCTGGCGCCGGTCGTGCCCTCGTACGACCGCATGCCGCAGATCACGGCCAACTACAACAAGTACGACTGGGGCGGCTTCGACTTCTCGTTCACCACGGACTACACGCGCTTTCGCGTGAACCGCATCGCCGCCGGACAGCCCGGCTACGACGCGATCCAGCAGTCGCAGCCCGACGGCGACCGCCTGTACGCCGTGGCGGCGCTGAGCCGGCCCTTCATCACGCCGAGCACCTTCGTCATTCCGAAGGTGCAGCTGCACGCCACCAGCTACAGCTACTACGTGCCGCAGGCCGACATTCCGAAGCTCACGGTCAACGGCGTGCAGTACGTGAACGGCATTCCGTACGACCCGAGCTCGCCGGTGTTCTGGTCTACCTCGGCCAACCGCACGGTGCCGACCTTCAGCCTCGACAGCGGCCTGATCTTCGAGCGCGACGCCAGCTTCTTCGGCCGTGCCTTCCGCCAGACGCTGGAGCCGCGCGCCTACTACGTCTACACGCCCTACCGCGACCAGAGCAAGCTGCCCAACTACGACACGGCGGCCAACGACTTCAGCTTCGCGACCATCTACACCGAGAACGCGTTCTCGGGCAACGACCGCATCTCGGACACCAACACGCTCACCATGGGCGTGACCTCGCGGCTGATCGATCCCGACACCGGTGCCGAGGCCGCGCGCTTCGGCGTCGCGCAGCGCCTGCGCTTCTCGGACCAGCGCGTCACGCTGCCGGGCGCGAATCCGGTCACGGACCGCGCGAGCGACCTGCTGCTGGGCGGCCAGATCAACTGGACGCCAAAGTGGAGCCTGGACACGGTCATCCAGTACAACCCCGACACCCGCAAGTCCACGCGCAGCGCCATCAGCGCGCGCTACAACCCCGCGCCCTATCACAACGTGAACATCGCGCTGCGCTACCAGGCGCCCAGCGATGCCTACCTCGCGGCCAAGGCACTCAACCCGAACACCACCGCCGTCAACGACGGCAGCAAGTCGATCGACGTCGGCTGGCAGTGGCCGCTCAACGACTTCTGGGGCGACAAGGGCAAGGACCTCGGCCCCGGCAAGGGCCAGGGCGGCGGACGCTGGTACGCCGTGGGCCGGCTCAACTACGACCTGCAGGACCGCAAGCTCACCGACGGCGTTCTCGGCGTCGAGTACGACGGCTGCTGCTGGATCGGGCGCGTGGTGCTGCAGCGCATCACCACCGGCCAGGTGACGGCCAACACCCGCATCATGTTCCAGCTCGAATTCGTCGGCTTCGCGGCCATCGGCTCGAGCCCGATGCAGGCCCTGCGCACCAACATCCAGCGCTACCAGCCCCTGCGCACGCCGGTCGAAGGGCCGAGCCGCTTCACCAATTACGACTGAGACCAGAGACCGAGCTACGCCATGAAACACATCCGTTCCATCCTCAGCCTGGCCTGCCTCGCCGCGCTGGCCGCAACTGCCGGCGCCCAGCAGGGTTTCCGTTCCGGCGGCGGCATCACCGACATCATGCGCACCGGCCCGCGCCTGGCAGCGCCGGCCGCCCGGCCCGCCGCGCCCGCTGCGCCGGTGCAGCGCGCGGCCGAGTTCATCGTCGCGCTGGTCAATTCCGAGCCGATCACCAACACCGAGGTCCTGACCCGCGTGCAGCGGCTGATCCAGGAGAACCCCGACGCCGAGCGCGTGCCGCGTCCCGAACTCGCGCGCCTGGTGCTCGAGCGGCTGATCTCCGAGCGCGCGCAGCTGCAGCTCGCCAAGGAAACCGGCATCAAGGTCGACGAGATCGCGGTCGACCAGGCCGAGCAGACCGTCGCGCGCCAGAACCAGCTGACCCTGCCCGAGCTGCGCCAGCGCGTGGCCGCCGAGGGCATCAGCCAGCAGGCCTTCCGCAACGACCTGCGCGACCAGCTCATGCTCACGCGCCTGCGCGGCCGCGAAGTCGATTCGAAGGTCAAGGTCAGCGACGCGGAAGCCGACCAGTTCCTGCAGGACCAGCGCAACAGCGGCGGCAAGGGCGATCCGTCCATGCTGAACCTCAACCTCGCGCAACTGCTGGTGGCCGTGCCCGAGAACGCCACCGAGGCGCAGGTGGCGCAGGCGCAGCAGAAGGCCCAGGGCCTCGCGCAGCGCGCGCGTTCCGGCGAGGACTTCGCCAAGCTGGTGCAGACCAGTTCCGACGCGCCCGACCGCGCCAATGGCGGAGCGCTCGGCATGCGCACGGCCGACCGCTATCCGCCGCTGTTCGTCGAGGCCGTCCAGTCCACGGCCGTGGGCGGCATCGTCGGCCCGGTGCGCTCGGGCGCGGGCTTCCACGTCGTCAAGGTGATCGCCAAGGAGCAGATCGGCTCGGCCGACGCCGTGGTCACGCAGACCCATGCGCGCCACATCCTGCTGCAGAACGACCCCAAGCGCACCACCGAGCAGGCGGTGGCGCAGCTGGCCGAATTCAAGCGGCGCATCGAGGCCAGTGGCGGCAGCGTCGACTTCGCCAGCCTGGCGCGCGATAACTCTCAGGACGGCAGCGCCAAGGACGGCGGCGACCTCGGCTGGGCGCGCCCGGGCATGTTCGTGCCCGAGTTCGAGGAGGCCATGAATCGCCTCGCGCCGGGCCAGATCAGCGATCCGGTGGTGTCGCGCTTCGGCGTCCACCTGATCCAGGTGCTCGAGCGCCGCAACGTCAAGCCGAGCCAGGACGAGCAGCGCGAAGCCGCGCGTGCCGTGCTGCGCGAGCAGCGCACCGAGGAAGCCTTCAACACCTGGGCGCAGGAAGTGCGCGCGCGCGCCTACGTCGAGTTCCGCGACCCGCCGCAGTCCTGATTGACACACGATGGCGCACATTCCCAGGAAGCGCTTCGGCCAGCACTTCCTGTCCGACGGCGGCATCATCGACGCGATCGTGCGCGAGATCGCGCCGCAGCCCGGCGACCCCATGGTCGAGATCGGCCCCGGCCTCGCGGCGCTCACGCAGCCACTGGTCGAGCGGCTCGGCCGGCTCACCGTCATCGAGCTCGACCGCGACCTCGCCAAGCGGCTGCGCAGCCATCCGCAGCTCGAGGTGGTCGAGTCCGACGTGCTCAAGGTCGACTTCGCGGCGCTCGCGGCGAAGGTGCCCACCACCGCGCTGCGCGTGGTCGGCAACCTGCCCTACAACATCTCCACGCCGATCCTCTTCCACCTGCTGGGCTATGCCCACCTGGTGGCCGACCAGCACTTCATGCTGCAAAAGGAAGTGATCGACCGCATGGTGGCGCGGCCCGCCACCTCGGACTACGGCCGGCTGAGCGTGATGCTGCAGTGGCGCTACGCGATGGAGAACGTGCTGTTCGTGCCGCCCGAGAGCTTCGATCCGCCGCCGCGCGTCGACAGCGCCGTGGTGCGCATGGTGCCGCTGGCCGCGCCGCCGGCGGTCGATGCGAAGCGGCTCGAGGAGATCGTGCAGGTCGCGTTCAGCCAGCGCCGCAAGCTGCTGCGCCATACGCTGGGCCGGTGGCTCGACGAGCACGGTTTCGCCGGCGAATTCGACACGCAGCGGCGGGCCGAGGAAGTGCCGGTCGAGGCATACGTGGCGCTGGCGCAGACGCCGGGGCTCGGTTGAGCAGGCGGCATGGAAACGAAAAAAACCCGTCGATGACGGGTTTTTTCATGCGCTGCCGGAACGCGTCCGGCGAACTCTTTCTTAAGCCGCGGCGAGCCAGTAACCCGCGTTGAACGGGCTGCTCATGCGCAAGGCGAGCGGCGAGACGTCGACGAGCTTGTCGGTCGGCATTTTCTCGCCGGTCGGTTCGTCGGTCGCGGTGGCGGTCACCGCGGGGGTGACGGTGGCCGGGTCGATCTGGATGCCATCGAGGGTTGCCGCACCGGTCGGCTGGGCCTCGTTCGCCCGTTCTGCTTGGCTGGTTTGTGCAGAACGGGCTACAGAAAAGAATAGAAGCACCGGAAGGGGACCTTGCGGTCGCCCCAGTAGTCCGACGCGTCGCGGAAGATGTCGAGCAGCTGCTCGCGCGCTTCCTTGTCGAACTTGCCGTTGGCCGGGATCTGCTCGAGCACGATCACGAAACCGGGCTGCGGGCCCGATTTATGCAACGGGTCGGTCATGCAGTCGTACAGCGCGTCGAAGTTCTTGCCGAAGTGCGCCGGAAAGGTGAACTGCTGGGCGATCAGGTCGAGCACGTCCTGCTTCGTCTGCGCGTTGCCCAGGTTGGCATACAGGAAGTGCTGGCCTGCTGCGTTGGCGGCGTCCTGCAGGTCGCTCACGCGGAACGCGCGGATCGATTGCACGATGTTCGGGCGTACGCCACGAAGGGATAAAGTCATCTCCGCTGGTCTTTCCATAGTCATCATCATTTCTTCGGGGCGCTTCGGTGCACCGCTCAAATCGTTGTCGTCGCCGCTCATGGCTTGATCCGTCTGAAACTCGCGTAATGGTCCGCCGTGTACCAGCAGGCCTCGGGTGCCGTGCGCTGCTCGCCGCCGCAGACGATGCGCCGGGCGCCGCGATCGCGCGATCCGGGCGTGGTCACCGTGTACTCGCGATAGTGGCCGCGCCGGGCCGGGGGCAGGAGCCGCTCGCGATTGCCGAACACCGAGCCGTCCTTGTCGTACCGGAAGGGACCGCCGTTCAGGATGGCTTCGTAGGTACGCTGGCCTTGCACCGGCAGTTCGGCCAGCGCAATCGTTTCCTGGGCGGTGGAATTCCCGGCGCCGAACCATCCGCGGGCCTCGGCCCCCGTCGTCGCCAGCGCCGCCAGCATGAAGCCGGTGAGCGCAAACTTAGCGACAGAGGACGTGATCGAGGCGCAAGACGCCATCGCCATAAAGAGGCACCACAAGAAAAGAGCGGGGGGGTTCGGATCAGCGATCAACCTTGGGGTTAACCCGCAAATCCAAGCCCGCGAGTGTGCACCACGCTGGCGAAAATAGCAAGCGACTGCCCAAAGTTTGAGCAGTATCGAGGGCTTGACAGGGACGCCATAAGTTGGCGTCCACTCTCGAAGAAATGCTTGCTAAAGCTTAACGTTCTGCGTTGGCGTCGGCCACTGTGAGTGCCGTCATGTTCACAATGCGCCGCACCGTGGCGCTCGCCGTGAGAATGTGCACAGGTTTGGCCGCTCCGAGCAGCACCGGGCCGATCGCGATGTTGCCGCCGGCCGCCGTCTTGAGCAGGTTGTAGGAAATGTTGGCGGCGTCGATGTTCGGGAAAACCAGCAGGTTGGCGTCGCCGGCCAGCGCGCTGTGCGGCATGACCACCGCGCGCTGCTTGCTGTCGAGCGCCACGTCGCCGTGCATTTCGCCGTCGACCTCGAGCCAGGGCGCCTGCACGCGCAGCAGGTCGAGCGTGCGGCGCATCTTCAGCGCGCTGGGCTCGTTGCTGGTGCCGAAATTCGAGTGCGACAGCAGCGCCGCCTTGGGCTTGAGGCCGAAGCGCATCATCTCCTCGGCCGCCATGGTCGTGATCTCGGCGAGTTCCTCGGGCGTCGGGTCGTAGTTGACGTGGGTGTCGACCAGGAACACCTGGCGCTCGGGCAGCAGCAGGCCGTTCATGCAGGCGTACACCGGCACGTCCTGCGGGGTGCTGGCGCAGCCGCCGGGCCGTTTGCCGATCACCTGGTCGATGTAGTGCAGGTGGATCAGCGTGGTGCCCCAGGTGCCGCAGATCATGCCGTCGACCTCGCCCTTGTGCAGCAGCATCGCGCCGATCAGCGTGAGGCGGCGGCGCATCTCGATCTTGGCGACCTGCACCGTGATGCCCTTGCGCTCGGTCATGCGGTGGTAGGTCTGCCAGAAGTCGCGATAGCGGTGGTCCTGCTCGACGTTGACCACGTCGTAGTCGAGCTCTTCCTTCAGGCGCAGGCCGAACTTCTCGATGCGCTGGGCGATGATGGCCGGGCGGCCGATCAGCGTCGGGCGCGCGATGCCCTCGTCGACCACGATCTGGGCGGCGCGCAGCACGCGTTCTTCCTCGCCCTCGCAGTAGGCCACGCGCTTCTTCGGCGCGCGCTTGGCGGCGTCGAAGATCGGCTTCATGGTGGTGCCCGAGGCATAGACGAAGCTCTGCAGCTTGTCGCGGTAGGCGTCCATGTCCTTGATCGGACGCAGCGCCACGCCGCTTTCCTCGGCCGCCTTGGCCACGGCCGGCGCGATCTTCATCATCAGGCGCGGGTCGAAGGGCTTCGGGATCAGGTATTCGGGGCCGAACGACAGCTTCTCGCCGACGTAGGCGGCCGCCACGCGCTCGCTCTGTTCGGCCTGGGCCAGCTCGGCGATGGCATGCACCGCGGCGATCTCCATCTCGTCGGTGATCGTGGTCGCGCCCGAGTCGAGCGCGCCGCGGAAGATGTACGGGAAGCACAGGACGTTGTTGACCTGGTTCGGGTAATCGGTGCGGCCGGTGGCCATGATGATGTCGTCGCGCACCGTGCGCGCGTCTTCGGGCGTGATTTCCGGATTCGGATTGGCCAGCGCGAAGATCACCGGGCGCGTCGCCATCTTGGCGACCATCGCGGGCTTGAGCACGCCGCCGGCCGAGAGGCCCAGGAACACGTCGGCGCCCTCGATCACCTCGGCCAGCGAGCGCGCCGTGGTGTTCTGCATGTATTGGCGCTTGTCGTCGTCCATCAGCTCGGTGCGGCCTTCGTAGACCACGCCGGCCAGGTCGGTCACGAACACGTTCTCGCGCTTGAGGCCGACCTTGAGCAGCAGGTTCAGGCAGGCCAGCGCCGCGGCGCCCGCGCCCGAGGTCACGAGCTTCACGTCGGCGATGTTCTTGCCGGCCACCTTCAGGCCGTTGAGCATGGCCGCGGCCACGGTGATCGCCGTGCCGTGCTGGTCGTCGTGGAAGACCGGGATCTTCATGCGCTTGCGCAGCTCGCGCTCGACGTAGAAGCAGTCGGGCGCCTTGATGTCCTCGAGGTTGATCGCGCCGAAGGTGGGCTCGAGCGCGGCGATCACGTCCACCAGCTTCGCCGGGTCCTTCTCGTCGATCTCGATGTCGAACACGTCGACGCCGGCGAACTTCTTGAACAGGACGCCCTTGCCTTCCATCACCGGCTTGGAAGCCAGCGGGCCGATGTCGCCCAGGCCCAGCACCGCGGTGCCGTTGCTGATGACCGCCACCAGGTTGCCGCGCGCGGTGTACTTGAAGGCGTTGGCCGGGTCCTTGACGATCTCCTCGCAGGGCGCCGCCACGCCGGGCGAATAGGCCAGCGACAGGTCGCGCTGGTTGACCATCTGCTTGGTCGCGGCGATCGAGATCTTCCCGGGGACCGGAAGCTCGTGGTACTCGAGGGCGGCACGTCGAAGTTCGGCGCGTTTGTCTTCGGGCGAGGGAGTCGAGGATGACGAAGGGGTCGTGTCGGACATGTGCCGTAGCTCCTGAGGCGCTTCTTCTGGGGGCGCCGATTGTAGACCTCGGACGGTGACGGACTATGACGCCTGGCCAGGGTGCAGCCATGACCAAAATGACCAAAAGCACGGGTCTGCGGTCAAGTCGCTGTGGCAATATGCCAAGTCCGCACAAAAACCCTCTAGAGGAGCGCAGCCATGGCCCTGATGGATTTCATCAAGAAACAGTTCATCGACATCATCCAGTGGACCGAGTCCGGCGATGGCACGCTGGCCTGGCGCTTCCCGATGGCGGAGATGGAAATCCAGAACGGTGCCTCGCTGACCGTGCGCGAGTCGCAGGTCGCGGTGTTCGTCAACGAAGGCCAGGTGGCCGACGTGTTCGGTCCCGGCATGTACAAGCTCACCACGCAGACGCTGCCGGTGCTGACGTACCTGAAGAACTGGGACAAGCTCTTCGAGTCCCCCTTCAAGAGCGACGTCTACTTCTTCAGCACGCGCCAGCAGGTCGACCAGAAGTGGGGCACGCCGCAGCCGATCACCATCCGCGACAAGGACTTCGGCGCCGTGCGCCTGCGCGCCTTCGGCAACTACTCGTTCCGCATCGGCGACGCCAAGCTGTTCCACACCGAGATCTCGGGCACGCGCGACACCTACACCGTGGCCGACCTCGACGGTCAGCTGCGCGGCCTGGTGCTGCAGAACATCAGCAACGCCATCGCCTCGAGCGGCGTGCCCTTCCTCGACCTCGCCGCCAACCAGATCCAGTTCGCGCAGGCGTTGGCGGCCCAGCTGGTGCCCGAGTTCGCCAAGATCGGCATCAAGCTCGAGAACATCACGGTCCAGAACGTCTCGCTGCCCGAGGAACTGCAGAAGATCCTCGACCAGAAGATCGGCATGGGCATGGTCGGCAACGACATGGGCAAGTTCATGCAGTACCAGACGGCGCAGGCGATCCCCAAGTTCGCCGAGGGTGCCGCCAACGGCGGCGGCATCGCGGGCGACGCGATGGGCCTGGGCGCCGGCGTGGCGCTCGGCCAGGTGCTGGCGCAGAACCTCGCGCAGGGCCTGAGCCCGAACGCGGCGGCGCAGGCGGCCGCGACCCAGCAGCAGCCGGCGGTGGCGGTGGTGAATCCCAACGACGTGATGACCACGCTCGAGAAGCTCGGCGAACTCAAGACCAAGGGCATCCTGACCCAGGAAGAGTTCGACGCCAAGAAGGCCGAACTGCTCAAGAAGCTGGTCTGACCCGGCGCTATGTTCTGTATAGCGCCTGACGCCCGCTCGACGGGCGTGAGAGGCATGATCGGCTGGAAGAATGCTGCGGGCCTCGAGCCCGCGCGTGCGCGCCATGGCTGAGGAAGCCGGCGGCATCCAGCGCTACTACCGCGCGCCCTGCCCCGGCTGCGGCGCGCCGGTCGAGTTCCGATCGGCCCAGTCGACCCATGCGGTCTGCCCCTACTGCCAGAGCACGGTCGTGCGCCAGGGCGACACGCTCGCGCGCACCGGCAAGATGGCCGAGCTGTTCGACGACTTCAGCCCGCTGCAGCTGTTCGCCGCGGGCCGGATCCAGGACAAGCCCTTCACCATCGTCGGCCGGCTCCAGTACAAGTACGCCGGCGGCCGCTGGACCGAGTGGATCGCGGCCCTCGACGGCGACCGCACCGGCGTGCTCAGCGAGGACAACGGCGCCTACGTCTTCTCGCTGCCGTTCGAACTGCAGCGCACGGCGCCGGCCGCGGCCGACCTGCGCGTGGGCGCCACCAGCGCTTTCAACGGCCAGAGCTACACCGTCGCCTCGAACGAAGAGGTGACGCTGGTCTCGGCGCAGGGCGAACTGCCGCACCTGCCCGAGCTGGGCCGGCCGTTCCAGGTGGTCGAGCTGCGCAACGACAAGGGCCTGGTGCTGAGCCTGGACTACGGTTCGCAGCCGCCCACGGCCTCGCTGGGCCGCTCGGTCGATCTCGAATCGCTGCAGCTCACGGGCCTGCGCGAGGATTCGGCCAAGGACGAGAAGGGCCGCAGCTTCAACTGCCCCAACTGCGGCTCGCCGGTCACGCTCAACCTGGCCGACAGCAAGAGCGTCACCTGCCGCTCGTGCAACAGCATCATCGACCTCACGCAGGGCATCGGCGGCGAGCTCAAGCACGCGGCGCAGAACGAGCCGGTGCGCCCGCTGATCGCGCTGGGCAGCATCGGCCAGCTGCAGGGTGCCCAGTGGCAGGTGGTGGGCTTCCAGCACCGCATGGGCAGCGAGCCAGGCGACGACGAGCAGTTCGGCTGGGACGAATACCTGCTCTACAACAAGAAGCGCGGCTTCAGCTTCCTGGTCGATGCCGAGGACGGCTGGAGCATGGTGCGTCCCACCACCGGCGCGCCGGTGATGGCCGAGAACGGCAGCACCGCCACCTACCTCGGCAAGCGCTACCAGCAGCAGTACGCCTACAACGCCGAGACCACCTACGTGGCCGGCGAGTTCTACTGGCAGGTCGAGCGCGGGCAGAAGACCTTCAACCGCGACTTCGCGGTCGGCGGCGCCCTGCTGTCGATGGAGCGCTCGGTCAACGAGCTCACCTGGTCCTCGGGCAGCAAGATCGACAGCGGCGCGGTCGCCACGGCCTTCAAGCTCGACGCCAAGAAGGACCTGTTCGAGCGCTCCGACGCGTCGCCGGTCAGCGCGGCCTCGGGGCTGGGCTGCGGCACCATCGTGGTGATCGCGATCGTGATCATCGTGCTGCTCATCATCCTGAGCACCTGCAGCAGCAGCGGTTCGAGCGGCGGCTACCGCAGCTCGGGCGGCTCCTACGGCGGCTCGTCGAGCGGCGGCGGCCACAAATGACGAAGATCGCATGGCCGCTACCGATTCATCGACTGATAGATACGACTGGAGGTCCCCATGGGATTTGAATGGCTGAAACCTGGCGTGGTCCTCGGATCGCTCGTGTACGCGCTGATCGGCGTGGTGATCTTCTGGGTCTGCTTCCTGATCATCGACAAGATCACGCCCTATGACCTGTGGGGCGAGATCGTCGAGAAGCAGAACGTGGCGCTGGGCCTGGTGGTCGCCGCCATGAGCCTGGGCATCAGCATCATCGTCGCCGCCGCCATCCATTGAGCGAAGAGCAGGCCCTGTCCGCGCGCCCGGCCGATGCGCGCGGGCCGCAGCCCGTCGAGATCGCGCTGCTCGCCAGCGTCTTCGTGGTCGCCGCCTGCGGCCTGGTCTACGAACTCAGCGCGGCGGCGCTCAGCTCCTACCTGCTGGGCGACTCGGTGCTGCAGTTCAGCACCATCATCGGCACCTACCTGTTCGCGATGGGCGTGGGCTCGTGGCTGTCGCGCTACTTCGACCGCCAGCTGCCGGCCCACTTCCTGCGTATCGAGCTGATGGTGGCGCTGATCGGCGGCGCGCTGCCGGCGGTGCTGTTCCTCGCCAACGCCTACGCGCCGGGCGCGTTCCGGCTGCTGCTGTACGGGCTGGTGATCGTGGTGGGCACGCTGGTCGGGCTCGAGATCCCGCTGGTGATGCGCATCCTGCGGCGCAATGTGGCGCTCAAGAACCTGGTGTCGCAGGTGCTGACCTTCGACTACCTCGGCGCGCTCGCCGTGTCGGTGGCCTTCCCGCTGATCCTGGTGCCGCAGCTCGGCATGATCCGCACCGGCCTGCTGTTCGGCTTCATGAACGCGGCGGTGGCGGTGTGGGCGCTCTGGCTGTTCCGCCACGAGCTGCGGCGCGTGGGCGCGCATGCGCTCGCCTGCTTCCTGTCGCTGGCGGCGCTCTTGGGCGGCTTCATCGGTGCCGACCACATCACCACGCTGGCCGAGGACAAGTTCTACCAGGACCGCATCGTCTTCAGCGCCACCTCGCCCTACCAGCGCATCGTGGTCACGCGCGGGCTGCTCGGGCACCGGCTGTTCCTCAACGGCAACCTGCAGTTCGCCGAGCGCGACGAGTACCGCTACCACGAGGCGCTGGTGCACCCCGTGATGGCCGCGCACGGCGCGCCCAAGAAAGTGGCGGTGCTCGGCGGCGGCGACGGCATGGCGGTGCGCGAGGTGCTCAAGTACCCCTCGGTGGAATCGGTCACGCTGGTCGAGCTCGATCCGAACATGACGAAGCTGTTCACCGATCACGAGACGCTGGCCGCGCTCAACGGCCATTCGCTGTCGTCGCCGAAGCTCAGGATCGTCAACACCGATGCCTTCCAGTGGCTGCAGCAGCGCGGTGACGACGACCTGTTCGACGTGATCGTGGTCGACTTTCCCGATCCCACCAACTTCGCGATCGGCAAGCTCTACACCAACAGCTTCTACGCGCTGCTCGACAAGCGCCTCGCGGCCAGCGGCTACGCGGTGATCCAGACCACCTCGCCGCTGGTGGCGCGCAAGAGCTTCTGGACCGTGGCGCAGACGGTCGAGTCGGTGGGCCTGACCGCGACGCCCTACCACGTGCACGTGCCGAGCTTCGGCGAATGGGGCTTCATCATCGCGAGCCATCGGCCCTACCGGAAGCCCGATGCGCTGCCCGCGGGCCTGCGCTTCCTGTCCGCGCCCACGCTGCCGCTGATGTTCGACTTCCCGCTCGACATGGCGCGCGTGCCGGCCGAGGTCAACCGGCTCTCCAACCAGGTCCTTGTCACCACCTACGAACAGGAGTGGGGCAAGGTCATGGCACATTGAGCGCGCGGGCGATGCGGCCATGAGGCGGCGCGGCTTCCTCGGCACGGTCGGCGCCGCCGGTGCGCTCGCGCTCGCCGGCTGCGATGCGCCGCCACCCATCGAAGGCGGCTTCACCGGGATCGACATGGCGCGCGGCCACGCGATGCGCGACGGCACGCTGAAGTCGCGCGCGCCCGCGAGCACCCGCAAGACCCGCGTGCTGATCGCCGGCGGTGGCGTCGCCGGGCTCGCGGCGGCGCGCGCGCTGCGCCTCGCGGGCATCGACGACTTCGCGCTGCTCGAGCTCGAGGACAGCGCGGGCGGCAATGCGCGCGGCGGCATGGTCAACGGCATCGCCTGCCCGCTCGGCGCGCACTACCTGCCGGTGCCCGGCGACGATGCGCGCGAGGTGCAGGACCTGCTCGAGGAACTGGGCCTGCGCCAGCGCGTGGCCGGCCGCTGGGAATACGACGAGCGCACGCTGTGCCACAGCCCGCAGGAGCGGCTGTTCTTCCACGGCGAGTGGCAGGACGGCCTGCTGCCGGTGCATGGCGTGGACGCCGGCACGCAGGCGCAGTACCGCCGCTTCGCGCAGCGCATCGACGCGCTCCAGCATGCGGCCCACTTCGCCATTCCCACGCTCAAGGTCGCGGTCACGCCCGAGCTGCTGGCGCTCGATGCGCAGGCCTTCTCGGCCTGGCTCGACCGCGAGGGCCTGAGCGATCCGCACCTGCGCTGGTACCTCGACTACTGCTGTCGCGACGACTACGGAGCGGGCATCGAGCAGGTCTCGGCCTGGGCCGGCATCCACTACTTCGCGAGCCGGCACGGTTTCCACGCGCCCGGCGATCCGTCGGGCAGCGCCAACGACACCAACCCCGAGCGCGACGGCGTGCTGACCTGGCCCGAAGGCAACGGCTGGCTCACGAAGCAGCTGGCCAAGCCACTGGGCGAACGGCTGCGCACGGGCCAGGTGGTCGTGCGCATCGCCGAGGTGCGCGGCGGCGTCGAGGTCGATGCCTGGGATGCGGCCTCGCAATCGCTGGTGCGCTGGCAGGCCGCGCATTGCATCGTCGCGCTGCCGGTGTTCGTCGCCGCGCGCGTGGTCGAGAACGCGCCCGCGGTGCTCGTGCATGCCGCCGCCCACGTGCGCCATGCGCCCTGGCTGGTGGCCAACGTGCACCTGCGCGGCCCGCTGATCGACCGCCCCGGCGCCGCGCCGAGCTGGGACAACGTGGTCTACGGCACGCGCGGCCTCGGCTATGTCGATGCGCGCCACCAGACGCTCGACCCCACGCCGCGCGGCACCGTGCTGAGCTGGTACCGGCCGCTGGGCCCGAGCCGCTACGACGAGGGCGACGGCCGCCGCCTGCTGCTCGAGCGGCCCTGGACCGGCTGGCGCGACGACCTGCTGGCCGAGCTCTCGGTGCCGCACCCCGACCTGCCCGCGCTGGCCACGCGCATCGAGATCACGCGCTACGGGCACGCCATGGCCATTCCACGGCCCGGCCTGCTGGCGCAGATCGGTTCGCAGCGCACCGCGCCCGACGACGCGCACCGCGGCAGCGTGATCGCGGGCCGGCTGTCGTTCGCACATGCCGACTGGTCGGGCTATTCGATCTTCGAGGAGGCCTTCACGCGTGGGCATGTGGCGGGAGCGAGCCTGGGATGAGGACGCTGGTGCTCGAAGGCTTCGGCAACTTCGGCGCGCGCGTCGGCCGCCCGGCCGATGACGAGCGCCTGCTGCGTCTGAGCCTCGTCCCGGTGAACAGGCAGGGTCGCCAGGCCTGAACCGGACCGGGATGCGCGCCCGTGCGGTTTTCACGCAGACTTCACACACGCCGCGATTGCTTCACAGACAGCCTGGAGACTGCCAGGCGCCAACAAAAACACCGGGGGAGCTTCCATGCTTCAAGTTGCCAATCGAAAACTCGCGTCGCTCAGCGACGTGCTCTTCACCGGGCTGGGCCGCGCGCTCGGCTTCCTGCGCCCGCTCGCGCGCGGGCTCATCGGTTCCTGGCGACCCCCGGGCTGGCTGCGCATCGCCGGTGCCCTGCTGCTGCTCGGACTGCAATGGCTGCAGCAACGGCTCGCCTGGGTGCTGCTGCTGGTGCTGCTGGCGTTCGCGGGATGGATGACCAGCCCGCAGCTCCTGAAGTGGTGGCATGGCCTCACGCCCGATCGCGTCGAGCCCATCGTGGCGACCGCGCAGATCGTGCCGCCGCCGCGCACGCAGATCGAGCTCGACAAGGGGCCCAATCCGGTCGTCATCAACTTCTCGGCCTCGGTCGCGCCGATCGCGCGTGTCGGCCAGGAGGCGACGGGCGTCGGCATCGAGCCGGCCATCGCGGGCCGCTGGACCTGGACCGATGCCAAGAAGCTGGAGTTCCTGCCCGCGCAGGATTGGCCGGTGGGCCAGGCCTACAAGGTGCAGCTCTCGAAGGAGGCGCTCGCGCCGCACATCGAGATCGAGCAGCGCAAGTACGACTTCAGCTCGGCCGAGTTCAGCGCCCGCATCGCCGGCGCCGAGTTCTATCAGGACCCGGTGCAGGCCAACGTGCGGCGCGCGCTGTTCCAGGTGCGCTTCTCGCATCCCGTGAACACCGCCGAGTTCGAGAAGCGGCTGGTGCTGACCTATGACCAGGCCTGCAGCAGCTCGTTCTTCAGCGTCGGCAAATGCGCGAGCGAGAAGTTCACGGTCAGCTACGACAAGCTGCGCCTCACGGCCACGGTCCAGTCCGAGCCCCTGCCCATTCCCGAGAAGACCCGCCCCGTGCTGCTGAGCCTCACCGCCGGCGCGGTGGCGCAGAAGGGGGGCCCGGGCCAGCGCAACGACGTCTCGCGCGCGGTCGACATCCCAGGCCTCTTCAGCCTCGATATCGCGAGCGTCGAACCCACCATCGTCACCGGCGAGAACGGCGAGCCCGAGCACGTGATGCACGTCAGCGCCTCGATGCCGGTGCACGAGCGCGAGATGGCGCGCCTGGTGCAGGCCTGGCTGCTGCCGGCCACCGAAGATCCCAAGGGCGACCCGGAAGACAAGTTCGACTGGTCCGCCGATCCCGCGAAGATCACCGACGCGGTGCTGCGCCGCGCGAAGAAGATCGGCCTGCAGCCGATCGCCAGCGAGCGCGAGGTGACCGAGACGGTCAGCTTCCGCCTGCCGCAGGCCGAGGGCGGGCGCTACCTGCTGGTGCGCGTGGCCAAGGGCCTGAAGACGCCCGGCGGCTACCAGCTCGGCACGGCCTTCCAGAGCGTGCAGCTGCTCAAGACCTTCGCGCCCGAGCTCACGATCATGAGCCAGGGCTCGCTGCTCGCGCTGTCGGGCGAACGCAAGCTGCCGATCCTGGTGCGCGACCTGCCGGGCGTGCGCGTCGAGATCGGGCGCCTGCTGCCGCAGCAGCTGCAGCACCTGGTGACGCAGAGCAACGGCGATTTCTCGCATCCCAAGTTCTACGGCGGCCTCGGCTCCGACAACCTGGTCGACCGCTTCGAGAAGCAGATCCCGCTGGCCATTCCGCCCGGCAAGGCGCACTACGAGACGGTCGATTTCGCCGAGTACCTGCGCAGCGACATCAGCGACCGGCGCGGCGTGTTCCTGCTCAAGGTGCAGGGTTTCGATCCCAAGGCGAAGAAGAAGCCCGAGGGCGAAGCGGACGCCACCGAGACGTCGTCCGAGGACGAGGAGCAGCAGTCGTCCGGCGAGGACGAGGGCAACCCCGAGAGCGGCAACCCCGAGGACCAGAAGGACGAGCGGCTGGTGCTGGTCACCGACCTGGGCATCGTCGCCAAGAAGTCGCTCGACGGCACGCGCGACGTGTTCGTGCAGAGCATCGCCAACGGCCAGCCCGTGGGCGGCGCGCTGGTCGAGGTGTGGGGCCGCAACGGCATGATCGTGGCGTCGCAGGCCACCGACGCCACGGGCCGCGCGAAGCTGCCCAACCTCGCGGGCTTCCAGCGCGAGAAGCAGCCGGTGGTGCTGGTGGTGCGCAAGGACGGCGACCTGAGCTTCCTGCCCTTCAACAAGACCGACCGCACGCTCGACATCTCGCGCTTCGACGTCGGCGGCCTGCGCGCGGCCGGCGTGCCGAACCAGATGACGGCCTATGTCTTCAGCGACCGCGGCATCTACCGTCCGGGCGACACCATGCACATCGCGATGATGGTGAAGGCCGGCAACTGGGGCACCTCGCTGCGCGACCTGCCGCTCGAAGCTGAGATCATCGATGCGCGCGGCCTGAGCGTGCGGCGCGAGAAGCTGCGCCTCGGCCCCGGCGGCGCGGCCGAGATCGCGCACGCCACGCAGGACACCTCGCCCACCGGCAACTACACCGTCAACCTCTACCTGCCGCGCGAGTCCTCGCCCGGCGCGCCCGAGGTGCAGGGGTTGCTGCTGGGCAGCACCACGGTGAAGGTGCAGGAGTTCCTGCCCGACCGCACCAAGGTCACGGCCAAACTCAGCAGCGAGATCGCCGAAGGCTGGGTGAAGCCCAAGGACATGAAGGCGCTGATCGACGTGCAGAACCTCTTCGGCGCGCCCGCGCCCGACCGCAAGGTCGAGGGCACGCTCACGCTGAGCCCGGCCTTCCCGGTGTTCCGCGCCTTCGCCGACTACGCCTTCTTCGATCCGCAGCGCGCGGCCGAGAAGCAGGTGGACGACCTCGGCAGCGTGCAGACCAGCGCCGAGGGCAAGGCCGAGTTCGACCTGCGGCTGTCGCGCTTCGAGGCCGCCACCTACCAGGTGCACGTGCTGGCCAAGGCCTTCGAGCCCGAGGGCGGGCGCAGCGTGTCGGCCGAGGCGCGCACGCTGGTGAGCGACCTGCCCTACCTGGTGGGCGTCAAGGTCGACGGTGACACCGGCTACGTGAGCAAGGGCGCTGCGCGCAATGCACACGTGATCGCGATCGACCCGCAGGCGAAGAAGACCGCGGTGGCCGATCTCGTGCTGCAGCGCGTGGAGCGCAAGGTGCTGTCGGTGCTGATCAAGCAGGACAACGGCCTGTACCGCTACGAATCGCGCCGCAAGGAGATCGTGCTCGACGAGAAGCCGCTGGCCATCGCCGCGGCCGGCAACAACGTGGCGCTCGACACCGGCACGCCCGGCAACTTCGCCTACGTGGTGCGCAATGCCGGCGGGCTCGAGCTCAACCGCGTCGAGTACAGCGTGGCGGGCAATGCCAACGTCAGCCGCTCGCTCGACCGCAATGCCGAGCTGCAGCTCACGCTCGACCGCAAGGACTACGAACCCGGGCAGGAGATCGAGGTCAGCATCCGCGCGCCCTACGTCGGCGCGGGCCTCATCACCATCGAGCGCGACAAGGTCTATGCGCATGCCTGGTTCAAGACCGACAAGACCGCCTCGGTGCAGAAGATCGTGCTGCCCAAGGACTTCGAGGGCACCGGCTACATCAACGTGCACTTCGTGCGCGACCCGGCCTCGGACGAGGTCTACATGAGCCCGCTGTCCTACGGCATCGCGCCCTTCGCCACCAGCCTGTCGAAGCGCACGGCCAACCTGCAGCTCACCAGCACCGAGCTCGTGAAGCCCGGCCAGACGGTGAAGATGAAGCTCACCAGCGACCAGCCCACGCGCGCCGTGGTGTTCGCGATCGACGAGGGCATCCTGCAGGTGGCGCGCTACAAGACGCCCGACCCGCTCAAGCACTTCTTCCAGAAGCGCGCGCTCGAGGTCGGCACGCTGCAGACGCTCGACCTGATCCTGCCCGAGTTCAAGAAGCTGATGCAGGGCGCCGCGCCCGGCGGCGATGGCGAAGGCGAGCTCGGCAAGCACCTGAACCCGTTCAAGCGCAAGCGCGACAAGCCGGTGGCCTACTGGTCGGGCCTGGTCGACGTGAACGGCAGCCGCGAGTTCAGCTACACCGTGCCCGAGAGCTTCAACGGCAGCCTGCGCGTGATGGCGGTGGCCGTGAACGACGAGACCACGGCCGCGAAGGGCACCCGCACCACGGTGCGCGGCGACATGGTGATCCTGCCGAACGCGCCGCTTGCCATGGCGCCCGGCGACACGGTCGAGGTCGGCGTCGGCCTGGCCAACAACATCGCGGGCTCGGGCAAGGAAGCGCCCATCGCGCTCACGCTCACCGCCTCGGGCGGGCTCGAGGTGGTCGGCGATGCGACGCAGACGCTCAAGGTCAACGAGCGCGGCGAGGCCAGCACGAAGTTCAACGTGCGCGCCAAGCCTGGCGAGCAGGCTGTGCTGGGTTCGTCGGCGCTGGTGTTCACCTCCACGCACAAGAACTTCAGCGCGCGGCTCGCCACCGAGGTGAGCGTGCGGCCCGCCTCGCCCTTCGTCTCGCTGGTGCAGGCCGGCAGCTTCCAGCGCTCGGGCGAGATCGCGAGCAAGGGCGACTTCTATCCGAACTTCCGCCGCAGCGACCTCGCGGTGTCGGCCGCGCCCTGGGCCTTCGCCACCGGCCTCATGCAGTACCTCGAGGCCTATCCGCATGGCTGCACCGAGCAGATCACGAGCCAGACCTTCCCGGCCGTGCTGCTCTCGGGCCGGCCCGAGCTGCTGAAGGAAATGGCGCGGGGCCGCACGGCCGACCAGGGCCCGCTGCCCGAGGCGCGCAAGACGCTCGAGCGCTACCTCGTGCAACTGCGCGCGCGCCAGACGGCCGACGGCGGCTTCTCGCTGTGGCCCGGGGCAGGTGCCGATCCGTTCGCGACGCTCTATGCGGTGCACCTGCTGGTGGAGGCGCGCGACCACAAGCTGCCGGTGCCGCAAGACCTGCTGCAGCGCGCCAACACCTACCTGCAGGGCTGGCTCGGCAGCGGCGACTCGTCGCTCGACGGCTGGCGCCAGCGCACGCAGGCGGCCTACCTGCTGACGCGCCAGGGCATCGTGGTGCCGGCCGCGCTGGCGAACCTGCGCGAGACCTGGCGCAACCAGCAGTCGAAGCAGACCGCGGGCTGGAGCGACGACCTCGGCGCCGTCTACCTCGCGGCGAGCTACCAGCTCGTGAAGCAGGAGCAGGTGGCCAACGAGTTGCTCAACCCCGTGTGGGCCGACCTGCTCGCGCGCAGCGAGAAGAACCAGCGCCGCAACGTCTGGGGCCGCTACTACGACCCGCTGGTGCACGACAGCATGATGCTGCACCTGGTGGGCCGGCATTTCCCGGCGCGGCTCAAGACGCTGAAGCCCGCCGTCTGGGAAGGCATGGCCGGCATGGTGCGCGACGGCTGGTACAACAGCCTGTCGTCGGCTGCGATGCTGATGGCGGTCGATGCCTACTTCGACGCCGTGGCGCAGAACGCCGAGGGCAAGCTCACGGCCTCGGCCATCGATGCGCAGGGCAAGGCCGCGGCGCTCGCGCTCGGCGCCGTCAACCCGGTGGCGCGCGCCGCGGTGCCCGCCGGCACCGCGAAGCTGGGCCTCGCGAACGACAGCGACTTCAACCTCTACTACAGCTGGACCGAACAGGGCTTCGAACGCAAGCTGCCCGACACCGCGGTGAACCAGGGGCTGGAGGTGTTCCACGAGGTGCTCGACGCCAAGGGCAATCCCGTCATCAAGGCGAAGCTCGGCGAAGAGGTCACCGTGCGGGTGCGCGTGCGCAGCCTCGAGCGCCCGCAGATCGCCGACGTCGCGCTGGTCGACCTGCTGCCCGGCGGCCTCGAGCCCGTGCTGCAGGCCGTGGGCGACGATGCCGAGGGCGAGAACGCCGACGCACCGGTCTGGAAGAAGCGCCTGGGCGGCAACGGCTCGTGGAAGGTGCAGTACGCCGACATCCGCGAGGACCGCGTGGTGTTCTACGGCAGCGTCGACAAGAACCTGCTCGAAGTGACCTACAAGGCGCGCGCCACCAACGTCGGCGACTTCGTGGTGCCCGCGGCCTATGGCGAGGCGATGTACGACCGGCGCATCTACGCGCGCTCGGCCGGTGCGCGCTTCCAGGTGGTCGCGAACTGAGGCCGGAGCGGAACGCGGCATGACCCGGACCTTCGCGCGTCGGGCCCTGGTCGCGGGCGTGCTGCTGGCCCTGCTGCTCGCGCTGCTGCGGCTGTGGCCTCATGCCCCGCTCAGCGAGACCGTGGGCAGCTCGCGCGCCGTCTACGCGCGTGGCGGCGAGCTGCTGCGGCTCACGCTCGCGGCCGACGAGCAGTACCGGCTGTGGGTGCCGCTCGATCGCATCTCGCCCACCCTGATCGACGCGGTGCTGCTCTACGAGGACCGGCGCTTCTACGCCCACCCGGGCGTCAATCCCGCGGCGCTGGTGCGCAGCGCCTGGCGCATCGCGAGCGGCGAGCGTCGCCAGGGCGGCTCCACCCTCACGATGCAGCTCGCGCGCCGGCTCTACGGCATCGACAGCCGCACGGCCGGCGGCAAGGTCGCGCAGATCGCCGCCGCGCTGTGGATCGAGGCGCGCCACGGCAAGCGCGAGATCCTCGAGGCCTACCTCAACACCGCGCCCTACGGCGGCAACATCGAGGGCGTGCAGGCCGCGAGCCTGATCTATTTCCGCAAGGATGCCGCCAGGCTCAGTCTGCCCGAGGCGCTCACGCTCGCGGTGATTCCGCAGAACCCGGTCAAGCGCATCGCCGAGCGCGGCCGCAACACCGAGCTGCAGGCCGCGCGCGAACGCCTCTGGGCGCTGTGGGCCGAGCGCGATCCCGCCGCGCGCCAGCATGCGCCCGACGCGCAGCTCGTGCTCTCGGCGCAGTCGCGCGGCAGCCTGCCCTTCCTGGCGCCGCACCTCACCGACATGTTGCTCGCGCAGCCGCGAAGCGATGCCGGCGTCGCGGCGCCGGTCGAGATCCGCGCCACCCTCGACCTGCGCATGCAGTCCACGCTCGAGCGCGTGATGGCCCAGTACCTGCGCACGCATGCCGACGTCGGCATGAACAACGCGAGCGCGCTGCTGCTCGATGCCTCGACCATGCAGGTGCGCGCGCTGATCGGCTCGGCCGACTGGCACGACGACGCCATCGCGGGCCAGGTCAACGGCACCCAGGCCAAGCGCTCGCCGGGCTCCACGCTCAAGCCCTTCATCTACGCGCTCGCGCTCGACCAGGGCCTGCTGCATCCGAAGACCATGCTGAAGGACGCGCCGACCGCCTTCGGTCCCTACACGCCCGAGAACTTCGACCATCGCTTCGCGGGACCGTTGGCGGCACAGGAGGCGCTGATCCGCAGCCGCAACGTGCCCGCGGTCGCGGTGGCCGCGAAGCTCTCGAAGCCGGGCCTCTACGACTTCATGCGGCTGGCCGGCGTGCAGAAGCTGCAGAGCGAATCGCACTACGGCCTCGCGCTGGTGCTCGGCGGCGGCGAGGTCACGCCCGAGGAGCTCGCGGGCCTCTACGGCACCCTGGCCAACGGCGGCATCGCGCAGCCGCTGCGCTACACCGAGCCCGCGCCCGACGAGCGGCCCGCGCAGCCGCTGCGACTGCTGAGCGAGGAGGCCTCGTTCATCACGCTCGACATGCTGCGCCAGACGCCGCGCCCCGACACCACCTTGCCCGCGCGGCCCGCCATCGCCTGGAAGACCGGCACCTCCTGGGGCTTTCGCGATGCCTGGACCGCGGGCGTGTTCGGCCGCCACGTGCTGGTGGTGTGGGTCGGCAACTTCGACGGCAGCAGCAACCCCGCGCTGGTGGGCGTCGACGCAGCCGCGCCGCTGTTCCTGCGCATGGTCGACGCGCTGCGCGCCGAGCGGCTCGATCCCGGCGAGGTCGCGACCACGCAACCGGCCAACCTGCGCCAGGTCGAGGTCTGCGCCGCCACCGGTGGCCTGCCCGATGCGCTGTGCCCGGTGCGCACGCGCACCTGGTTCATCGCCGGCAAGTCGCCGATCCAGGTCAGCAACCTGCACCGCGCCGTGTGGGTCGACGAGACCACGGGCAAGGTGGTCTGCGGCCCGCAACCGAACGCGCGGCAGCAGGTGGTCGAGCAATGGGGCAGCGACATGCGCCGCCTGTTCCGCCAGGCCGGCCTGCCGCGCGCCAGCGTACCCGCCGACGGCTGCGATGAGAAGGACGCGGGCGCGCCCGAGGCGGCCCCGCTCATCAGCTCGCCGCTGCGCGGCGTGCGCCACACGCTGCGCGTGGCCAGGCCCGAGCCGCTGGTGCTGCGCGCCGAGGCCGCGGCCGGCACGCAGACCCTCTACTGGTTCGCCGACGACGCGCTGGTCGGCCGTGCCGCGCCCGGCGAGGGCATCGCCTGGATGCCCGACCTGGCCGAGTCGGGGCGGCGCTACGTGCTGCGCGTGGTCGACGACCAGGGGCGGGCCGAGTCGCGTGAAGTGATCGTCGATATCGCACCTTAGTGGCAGTCATGTCACCGCGGCGTCACGCGTGGTCGGCAAGGTCTCGCGTTTTCGACTCGGACTCCCGACCTCCATGAAGAAGACGCGCCTTTCCCTCCTCGCCCTGGCCGCCGCCGCTGCGTTCGCCGCCACCGGTGCCTCGGCCCAGACCGCCTTCCCCGCCACCCTCGCCGGCCATGCCGTGCTGCCCGCGCAGAGCTTCGTCGCCGCGCCCAAGGACGCACCGGCCGACCTGCAGGTCAGCGGCAAGTTCACCACGCCGAAGCGCGTGGAAGCCATCGGCAGCGTCGAGGGCCTCTCGGGCGGCCGCGGCACCGGCGTGTCGCTGCCCTTCAAGGGCCAGCCGCTGCAGGGCCACTCGGGCATCAAGAAGATGGACGACGGCAGCTTCTGGATCCTCACCGACAACGGTGCCGGCGCGAAGGCCAACTCGCCCGACTTCATGCTCTACCTCAACCACTACAAGGTCGACTTCAAGAGCGGCAAGTTCCAGCGCCTGGCCACCGTGTTCCTGCACGACCCCGACAAGAAGGTGCCGTTCCGCATCGTCCACGAGGGCAGCAAGCAGCGCTACCTGACCGGCTCCGACTTCGATCCCGAGAGCTTCCAGTTCGCCGGCGGCGCGCTGTGGATCGGCGAGGAGTTCGGGCCCTACCTGATCAAGGCCGACCTCAAGGGCAAGGTGCTCGCCGTGTTCGACACCCAGGTCGACGGCAAGGTCGTGCGCTCGCCCGACAACCCCGCCGTGACCACGCCCGGCGTGCCCGGCGGCGCGGTCGAATTCCAGATCAAGCGCTCCAAGGGCTTCGAGAGCATGGCCGCCTCGAAGGACGGCAGCAAGCTCTACGCGCTGCTCGAAGGCCCGGTGTGGAACGCCGAGGCCAAGGACTTCGAGAAGGTCGAGGGCAAGGAAGCGCTGCGCGTGCTCGAGTTCGACGTGGCGGGCGAGAAGTGGACCGGCCGCCACTGGAAGTACGTGCTCGAGGCCAACGGCAACGCCATCGGCGACTTCAACATGATCGACGGCACCACGGGCCTGATCATCGAGCGCGACAACGGCGAAGGCACCAGCGACAAGGCCTGCCCCGAAGGCCAGAAGCGCAACGACTGCTTCCACGACATCGCGAAGTTCAAGCGCGTCTACAAGGTCGAGCTCGGCGACGCCAACGTCGGCGGCCCGGTGCGCAAGATCGGCTACATCGACCTGCTGAACATCGCCGACCCCGACAAGCTCGCGCGCAAGCCGCTCAACGACGGCGTGCTCAAGTTCCCGTTCTTCACCATCGAGAACGTCGACGTGGTGGATGCCACCCACATCGTCGTCGGCAACGACAACAACCTGCCCTTCTCGAGCAGCCGCGAGCCGAACAAGGCCGACGACAACGAGCTGGTGTTGCTGGAGGCGGGGGCGCTGCTGCAGGCGAAGTGAGCGGCGGGAACGCCCGCTATCGCCCTGCGCCCGGGTCGAGATAGCAGGGTGTTTCCTTGGGGAAATCGTGCCAGATGAGTATTATTCTCATTCTCCAGGCCTTGGCCTTTCCCCTTTTTCCATGACTTCCCGAACGACTTCGCACGCCGTCCGGCGCGCGGCGTGAGCGCCGGCCTGCGCTACCGCCTCGGCGTGGCCTCGCGCGCCGTCGCCGCCATCGCCGGCGGCTACGGCGTGGCCGCGCTCTCCGCCGCCGCGCTCGCGCTGTGCCTGCCCGCCGCCTTCGGCATGGCACGAAGCGAAGCCGCGATGACCGGCACGCTGGCCTCCTTCCTCGTGTTCGCGGTCGCGGTGATGTGGGTGTTCGCGGCGCGCAGCGCATGGCGTGCCTGGATCGGCCTGGTCATCGCCGCGGCGCCGCTGGGCGCGCTGCTGCTCGTGTTGCCGACGCCGGGAGCGGGCGCATGAAGGAAGGCTTCCGCCAGTCGATGGCCTGGCTGCACACCTGGTCGGGCCTCCTGGTCGGCTGGGTGCTGTTCATGGTGTTCGCGGCCGGCACGGCCTCGTACTTCAAGGACGAGATCACGCTCTGGATGAAGCCCGAGCTACACGGGCTCTCGCGCGCGCCGGTGCCGCAGGCGCAGGCCACCGAGGGTGCCTACGCCTATCTGCAGCAGCATGCGGCCGATTCGCCGCGCTGGTTCATCACGCTGCCCACCGAGCGCGAACCCTCGACCAGCCTGTTCTGGACCCGGCCCGCGCCGCCGGCCGGCTCGCCGCCGCGCGACCGGCGCGACCGCTTCGGCCGCGCGGTGCTCGACGCGGCCAGCGGCCAGCCCTCGGCGGCGGTGCGCGAGACGCGCGGCGGCGAGTTCTTCTACCGCCTGCACTTCGACCTGCACTACATGCCCGCGATCTGGGGCCGCTGGATCGTCGGCTTCTGCGCGATGTTCATGCTGGTGGCGATCCTCAGCGGCATCGTCACGCACAAGCGCATCTTCAAGGACTTCTTCACCTTCCGGCCGAAGAAGGGCCAGCGCTCCTGGCTCGACGCGCACAACGCGACCGCGGTGCTGGCACTGCCCTATCACGCGATGATCACGTACACGGGCCTGGTCACGCTGATGTTCATGTACATGCCCTGGGGCCCGCAGGCGGCCTACAAGGACAGCGGCGGCACGCAGACCTTCTTCTCCGAGGCCTTCGCGGGCGGCGTGCGCGAGCAGTTCAAGGCCGCGGGCCAGAAGGCGCCGATGGCACCGGTCGCACCGATGCTCGCGCAGGCTTCCGCGCACTGGGGCGGCGCGCCGGTCGGCCGCCTCACGGTCAACTCGCCGAACGATGCCAATGCGACGGTCATCGTGCGCCGCGCCGAAGGGCCGCAACTGGGGTCCGAGCAACCGTCGATGGTCTTCAACGGCGTGACCGGCGCCCTGGTCGGTGCCTACGGCGACAGCATGCGGCCCGCCGTCGAGACGCGCAGCGTGCTCTACGGCCTGCACATCGGCCGCTTCGGCGATCCGCTGCTGCGTGCGCTGTTCTTCATCTCGGGCCTCGCGGGTTGCCTGATGGTCGCCACCGGCCTCCTGCTGTGGGCCGTGAAGGAGCGCCAGAAGTTCGCGAAGCGGCTCAAGCAGGGCGGCCGCGTGAGCTTCGGCCTGCGGCTGGTCGACGGGCTCAACCTCGGCGCGATCGCGGGCCTGCCGCTCGCGATGGCCGCCTTCTTCTGGGCCAATCGGCTGGTGCCGTTCGACACGGCCGACCGCGGCGCG
Organism: Variovorax endophyticus; assembly: GCF_025376855.1. Classification (NCBI taxonomy): domain Bacteria; kingdom Pseudomonadati; phylum Pseudomonadota; class Betaproteobacteria; order Burkholderiales; family Comamonadaceae; genus Variovorax; species Variovorax endophyticus. The sequence goes on from NZ_JAHUTH010000005.1 coordinate 29,307, forward strand.
GCCGAGATCGGCTGGTTCTTCGCGGTCTGGGGCGCGGCCGCGCTGCTGGGTCTCGCGCGGCCCACGCTGCGCATGTGGCAGGCGCAGCTCGCCGCGGGCGCGCTGCTGTTCGCGCTGCTGCCGGTGCTCAACGCCTTCACCGGGCCGGCGCCGCTCACGGTCAGCCTGCGTTCGGGCCCGAGCGCCGTCGCCGGCTTCGACCTGGTGTCGATCGCGCTGGGCCTGGGGCTCGCGGGCGCGGCCTGGATGGTGGAACGCAAGCGGCGCAAGGCCCTGAGCGTTTCGGCGAAAAAAACCGCGAAGGCCGGCCCGGCCGATGGCGCGGTGGAATCGCCTTCGCTCGCCACCTCGGGCCAGGGATCGTGATGAACGCCTTGCTGATCGCGACGGTGTTCGCCGCTTCGCTCGCGGGCTTCTGCGCGCTGGGCCTCGCAATGGACCGCCACAGCGAGGACGTCTTCGGCCGCGGCAGCACGCCCGGCCCGTGGCGCCGCTGGCTGCAGCTCGGCGGCAGCGTGGCGCTGTGCCTGTCGCTCGTCGCCAGCCTGCGCGCCGCCGGCCATTCGATCGGCTGGGTGCTCTGGTTCGGCGCGCTCACGGCGGCCGCGCAGACGGTGGTGGGGCTGTTGAGCTATGCGCCGCGCCGCTTCCACTGGGTGGCGTCGGCGGCGGCGGCGATCGCGGTGCTGGCGGGGCTCGGGTGCCTGGTGTTGGCCGCGCTGGGCGACTGAGCCTCTCTCACTCCCCGCGGCGCGTCGAGGTGCCGCCATGCAGCACCCCCTGCGTCATCGGCAGCGCCATGAAGTCGTGCGGAAACCCCAGTGCGATCGCGCTCGCCGCATCAAGCCGTCGCAGCGCCTGTGCATCGAGTTCGATCTCGAGCGCTCCGAGGTTGTCCTCGAACTGCGCGAAGGTGCGCGCGCCGATGATCGGCATCACCGTCGGCCCGCGCCGGTGCAGCAGCCAGGCCAGCGCGATCTGCGCGCTCGAGCGGTCCTGCTCCTTCGCGATCTGTGCCACCACGTCGGCGATGGCGAGGGCGCGTTCCGAGAGCGCGCCGTTGCCCACGGCCACGTCCTTGCGCGTGCCGGTCACGCGCGGGTCGAGGCCCTTGGCGTGGTCGAGGTCGGCGCGGCTGTACTTGCCGGTCAGCACGCCACTGCCCAGCGGCGACCAGGCCATCACGCCGAGGCCGAGCTCGCGCGCCATCGGCAGCAGCTCGCGCTCCACGGTGCGCTCGATCAGGCTGTACTCGATCTGCAGTGCCACCAGCGGCGCCCAGCCGCGCAGTTCGGCCAGGGTCTGCATGCGCGCGACCTGCCAGGCGGGCGTATCGGAGATGCCCGCGTAGAGCACCTTGCCCGCGCGCACGAGGTCGTCGAAGGCGCGCATCACTTCGTCGAAGGGCGTCAGGCCGTCCCAGATGTGCAGGTACAGCAGGTCGATGTAGTCGGTGCCCAGGCGCTTCAGGCTGGCCTCGACCGAGCGCACCATGTTGCGCCGGTGGTTGCCGCCCGCGTTGGGATTGCCGGGCTGCATGTTGAGCGTGTACTTGGTGGCCAGCACCACCGACTCGCGCCGGTCGGCGAGGAACTGGCCCAGCAGCCGCTCCGAGCTGCCGTTGGTATAGAAGTTGGCGGTGTCGACGAAGTTGCCGCCGCGTTCGAGGTAGGCGTCGAACATGCGGCGCGATTCGCCGGCGTCGGCACCCCAGCCCCAGTCGCTGCCGAAGGTCATGGTGCCGAGCGAGATCGGGCTGACGCGCAGGCCCGAGCGGCCGAGAGTGAGGTAGTCGTCGAGTTGCATGGGGATGTCCTTTCGAGGGGGGAAGGCGCCGCGGTGCGCGAGCGCCATGGACTCGAATGTCGTTCCACCATTGCATTGGAAAAATACCGCTGTGCTTGATGCTTTGTGAAGCCTCTCTTCATAATGCCCACATGTCCCCCGACCTTCTCCCCGCCATCGCCGCCTTCGCCCGCGTGGCCCATCACGCCAGCTTCACGCGCGCGGCCGAGGAACTCGGCGTCTCGCCCTCGGCGCTGTCGCAGACCGTGCGCACGCTCGAGGCCAAGCTCGGCGTGCGGTTGCTCGACCGCAGCACGCGCAGCGTCGGCGCGACCGAGCTGGGCCGGCAGTTCCTCGAGGGCGTGCGGCCGGCGCTCGCGGCGCTGGCACAGGCAGTGGAAGGCATCGACGAGGCACGCGACAAGCCGGCGGGGCTGCTGCGCCTGAACGTGGCGCGGGTCTCGGCCGAGCTGCTGCTCTATCCGCACTTCGGCGATTTCGCCGCGGCCTATCCAGACATCGTGCTCGAGCTGGTCTGCGACAACCGCATGGTCGACCTGGTCGAGGGCGGCTTCGATGCGGGCATCCGGCTCGGCGAGAGCCTGGCGCAGGACGTGGTGGCGCTGTCGATCGCGGGGCCGCAGCGCATGGTGAGCTTCGCCGCGCCGCGTTACCTGGAGGGACGGACGCCGCCGCGCACGCCCGAGGACCTGCGCGAGCACCGCTGCCTCAACTTCCGGCTCACGACCGGCGGTCTCTACCGCTGGGAGTACGCGCAGGACGGCCGCGAGCTCGACGTGGAGGTGGCGGGGCCGGTGATCGCCAACGACAGCGAGGTGCTGCTGGCGGCCGCGCGCGCCGGCGCGGGCATCGCGGTGGCCTTCGAGGGCACGGTGCGCGAGGACTTCGACAGCGGCCGGCTGGTGCCGCTGCTCGAGCCGTGGTGGCCGACCTTCCCGGGCTTCTATCTCTACTACCCGAGCCGCGCGCAGATGCCGCGCAAGCTGCGGGTGTTCATCGACTTCCTGCAGGCGCGGCATGCGCCGCAGGCCCCGCAGCGCGCGGCGCTCAGGCCCGCATCAGCGCCTCGATCTCGTCCGCCTTCACCGGCACGCCGCGCGAAATGAGCTCGCAGCCGGTGGCCGTGACGATGGCGTCGTCTTCGGTGCGGATGCCGATGTTGTGGAACTGCTCGGGCACGCCGTCGGCGGGGCGCACGTAGATGCCGGGTTCGAGCGTGAGCACCATGCCGGGCTGCAGGATGCGGCTCGGGCGGTTCTTGATGAGTTCGTTCGACAGCGGATCCTTGCGTTCGCTGACCTCGCCGACCTGCGTGGGCTCGACGTAGCTGCCGCAGTCGTGCACGTCCATGCCGAGCCAGTGGCCGGTGCGGTGCATGTAGAACTGGAAGTAGGCGCGGCTGTCGATCACGTCGTCGAGGCCACCGACCTTGTTGGCGTCGAGCAGGCCCAGGTCGAGCATGCCCTGCGCGAGCACGCGCACGGCGGCGTCGTGCGGGTCGTTGAAGCGGTTGCCGGCCTTGGTGGCGGCGGCCGAGGCGTCCTGGCTCGCGAGCACGAGGTCGTACAGCGCCCGCTGCGGGCCGGTGAACCTGCCGTTGGCCGGAAAGGTGCGCGTGATGTCGCTGGCGTAGCCGTCGAGCTCGCAGCCGGCGTCGATCAGCACCAGCTCGCCGTCGCGCACGGGCGCGGCATCGGCGCGGTAATGCAACACGCAGGCGTTGGCTCCGGCCGCGACGATGGAACCGTAGGCCGGGTACTGCGAGCCGCCGAGGCGGAACTCGTGCAGCAGCTCGGCGTCGAGGTGGTACTCGCGCACGTCCTTGCCCTCGCGCAGCATGCGCGCCGACAGCTGCATCGCGCGGATGTGGGCGCGGGCGCTGATCTGGGCGGCGCGGCGCATGATGTCCTGCTCGTGCGCGTCCTTCACGAGGCGCATCTCGTCGAGCGGGCCGCACAGGTCGCGCTGCTCCTCGGGGCACAGCGCGCCGTAGCGCACGCGCGCGCGCACCGACTGCAGCCAGCCGTCGACGCGGGTCTCGAGGCCCTTGTGGGTGGCGAACGGATACCAGACGACCGAGCGGTTCTCGAGCAGCTTGGGCAGCTTCGCATCGAGCTCGGTGACCGAGAAGGCCTCGTCGAGGCCGAGCGCCTCGGGCGCGGCGTCGGGGCCGAGCCGGTAGCCGTCCCAGATCTCGCGCTCCAGGTCCTTGGGCGCGCAGAACAGCGTGGCGCGGCCGTCGCCGCCGAGCACCAGCCAGGCATTGGGCTCGGTGAAGCCGGTCAGGTAGTAGAAGTAGCTGTCGTGGCGGAACAGGAAGTCGCTGTCGCGGTTGCGCTGGCGTTCGGGCGCGGTCGGGATGATCGCGATGCCGTCCTTGCCCAGTTGCGAGGCGAGGCGAGCGCGGCGCTCGGCGTAGATCTTCTTGGTGTCGGTGGTGGTCATCGCGTGGAGACTTCCTGTGAGACGGGCTGGCTACGAAGGCCGGTTGAGTTCGGCGAGGCGCTCGGGCGTTCCCACGTCGGTCCAGGGGCCGGTGTAGAGCTCGGCGCTCACCAGGCCATTGTCCATCGCGGCACGCAGGATCGGCGCCAGCGGGGCTTTGACGCCGCCGGGGTTGCCGCCAGGGATGGCGCAGTACGGCGGCGCGAACAGCGCGGCGCGGTACAGGCCGATGGTCGAGAAGGTGTGGCGCGGGCCGTCTTGCGTGTTGAGCGCGAGGCCCTCGGCCGAGAGGCCGAAGTCGCCCTTCGGGTTGTGCGCGGGATTGGGCACCAGCCACAGGTGCGCGAGCTTGCCGCCCGCCACGAAGCGCTCGACCGCGGCCTGGGTGAAGACGAAGCCGGGCGCGAACACGTCGCCCGCCGCGACCCAGAACGGATCGCCCAACAGCGGCAGCGCGCGCACGATGCCGCCCGCGGTCTCGAGCGCGCCGCCGAAGTCGCGGGCCTCGTCGGAGTATGAAATCGATAGCGGCACCTGGCCACCCAGCAACGGTTTCGGGCCGAAGTGGCTGGAGATCCGGTCGCCGAGCCAGGCGGTGTTGAACACCAGCTCGGTGAAGCCGCCGGCCGCCAGCGCCTCCATCGGCCATTGCATCAGCGGCTTGCCGCGAACCTCGAGCAGGGGCTTGGGGGTGGTGTCGGTCAGCGGCCGCATGCGCTCGCCGCGACCGGCCGCGAGCACCATGGCCTTGGCCGCCACCGTCGCGTTCCCGCTCAAGCGCCGGCCGCCACGCGCCCGCGTTGCAGCTCGTTGCGTTCGCTGTGGCGCGGGCGGAACAGCGAGACCAGGCAGTCCATCAGCGCATGGGCCTTGGCCGAGTGGTCGCCGCCGAAGTTGCAGACGTAGACGTCGAGCGTGACGGCGCGCTGCTCGGGCCAGGTGTGCAGGCACAGGTGCGATTCGGCCAGCAGCACGGTGGCGGTGACGCCGCCCGGGCCGTGCGCGGTGGCCGGGAAGCCGTGGACCAGCTTGCCCACCGGCTGCAGCCCCGCGGCCGACACGGCCTTGAGGCAGACGGCGCCGAGCGCCTCGCCGTCGGTGAGCCACTGCGCGCCGCATTGGCAGTCGTGAAGGTCGGCGGTGAGGTGCAGCCCGTGCATATGTCCGCGACTTTAGTACATCGCCCATGCGGGAAAACGCGGGTCCGGCCGGCTGCGCAAAATAAGCGCAGAGGGGTGTAAAGAGGCTGTCGGTGCCGGTTCGGGCTCGCCCGGTAAAATCGCGGGTTCTCCCGAGTCCCACCCACCCAACTCCCCCGAAAGTTCCCTGCCCATGGCCAACCAAGCCCTGATGGCCAACGCGATCCGCGCGTTGGCGATGGATGCCGTTCAACAAGCCAACTCCGGACATCCGGGCGCACCGATGGGGATGGCCGACATGGCCGTCGCGCTGTGGGGCGAGCACCTGCGCTACAACCCCGCCAACCCGCACTGGTTCGACCGCGACCGCTTCGTGCTGTCGAACGGACATGCCTCGATGCTGCTGTACGCGGTGCTGCACCTGACCGGCTACGACCTGCCGATCGACGAGCTCAAGAACTTCCGCCAGCTGCACAGCAAGACCGCGGGCCACCCCGAGGTCGACGTGACCCCCGGCGTGGAAACCACCACCGGCCCGCTGGGCCAGGGCATCACCAATGCCGTGGGCTTCGCGCTGGCCGAGAAGCTGCTGGCCGCCGAGTTCAACCGCCAGGGCCACGACATCGTCGACCACCACACCTACGCCTTCCTGGGCGACGGTTGCATGATGGAAGGCATCAGCCACGAAGCCTGCGCCCTGGCCGGCGCCTGGCACCTCAACAAGCTGATCGCGCTGTACGACGACAACGGCATCAGCATCGACGGCCAGGTCAAGCCCTGGTTCATCGACAACACGGAACAGCGCTTCAAGGCCTACGGCTGGAACGTCATCGGCCCGATCGACGGCAACGACGCCCAGGCCGTGTCGAAGGCCATCGCCGAGGCGAAGAAGGAAACCTCGCGCCCGACGCTGATCGCCTGCAAGACCACCATCGGCAAGGGCAGCCCGAACCGCGCCGGCACCGCCAAGGCGCACGGCGAGGCGCTCGGCGCCGAAGAGATCAAGCTCACGCGCGAAGCCCTGGGCTGGACCGCGCCGGCCTTCGAGATCCCGACCGAGGTCTATGCCGACTGGAACCACAAGGACGAAGGCCACCGCGTCGAGACCGACTGGAACGAGCGCTTCGCCGCCTACGCCGTCGCCTATCCCGAGCTGGCCGGCGAGTTCACGCGCCGCATGAAGGGCGAGCTGCCCAAGGAATTCCACCAGGTCGCGTTCGACACCGTGGTGGCCGCGCACACCAAGGCCGAGACCGTGGCCAGCCGCAAGGCCAGCCAGCTCGCGCTGGAAGCGTTCACCGCCGCGCTGCCCGAAATGCTCGGCGGCAGCGCCGACCTGACCGGCTCGAACCTCACCAACACCAAGAGCACGGCCGCGCTGCGTTTCGATCCGAAGACCGGCGCCGTGGTGCTGAACGTGCCGGCGGTCGAGGCCAAGCCCGCCGCCGAAGACGAAGCCAAGCCGGCAGCGCCGGCCGAAGTCCCGCACGGCACCATCGGCCGCCACATCAACTACGGCGTGCGCGAGTTCGGCATGGCCGCGATCATGAACGGCGTGGCGCTGCATGGCGGCTACATCCCCTACGGCGGTACCTTCCTGACCTTCAGCGACTACAGCCGCAACGCGATCCGCATGGCCGCGCTGATGAAGCGGCGCGTGATCCACGTGTTCACGCACGACTCCATCGGCCTGGGCGAAGACGGCCCGACGCACCAGTCGATCGAGCATGCCGCCTCGCTGCGCCTGATCCCGAACCTCGACGTCTGGCGTCCGGGCGACACGGCCGAGACCGCCGTGGCCTGGGCCGTGGCGCTGCAGAACCAGTCGCGCCCGACCGCGCTGCTGCTGAGCCGCCAGAACATCGCCTACGCACCGAAGAGCGAACTCGGCGACATCAGCCGCGGCGCCTACGTGCTCGCCGAGCCGGAAGCGGTCGGCCTCAAGAGCAAGAAGACGGCTGCCGTCATCATCGCCACCGGCTCCGAAGTGCAGCTCGCGCTGGCCGCGCAGAAGCTGCTGGCCGAGAAGAAGATCGCGGTGCGCGTGGTGTCGATGCCCTCGACCACCACCTTCGACCGCCAGGACCTGGCCTACAAGAAGGCCGTGCTGCCGAAGAAGCTGCCGCGCATCGCGGTCGAGATGGGCTGCACCGGCGGCTGGTGGAAGTACGGCTGCGCCGCCGTCGTCGGCATCGACACGTATGGCGAATCGGCACCCGCGCCGGTGCTGTTCAAGCACTTCGGCTTCACGGCCGAGAACGTCGCCGCCACGGTCGAGGCCGCGCTGCGCGACTGAGGCAGAGCGTCTTCCGTCCGATCAAGATCAGAGAAGTTTTTCAACCTTAGGAGCAAGTCAGATGGCTATCAAACTCGGTATCAACGGCTTCGGCCGCATCGGTCGCAACGTGCTGCGCGCGGCCGTGCAGAACTTCAAGAACGACATCGAAATCGTCGCCATCAACGACCTGCTCGAGCCCGACTACCTGGCCTACATGCTGCAGTACGACTCGGTGCACGGCCGCTTCAAGGGCGAGGTCACGGTCGAGGGCAACACGCTGATCGTGAACGGCAAGAAGATCCGCCTGACGCAGGAGCGCGATCCCGCGAACCTGAAGTGGAACGAAGTCGGCGCCGACGTCGTGCTCGAGTCGACCGGCCTCTTCCTCACCAAGGAAACGGCGCAGAAGCACATCGACGCGGGCGCCAAGAAGGTGATCCTGTCGGCGCCGTCGAAGGACGACACGCCGATGTTCGTCTACGGCGTGAACGACAAGAAGTACGCCGGCGAAGCCATCGTCAGCAACGCCAGCTGCACCACCAACTGCCTGGCCCCGCTGGCCAAGGTGCTCAACGACAAGTGGGGCATCAAGCGCGGCCTGATGACCACCGTGCACGCCGCCACCGCCACGCAGAAGACCGTGGACGGCCCGAGCAACAAGGACTGGCGCGGCGGCCGCGGCATCCTGGAAAACATCATCCCGTCGTCGACGGGCGCGGCCAAGGCCGTGGGCGTGGTGATCCCCGAGCTCAACAAGAAGCTCACCGGCATGAGCTTCCGCGTGCCGACCTCCGACGTGTCGGTGGTCGACCTGACGGTCGAGCTGGTGAAGGAAGCCACGTACAAGGAAATCTGCGCCGAGATGAAGGCACAGAGCGAAGGCGCGCTCAAGGGCGTGCTGGGCTACACCGAAGACAAGGTGGTGGCCACCGACTTCCGCGGCGACCCGCGCACCTCGATCTTCGACGCCGAAGCCGGCATCGCGCTCGACGGCACCTTCGTGAAGCTCGTGAGCTGGTACGACAACGAATGGGGCTACTCGAACAAGTGCCTCGAGATGGTGAAGGTCGTCTCGAAGTAAGCCTTCGACGCCACCAGGAAAAAACGCGCTCCCCGGAGCGCGTTTTTTTTGGGCGCCGCGCGACGTTCAGCGCAGCTTCTCGTTGCGCCGTATCTCGCTCGCGAGCTGCGCTGCCATGCGTGCCGCGGCGCGGCGCGCGGCCAGGCCGAAATCGCTCTTGTATTCGTCGAACTCGGCGGTGCCGTTGCCGACCGCGCGCACCCGCGTGACCTCGGCGCCCGCGGCATCGGTGACCGTGCACTGCACCTCCGCGGTGAACGAGGTCGGCGGCCAGGCGAGCAGCGAACTGGAGCTCGAGTCGGTCGTGATCCTCGGCGTGAACACCAGCGCGATGCCGGTCGCCTGGTTGGCCTTCACGTCGTTCGCGGTGCGCAGCACCACCACGTCGCGGTACACCGCGCGCAGCGCATCGCGCACCGGCTTCTCGAGGTCGCGGTACGGGTAGTAGCTGACCTTGCTGCCGCTGCCGCCGGGCGTGACCACCTGGGTGTCGCGCTGCGCGTCGGTCATCACGTAGGCCACCTTCTTCTGCACCAGGTGCTGCAGCGAGCGCGGCGGTGCCGGGTCCGTGACCATGGTGATCGGATGGGTGCAGGCCGCGAGCAGCAGCGCGCCGAGGGCCAGGGCGGCGATGCCGGTGGCGCGCGAGAAAGCGGAAAGCAGGGACATGGCGGCGCCTCCTGTGGTTGTCGTCATGGCCGGATCGCCGCCACGAACTGCGCATCGGCATAGACCTGGCGCAGCAGCGCGCGCACCAGCCGCGGGTACTCGGCCTGGCCGGCCGGCACGGCCACCGCGCCGCCGTAGCCCGACTCGAACTTGGTCTCGGCGCGGTAGGTGCGGCGCAGCCGTTGCGTGTCGGCGCGCGTGACCACGATCTCGACCTCCATGCGGCCGCCGCCGTTGAGCACGCCGAGGTCGAGCTCGTTGACGAGGATGCGCGCCGCGATGCGCGTGGGCGCCTTCGGGTCGAGGATGGAGATCTCGGCCAGGTCGCGCCGCATCGCCTCCTCGAGGTAGAGCGCGAAGCTGCCGTTGGGCGAGACCAGGCGCGTGCTGCGCATGCGCACGTTGTTGACCTTGTCCTCGGGATCGGTGGGCTGGGCGCGCGCCACCGCCACCATGCCGGGACGCGTGGCCTCGAGGCGGTCGAGCGCCTCGTAGTCGGCCGCGTAGGGCGGTGCCATCAGCGGCGCGCAGCCGCTGGCCAGCAGCACGAGCGTGGCCAGCGCGGCGGGCACCGCGGCGGCTCGCGCGCGTCGGCGCGGGCCTTGCGAACGGAAGATCGCCATGTCCGTGGTCCCCTCTCTGTATCGTTGAACGGCTGCCGACGAAGGTAGCAGCATCCCGTGCGCACGAATACAACGGAAAGGGGTAGGCGGCGAAGGAGAAGCGCCCGTCGGGCGCGCGGCCTCAGACCGGCTCGAGCACGTGGATCAGCTTGCTCTCGACCAGTGCCTTGGTCTTCTCGCCGTGGGCCTTCATGTGCGGCGCGACCGCGTGGGCCTGCAGGTCGGCCAGCGTCTCCCACTTCTCGATCACGACGAAGGTGTCGGCGCCGAAGCTGGCCTTCGAGGGCGGGATGCCCTGCGCGTCGATGGTGGCGCCGTATTCGATGCAGCCCTTCTCGGCCAGCACCGCGGCGCGGTTCTCGGCGAAGGCCGCGAGCAGTGCGGCGCGCTGGCCGGGCTTGGCGGTGATGACGGCGACGACGTGGATCATGGGCGAGGGTCTCCTGGGGAAGGGAAGAACGGGCCGGTGCGGCCGCGAGCCTCTGAATCTAAGAGATTCCGCCCGGGCGTGCCGGTCCGCTGGGCGACAAGGCCCGAGGCTTGTCCCTATCATCGCGCGCATGTTCTTTCCGCTGCCCCGCACCGCCACCGCGCCCTTCTGTCCGTCGGAGGTGAAAGGCAGCGTCGCGGTGCCGCGGGAACTGTCCTTCGGCCGCAAGCTGCTGCGCTACGCGGGCCCGGGGCTGCTGGTGTCGGTGGGCTACATGGACCCGGGCAACTGGGCCACCGACATCGAGGCCGGCTCGCGCTTCGGCTACGGCCTGCTGTTCGTGGTGCTGCTCGCGAGCCTCGCGGCGATGCTGCTGCAGACCCTGTGCGTGCGGCTCGGGCTGATCGCGCAGAAGGACCTGGCGCGCGCCTGCCGCGAGCGCTATTCGCCGCGCGTCAACCGTTTCCTCTGGCTCGGCGCCGAGCTGGCCATCGTGGCCTGCGACCTCGCCGAGGTGCTCGGCAGCGCGCTCGCGCTGCATCTGCTGTTCGGCGTCTCGATCCCGGTGGGCATCCTCATCACCGCCTTCGACACCCTGCTGGTGCTGGGCCTGCAAGGTGCCGGCTTCCGGCGCGTGGAGGCGATCGTGCTCGGCCTGGTCGGCACCATCGCGGCCTGCTTCGTGGTCGAGCTCGCGATGGCGCCGCCCGACTGGTTCGGCGTGGCGGTCGGCTTCGTGCCGATGCTCGAGCGGCTGCACCAGCCGGGCGCGCTCTACCTCGCGATCGGCATCGTGGGCGCGACCGTGATGCCGCACAACCTCTACCTGCATTCGTCGATCGTGCAGACCCGGCTGGTGGCGCCGACCGAGCCCGCGCGGCGCGAGGCGGTGCGCTTCTGCACGCTCGACGCGGTGGTCTCGCTGTCGCTCGCGCTGCTGGTCAACGCGGCCATCATGGTGCTCGCGGCCAGCGCCTTCCATGGCACCGGCCACACGGCGGTGACCGAGATCGACGACGCCTACCGGCTGATCGAACCGGTGGTGGGCAGCGCGCTGGCGGCCACGCTGTTCGGCGTGGCGCTGCTGGCCTCGGGCCAGAGCTCGACCTTCACCGGCACCATTGCGGGCCAGATCGTCATGGAAGGCTTTCTCGACCTGAAGATCCCGTGCTGGCAGCGGCGCCTGATCACGCGCGCGCTGGCGCTGGTGCCGGCCTTCGTCGGCGTGTGGTGGTTCGGCGACGGCGGCGTGGGCAGGATGCTGGTGCTGAGCCAGGTGGTGCTGAGCTTCCAGCTGCCGTTCGCGATGTGGCCGCTGATCCGCTTCACGAGCGACCGCGCGCTGATGGGCGGCTTCGCGAACGGGCCGGTGCTGAAGTCGCTGGCCTGGCTGCTGTTCGCGGTGATCAGCGCGGCCAACGTGTGGCTGGTGGCGTCGGTGGTGCTGGGCATCGGCTGAGCGCCGACCGTCGGTCGCGGATTTGCATCCGGTTACCCGGCGTGGCTTCGGGCGGTCATGCGAAGGCCCTAGCATCGGGCCCGTCGCATCACCCAGGAAGCCCCGCGCATGTTCATCGTGACCCTCACCTACATCCGCCCTCTCGAGGAGGTCGACGCGCTGATCGACGCGCACATGGTGTGGCTGCGGAAGCACTACGAGAGCGGGCTGTTCATCGCCTCGGGCCGCCAGGTGCCGCGCCGCGGCGGCGTGATCATCGCGCGCTCGGGCGACCGCGCCGCGCTCGAGGCGGTGCTGGCGCGCGACCCCTTCGTGCAGGGCGAGGTGGCGCGCGCCGAGGTGATCGAGTTCGTGCCGAGCATGACAGCGCTGGGCGCCGAGATGCTCAAGACCTTCTGAGTCTTCAGGGGGCCGGCTTGTCCTCGCGCCCGCCCGGATGCCGCGCGAAGCGCGCCGGGTCGCGGCCATGCACCGGCGCCCCGTCGTCCCACGGCCAGCCGCCGAACTGCGTGCGGCGGTAGTCGGCCAGGGTCTGGCTGATCTCGGCCTGCGTGTTCATCACGAAGGGCCCGTACTGCACCACCGGCTCGGCGATTGGGCGGCCCTGCAGCAGCAGGAACTCGGCCGTGTCGGCGTCGCCGTTGACGATCTCGACCGCGGTGCCGGCATGCAACTCGATGGCCGCCGGCCCCTGCACCTCGCGGCCCGCGATGCGCGCCTGCGCACCCTTGAAGAAGTACAGCATGCGCCGCGTGCCTGCGCCGCTGGCGGCCGGCAGCGTCCAGTCGGCGCCGGGCGTCATGCGCAGGGTCCAGATCGCCACGTCGGCCTCGGTGCGCGCGGCCCAGGAATCGGGCGGCGGCGCCAGCGGATCGATGGGCGCGGGCGCGCCGGCCTCGGCCGCGTTGCCGAGCCGGCCCGCGATCACCGCGATCTCGGTGCGGCCGCCGCGCGGCGACTCGACCACCAGGCGAGGGATCGCTTCCGACCAGAACATCGTGAAATGGGGCTCGGCCATCTTGCTGGCGGCCGGCAGGTTCAGCCAGATCTGGAACAGCTCGAGCGGATTCGGCGCGCCGGCGTCGAGCAGCGGGAACATCTCCGAATGCACGATGCCCTTGCCGGCCGTGAGCCACTGCACGTCGCCGCCGCCGAAGCGCGCGGTGGCGCCCAGCGAGTCGGAATGGTCGATCAGGCCCTTGCGCACGATGGTCACGGTCTCGAAGCCGCGGTGCGGGTGCGAGGGAAAGCCCGGCACGGTCTCGCCGTGGTACATGCTCCAGCCGTCCTTGCGGCTGAAGTCCTGGCCGATGTCGCGGCCCGCGAGCGAGGCCTCGGGGCCCATCTGCGCGTTGGCGCGCGGATAGGCGTCGTCGTGGTAGACGCAGAACAGGAACGGGTCGACCGTCTCCCACGGGAAGCCCAGGGGCTTGACCCGCACGATGGGGTTGTTGCTGGCGGTGGCGGTGGGCACGTCGGCCTTCCTTTCGGGATCGGACGCCGTCGATGGCGCGGCGTCCTTGCCTTCCATGTCGGGGCGCCGGCGCCCATCGGAAGGGCGCGTGCGCGCGACAGTGCGGCTCGCGGATGGAACGATGGGCATCGCCGGACCGCCTGCAGCCCTTATTGCTGCGGCATCTGCGCGTTCGGGTCCATGAACACGAGTTCCCAGAGGTGGCCGTCGAGGTCCTGGAAGCCATGGCCGTACATGAAGCCGAGGTCCTGCGGCGCGCGCGGCGTGGTGCCGCCGGCGGCGACCGCCTTGGCCACCAGTTCGTCGACCTCGGCGCGGCTCTCGCACGAGAGGCACAGCAGCACTTCGGTGCTGGTGCGGGTGTCGGCGATCGCCTTGTCGGTGAAGGTCTTGAAGAAGGGCTCGACCAGCAGCATCGCGTGGATGCTGCCTTCCTGCACCACCATGCAGGCGGCGTTGGCGTCAGTGAACTGCGGGTTGAAGCTGTAGCCCAGCGCGTTGAAGAAGGCCTTGGACTTGTCGAGGTCCTTGACGGGGAGGTTCACGAAGATCTGCTTGGTGGCCATGGTGTTTCCTGTGCGTCGAAAGATGGGAACGAAAGAGGGGACTTCGGGGCGCTGGACTGGTTGTTGTGTACAGCGTCCACAAATTATGCAAAACAAAATGGACGGTGTCCACATCAATTTGCAAGAAGACGCTTCCGGCCCCCCAACGGCCCGTCCCGATGCCCGCGCGTACCGTGCGCCGATGGGTGGCGCCGCGTCGCGCAGCGTGCATCATGGCTGGCTCATGGAAATCGAATTCAAGTTCCACATCCCCGCCGACCGCCTGAAGGCCGTCGACGCCGCGCTGCGCCGCGGTGCCGTGGTGCGCACGCGGCTGCAGGCGCGCTATTTCGACACCGCCGACGAGCGGCTGGCCGCGCAGGGCATCGTGCTGCGGCTGCGCAAGGAGGGCCGGCGCTGGGTGCAGACGGTGAAGGCCACCGGCGACAACGCGCTGCACCGGCTCGAGCACAACGTCGACCTCGGCACCGCGGGCGCCTCGCCGGGCATCGACCCGCAGCGCCACCAGGGCACGCCGGTCGGCGAACGGCTGGCGCAGGCGCTCGCGGGCGAGGATGGGCAGCCCGCGGCGCTGGTCGAACGCCAGTCCACCGACATCGTGCGGCTCACGCGCGACGTGCGCAGCACCGGACCCGGCGGTGTCGTCGCCGAACTGGCGCTCGATGTCGGCAAGGTGGTCGCGCATGCCGGCACGCCCGAACAGCGCGAATCGCCGGTCTGCGAACTCGAGCTCGAACTCAAGCGCGGCAGCGTGCCGGGCCTGGTCGCGCTCGCGCAGCGCTGGTCGCAGCAGCACGGGCTGTGGTTCAGCACCATCTCGAAGGCCGAGCGCGGCGCGCGACTGCTCGCGGGGCTCGACGTGGTGCCCGCCATCAAGGCCGAGCCGCCGCGCTTCGCGAGCGCGCCCGATGGCCGCGCGATCCAGCGCGCCGTGGTCGCGAACTGCCTCGCGCAGATCCTGCCGAATGCCACCGAAGTGGCCGCGGGCAGCGACGACGAGGAACAGGTCCATCAACTGCGCATCGGCATCCGCCGCCTGCGCACGGCCCTGCGCGAACTCGAGGGGCTCGACCCCACGGGCGCCTTCGACCGCGCGGGCTGGGAGCCGGCGCTGGTCGACTGCTTCCGCGCACTGGGCGCGCTGCGCGACCGCGAGCAGGTGGCGAAGATCGCGCAGCCGAAACTGCGCGAGGCCGGGGCGCCCGAGGTGGATCCGCTGGCCGGCGAGGCGGCTGGCACGGACGCCGCGCAGCCCTCGCCCGGCGAGGCCGTGCGTGCGCCCGCGTTCCAGTCGGTGCTGGTGGCCTTGATCGGCTTCACCGCCACCGAGGCCCCGGCGCCCGAACCGGCCGCGGAGGGCGCGCCGCCCGTCACGCCGCTGGACTCCGACGACGCCCGCCGCTTCCTGCGCAAGCGCCTGCAACGCCTGCACGAGCAGGCCTTGCGCGATGGTGGCCGCTTCGAATCGCTGGACACCGACAGCCAGCACCGCGTGCGCAAGCGCCTCAAGCGCCTGCGCTACCTCGCCGAATTCGCGGCGCCGCTGTTCGAGACCAAAGACGAGAAGAAGGGCGACGACAAGAGCGCCGCCGAGCGTTATCTGAAGCGCCTGCGTCCCGCGCAAGACGCGCTGGGCGAATACAACGACGAGGTCGTCGCGATGGCCCTGTACCGTGAAGCCACCGCGCACGATGCGCATGCCTGGTTCGCGGTGGGCTGGTTCAGCGCGCGGCATGCGGCGGGCGCGGCGGCCTGCCGGGAGGCGCTGGAAAAGATCGAGGGCGCGCCGCGGTTCTGGAAGAAGGGCCGCGGCAAGTCCTGACGCGGGGCGCGCGAGCGAGCGCGTCCGATGTCAGTGGTGGTGGCCGTGCGCCCCGTGCACATGGCGATGCTCGATCTCCACCGGCAGCGCCTCGCGCACGTCCGTCACGGTCAGGCTGAAGCGCAGCGCCTTGCCGGCCCACGGATGGTTGCCGTCGAGCATGACGACCGGGCCCTTGATCTTCATCACGGTGAACACGTGCTCGCGGCCGTCGTCGAGGCGACCCTGCAGCTGGCCGCCCACCTTCACGCCCGGCGGGAAGTCGGTCTTGGGAATGCTGCGCACCAGCGTCTCGTCGCGCTGGCCGAAGGCGTCCTCGGGTGCGAGGTTCAGGGTGGTCTGGTAGCCCTTCTCCTGGCCGTCGAGCGCTTCCTCGATCTTGGGCAGCGTGTTCTCGTAGCCGCCGTGCAGGTAGGCCATGGGCTCGGGGCTGGCTTCGATCAGCTTGCCCTGGGCGTCGGCGACTTTGTACTTGAGGGTGACGACGGTGTCTTTTGCGATTTTCATCGGGCCATTTTCCGTGCAAACCGATGGGCCGTAGCAGCTAGGTCTTCCACGAGCGGAAGGCCTCGGGCAGCGTTTCCTCCGTGCTCAGCTTCTGCGTCACCATCGCGATGAAGGCCGACACCGCGAGCGGCAGGTGCTTGCGGCTCGGGTACAGCACGGTCAGCCCCTGCCCCGTGCGCTGGTACTGCGGCAGCACCGGCACCAGCCGGCCGGCTGCCACGTCGAGCCGGCCCATCGAGGGCGGCAGCAGCGCGATGCCCAGGCCGGCCACGGCCGCCCGGCGCAGCGCCTGCGCGGTGTTGCCGCTGAAGCGGCCCGTGACCTGCACTTCCTCCTCGCCGTCCGGCCCGGCCAACCGCCAGGTCGCGCGGCCGCTGGGATGCGCCGCGGTCACGCAGTCGTGCTGCGCCAGGTCCTGCAGCGTGGCCGGGGCGCCGCGCGCGGCGATGTAGGCGGGGCTCGCCACCAGGCCGTCGGTGCGCGGTCCCAGCAGCTTGCGGCCGACGTAGCCCGAATCGGGCTGCGCGCCGCCACGGAAGGCGACGTCGATCTGCTCCGCGATCAGGTCGGCCTTGGCGTCGCTGAGCACGAAGTCGACCCGCACCAGCGGATTCGCGGCCAGGAAGTCGGCCACCCATTCCATCGGGAAGAAATCGAAGAAGTCGGCGGTCGCCGCCACGCGCACGAGGCCGCTGGGCTCGCGGCTGCCGGTGACCAGCTCCTGCCCGGCCTCGACCAGTCCATCGACCGCGCCCGCGCAGCGCTCGTGAAAAGCCTGGCCCGCGCTGGTCAGCGTCAGCTTGCGTGTCGAGCGCTGCATCAGCCGCGTGCCCAGCTGCGCCTCGAGCTGCTGGATGCGCCGGCTCACGGTGTTGGGCGGCAGCCCGAGGCGCCGGGCGGCTTCGGCGAAGCTGCCGTGGCGCACCACCTGCACGAACATGGCGATGTCGTTGAGGTCGAGCATGGGATTCGATTCCTTCCAAGAATGGACGAGTGCAATCCGACTCTACCGTCTAGTCGATCAATGGGTGGCGCCCTAACCTTCGATCCATCGGGCCCGCAGGCCCGTCCATCCATCCATCGACCCCGAATCCCAGGAGCTTCCATGTCCACCACCCAACCCCTCATCGGCATCGTCATCGGCTCGACCCGCGAAGGCCGCTTCGGCGAGAAGCCCGCGCACTGGATCCACGAGATCGCGAAGCAGCGCACCGACCTCGCCTTCGAACTGGTCGACCTGCGCGACCATCCGCTGCCCTTCTTCGACGAAGCCGGCGCGCCGGCCTGGGGCCCGGTGAAGAACGAGGCCGCGCGGCGCTGGCAGGCGAAGCTGGCCAGCTTCGACGGCCTCGTCGTGGTCACGCCCGAGTACAACCACGGCCCGAGCGCGGTGCTGAAGAACGCGATCGACTGGGCCTACAAGGAGTTCGTGCGCAAGCCGATCGGCTTCGTGGGCTACGGCGGCGTGGGCGCGGCGCGCGCGATCGAGCAGCTGCGGCTGATCGCGGTCGAGATGCAGATGGCACCGGTGCGCAACGCGGTCCACATCGGCATGGTCGAGTTCCTCGGCATCTGGCAGCAGGGCAAGAACTTCGAGGACTTCCCGCACCTCGCGCAGTCTGCGGGCGGCATGCTCGACGACCTCGCGTGGTGGACCAAGGCACTGAAGACCGCGAGGGAGGCCGTATGACCGCTGAAGTCGCAACACGAACCCGCGCCATCGTCTACCGCACGCGCGGCATGAAGCACGGGCCGATCGCGCGGCTCGTGAGCCCGGGCGACCTCGGCGAATTCCTCAAGCCCTTCGTCTTCCTGGACCTGTTCGGCTTCGACACCGAGGGCGGTCACCGCGGCTTCGGCATGCATCCGCACTCGGGCATCGCCACGCTGACCTGGCTGATCGAGGGCGACACGCTCTACGAGGACACGACCGGCGAACAGGGCGTGCTGCGCGGCGGCGGCGTCGAGTGGATGCGCGCGGGCAATGGCGTCTGGCACACGGGCGCGCCGGCGCCGGGCGTGAAGCGCGTGCGCGGCTTCCAGCTCTGGGTGGCGCTGCCCGCATCGGAAGAGAACGCGCCCGCGCAGAGCATCTACCTCGCGCCCTCGCAGGTGCCGCGCGAGGGCCCGGCGCGCGTGCTGCTCGGCAGCTACGGCGCGGCGCGCAGCGCGATCCCGGCGCCCGCGCCGATCAACTACCTCGCGGTGCAACTGAAGGACGGCGAGCACTGGCGCTACACGCCGCCGGCCGGCCACACGGTGGGCTGGCTCGCGGTGGAGAGCGGGCGGCTCGACGCGGGCGATGCGGCCGGCGGGCCGATCGGCGACGGCGAGCTCGCGGTGTTCGAGGAGTCGGGCGAGGCCATCGAGCTGGTGGCGCACGGCGACACCTCCTTCGTGCTGGGCTCGGCGGTCAAGCATCCGCACGAGCTCGTGATGGGCCACTACTCGGTGCACACCAGCCGCGCGACGCTGGACCAGGGCGAGGTCGAGATCCGTCGCATCGGCGCGAAGCTGCGGCAGGAGGGCCGGCTCGGCCGAGCCTCGTAATCGAGCATGCGCGCGGCGGGTGGCTGCGCCAGAATCGTTCGCTTCCAGAACGATCCAGCCAGCCGCCCCCATGAACATCGTCGATTCCTTCGCCGACGTCGCGCGCTTCGTCGACATCCGGCGCGACATCCACGCCCACCCCGAGCTCGGCTTCGAGGAACACCGCACTTCCGAGAAAGTGGCCGGCCTGCTCGCCGAATGGGGCATCGAGGTGCACCGCGGCATCGCGGGCACCGGCCTGGTCGGCGTGCTGCGCAAGGGCACGGGTGCGCGCACCATCGGCCTGCGCGCCGACATGGACGCGCTGCCGCTGCACGAGGCCAACGAGTTCGCCCACAAGTCGCGCCACGCGGGCCGCATGCACGCCTGCGGCCACGACGGCCACACCACCATGCTGCTGGCCGCCGCCTGGCACCTGTCGCAACAGGGCCCGGACGACTTCGACGGCACGGTGCATTTCATCTTCCAGCCCGCGGAGGAGATGGGCAAGGCCGGTGCCAAGAAGATGATCGACGAGGGCCTGTTCGAGCGCTTCCCGTGCGACGCGGTCTTCGGCCTGCACAACTTCCCGGTCGGCGACGTGGGCCGCTTCGCGCTCAACGAGGGCGCGCTCATGGCCTCGAGCAACACCTACCGCATCACGCTGCACGGGCGCGGCACGCATGCCTCGATGCCGCACACCGGCATCGACCCGGTGGCGGCGGTGGTCAACCTCGCGCAGCAGCTGCAGACCATCGTCGCGCGCACCATCCCGAGCACCGAGCGCGCGCTGCTCGCGGTCACGCAACTGCGCGGCTCGGACGCGCCCAACATCATTCCCGACGAGGCCACGGTCGGCGGCACCATCCGCACCTTCTCGATCGAGGCCATCGACCTGCTGGAAGCCCGGCTGCGCGAGGTGGCCGCGGGCGTGGCGGCGGCGCACGGCTGCACGGCCGAGGTGTTCTTCAACCGCTCCTCGCCGCCGACGGTGAACCACCCGGCCGAGGCGCGCTTCGCGGCCGGCGTGATGCGAGAGGTGGTGGGCGACGACATGGTCACCACCGACTTCCCGGCGGTGATGGGCGCCGAGGACTTCGCCCACATGCTGCTGGCGCGGCCCGGCTGCTATGCCTTCCTCGGCAATGGCGACGGCGACCACCGCCTCGACGGCCACGGGCCCGGGCCTTGCATCATCCACAACAGCTCGTTCGACTTCAACGACGAGATCATCCCGATCGGCGCGAGCTACTTCGTGCGGCTGGCGCAGCGCTGGCTCGCGCCGGGGCGCTGAAGCGACCACGCGGACTTCTTCCTTTCTCCAACCCGACGAAAGCGGCCCCACCGATGACCACCCCGTTCGCCCGACGCTCGCTCCTCGCCCTGGCCTTCGCGGCGGCTGTACTGCCCGCGATGGCGCAGCAGCGCGTGATCCACATCGTCGTGCCCTTCGGCACCGGCGCGGTGCAGGACACCGTGGCGCGCGCCTTCAACAACGAACTCGGCGCGGCGCTCAATGCGAGCGCCATCGTCGAGAACCGCGCGGGTGCTGGCGGCACCGTGGGCGCGGCGATCGCGGCCAAGGCGCCGGCCGACGGCAACACGCTGGTGCTCGCGGCCGCGAGCCACAACATCGCGGGCTTCCTCTACAGCAAGCTGCCCTACGACCCGCTCAAGGACTTCGTGGGCGTGGCCAACATCGGCAACGCGGGCTACGTGCTCGCGGTGGCCAGCGGCATGAACGTGTCGACCACGGCCGACTTCATCAAGGAGGTCAAGGCCAATCCCGGCAAGTACAACTACGCCTCGGCCGGCAACGGCAGCGCCACGCACCTCGCGATGGCCTCGTTCCTCGCCAAGGCCGGGCTGCAGATGACGCACATCCCGACCAAGTCCACCGGCGAGGCGGTCAACGAGGTGCTCGCGGGCCGGGTGCAGGCGGTGATCTCGTCGAGCATCGGCGTGATGGGCTTCCAGAGCGATCCGCGCATGAAGCTGCTGGCCTCGACCGGCCAGTCGCGCAGCCCCTTCCTGCCGAAGCTGCCGACCGTGGCCGAGAGCGGCCTGCCCGGCTATGCCTTCGACTCGTGGATCGGCCTGCTCGCGCCGGCGGCCACGCCCAAGGCCGAGGTCGAGCGGCTCAACGCGGCCGTCAACAAGGTGATCGCCGACCCGGCGATCCAGGAACGCTTCACGCGGCTGGGCGTGGAGCCGCGCAGCCAGAGCGCCGAGGAATTCCAGAAGCTGCTGCGCGCCGACTGGGATGCGATGGGGGCGGTGGTGAAGGCTTCGGGGGCGAAGGTCGATTGAAGTCGAATACAAGCTTTGACAGATAAAAGGTAAATATAAGCATAAGCCTGTAAATTGACAAAACAAGGATAGGCCTATATCTTGAAGACAAGATGGACTACCCCCTTCGTTTTGCCGACCAGCTCCGGGCGCACCTCCAGGCGCTGCGGAAGAAGCGCGGCCTGACGCAGGCGCAGGCCGGCGCCCTCGTCGGCGTCAGCCAGGCCCGGATCGCCGAGATCGAGGCGAATCCGGGGGCCGTCGGCTTCGAGCAGCTGATGAAATTGCTGGCGGCGCTGGGCGCGTCGATCTCGCTGCGCGACGAGGACGAGGTTCCGGCGAATGCGGAACTTCCCGATGGCGACCCGCGCCCGAACGACCGCAACGCGGCGCGCGCCTATGGCCGGGTGCCTTCGCCGGCCGCGTCGGTCGTCCAGGAAAAAGGCGTGGAGCCGCCGCCGGCCGCCCCGTCGCCCCGTGAGCCGAAAGTGCCGCAAGCGCCGCGCCCCACCGCGGCTGGCCCCGCGCCCGCCGCCCGCGAGCGCTTCGCCGCCACACCGAGGAAGGGCTCCTGGTGAGGCGCGCGCTCAAGGCCTGGATGAACGGCGAGCTCGTCGGCACCTGGTCGGTCGATCGCGAATCCCACACCTTCCGCTACGAGCCCGCCTGGCTCGCGTCGCCGCGGCGCCGCTCGCTGTCGCTCTCGCTGCCGATCACCACGGCGCTCGAAGTCCAGGGCGAGGCGGTGCGCAACTACTTCGACAACCTGCTGCCCGACAACGAGCGGATCCGCGCGCGGCTGGGCCAGCGCTTCGGGCTCAGGAACACCAAGGTCTTCGACCTGCTCGAAGCCATCGGCCGCGACTGCGTGGGCGCGGTGCAGTTGCTGCCCGACGGCGCGGTGCCCGAAGGCTGGGACCGCGTGAACTGCGAGCCGCTCGCCGACGAGCAGGTGACCGAGCTGCTGCGCGCCGTGCCGACCGAATCGACGCCCGAGCGGCTGCGCGACCGCGACCTGTTGCGCATCTCGCTCGCGGGCGCGCAGGAAAAGACCGCGCTGACCCGCGTCGACGGCCGCTGGTGCCGCCCGCATGGCGCCACGCCGACCACCCACATCCTCAAGCTGCCGCTGGGGCTGATCGGTGGCTCGCGGCGCGTCGATGCCTCGGACTCGGTGCAGAACGAATGGCTCTGCGCGCGGATCGTCGGCGCGCTGGGTCTGCCGGTCGCGCCGACCGCCATCGAGACCTTCGGCGACCAGAAGGTCTTGGCGGTCGAGCGCTTCGACCGCGAGTGGATGGCGGGCGCGAACGGCGAGCGCTGGATCGCGCGCCTGCCGCAGGAAGATTTCTGCCAGGCGATGGCGCTGCCGCCCGAGCGCAAGTACGAGCAGCACGGCGGCCCCGGCATGACCCGCTGCCTGCAACTGCTGCAGGGAAGCCGCAGCCGGGACGACGGCACGCTGTTCCTGCTCGCGCAGCTCGCCTTCTTCCTGCTGGCGGCCACGGACGGGCATGCCAAGAATTTCTCGATCCACCTGCAGCGCGGCGATGCCTACGAGATGACGCCGCTCTACGACGTGCTCTCGATGTGGCCCTACTTCGGCAACGGCGCGAGCCAGTTCCAGCCGCGCCGGGCCGAGCTGGCGATGGCAGTGCGCTCGAAGAACGCGCACTATGCGTTGCACACCATCCAGGCGCGCCACTGGTGGGGGCTCGCGATGCGCAACGGCGGCGACGACACCTGGCGCGCGATGCTCGCGATGGTCGAGACCCTCGACGAGGCGCTGGCCGAGGTCGAGGCCGCGCTGCCCGCGGACTTTCCCGCGCGGACCTGGGAGGCCGTTTCCCGCGGCATGCGCGCCGAGGCGCGGCGCTTCCTTTCGGGCGTGGCGCCTGCCGCGACGTCCTGACCCGGTCTCGTCCTCCAGTCGGATGCGCTCGCCGCGTGCCGGCGTGTAGGACGCCCGTGCATTGACTTCGGCCTTCCGCGGGCGATGCTGGGAACGGGTTCCGGCTCGTAGGCCGGACCGCAGGAAGGAAGGCTTTCATGGAACAGACAACGACAACAGCCATGCCCTCGCGCCAGGGTGGAACACACAAGCTCTGGGTGGTGATCGGCGTGCTCGCGGTGGCGGTGGCCGCGCTCGGCGGCGCGCTGTGGCAGAAGCATCAGAGCAGCGGCACGGCGGCGTCACCGCCCGTGGCCCTGGCCACCGGCCCGGCGCCCGACGACTTCAAGCCCGATGCCGCGCCGCCGGCGCTCCAGCCCTTGCCGTCGGGCCCGACCGCCAACGCGACGGCGCCCGCGCCAGCGATGAGCGCCGTGCCGCAACCCGTGCCCGCCGCGGGCCCGGCGCCGATGGCCGCCGCGCCCGAACCCGCCGCCCCGCCCTGCGCGGTCTGCGGCCATGTCGAGACGGTGCGCGCCGTGCAGCGTACCCAGCGCCCGAGCGGCGTCGGCATGGTGGCCGGCGGCGTGGTCGGCGGGCTGGTGGGCAACCAGATCGGCCATGGCGGCGGCCGCACGGCCGCGACCGTGCTCGGCGCCGTCGGCGGCGGCTATGCGGGCAACGAGATCGAGAAGCGCACCCACACGGTCACCGTCTACCAGGTTGGCGTGCGCATGGACAACGGCACGCTGCGCAGCGTCGAGACGCGCAGCGCGCCGCCGATCGGCAAGGCCGTCAGGCTCAAGGGCCACACGCTGAGCCCGGCCGACGGCCACAAGTAGACCCCACCGGTGTTTCGAGACACGCCCGGCCTTCCGGCCGGGTATGCGCGTTTACGAGAATATTGACGGTATATCCTTAATATATTTAAATCCGCTCCGTCCCAGCCCCGCCCATCCGGGCCCATCCAAGGAGCGAATTCGTGAGCAACCCCCGCTGGCAAGGCATCTTTCCCGCCGTCACCACCAAGTTCCATGCCGACGAGCGCATCGATGCCGAAGGCACCGCGCGCCACATCGACTTCCAGATCCGCAACGGCATCCACGGCCTCGTCACCTGCGGCTCGCTCGGCGAAGCCAGCACGCTGTCGCTCGAGGAGAAGCTGCAGGTCGCGCAGATCGCGCTCGAGGCCGCCGACGGCCGCATCCCGGTGCTGGCGAACGTGTCCGAGACCAGCACCCGCGAGGCGCTGCGCTACGTCGAGGGCGGCAACAAGCTCGGCGTGGCCGGCTACATGGTCATGCCCTCGGTGATCTACGTGGCCGACGCGCGCGAAGCCATGCTCAACGTGCGCACCATCGCCAACGCGGCGCAGAAGCCGGTGATGGTCTACAACAACCCGGTGGCCTACCGCGTCGACCTCAAGCCCGAGCACATGGTCGAGCTGGCCGACTGCGAATGGATCGCGGCCATCAAGGAGAGCACCGACAACATCCGCCGCATCACCGACCTGCGCAACACGGTCGGCGACCGCTACCAGCTGTTCCTCGGCGTGGACGACCTCGCCTACGAGGGCCTGGCGCTGGGCTGCGACGGCCTGCTGGCCGGCGTGGGCTGCGCGTTCCCGCGCGAGACCGTGGCGCTGTACGACCTGATGAAGGCCGGCCAGTTCGCCGAGGCGCTCAAGCTCTACCAGTGGATGACGCCGATGCTGCATCTCGACGTCTCGACCAAGCTGGTCCAGAACCTCAAGCTCATCGACCACCTCGTGGGCGTGGGCACCGAGCACGTGCGCCGTCCGCGCCTGCCGCTGGTGGGCGCCGAGCGCGAGGCCATCGAGGCCATCGTGAAGAAGGCGCTCGCGACCCGTCCGGCCAAGTACCAATCGGTCGCCTAAGCCCTTCGTTTGCTGCGTTTCCCCCGAGGGCGGCGCCCTCGTTTCCCTCGTACCCTCCGTGTCCCCTTATCCAGGAAGAAGCATGAAGACACCATCGAAGATGATTCCGCTGCTCGGCCTCGTGGCGCTGGCCCTCGCAACCCAGGCGAAGGCGCAGGAGCAGGTGGTCAAGATCGGCCATACCGGGCCGCTCTCCGGCCCCAATGCGTTCGCGGGCAAGGACAACGAGAACGGCGTGCGCCTCGCGATCGAGGAGCTCAACGCCAAGAAGCTCGTGGTCGGCGGCAAGACGCTCAAGTTCGAACTGAAGTCGGAGGACGATGCCTGCGACGCCAAGAGCGGCGTGGCCGTGGCGCAGAAGTTCGTCGACGACAACGTCAAGTTCGTCATGGGCCCGTACTGCTCGGGCGTGGCCATCCCGGCCTCGCGCGTCTACAGCGACGGCGGCGTGCTGCTGTCCACCGTGGGCACCAACCCGAAGGTCACGCAGGGTGGCTACAAGAACCTCTACCGCATCATCGCGAGCGACAACCAGATCGGCGGCAGCATGGCGGTCTACGCGGCCAAGGTGCTCAAGGTCACCAAGGTCGGCGTGATCGACGACCGCACCGCCTTCGGCCAGGGGCTCGCCGAGGAGTTCACCAAGGAAGCGAAGAAGCAGGGCCTCACCGTGGTCGGCCAGGAGTTCACCACCGACAAGGCGGTCGACTTCACCGCCATCCTGACCAACATGAAGGCCAAGCAGCCCGAGGCGATCTTCTTCGGCGGCTATGCGCCGCAGGGCGCGCCGATGACGCGCCAGATGAAGCAGCTCGGCATCAACGCCAAGCTGCTCGGCGGCGACACGCTGTGCAGCCCCGCGATGGGCAAGCTCGGCGGCGACGCGGTCAACGACGCGGTGTTCTGCGCCCAGGGCGGCTCGATCCTCGAGAAGGCGGTCAGCGGTCCGGCCTTCAAGGAGAAGTTCAAGAAGCGCTTCGGCGTCGACGCCGATGCCTACGCGGCTTCGTACTACGACCAGGTGATGTTCATCGGCGAGTCGATGGCCAAGGCCAACTCGATCGATCCCGACAAGGTCGGCGCCGAGCTCTACAAGACCACCTACAAGGGCGTGGCCGCGACCTATGCCTACGACGACAAGGGCAACATGAAGCAGGCGCCGATCACGGTGTTCACCTTCAAGAACGCCGCGCCGACGGCGCTCGCGAGCTACTGAGCCACGCCTTCCCGGAAGGGGCCGCGGCCCCTTCCTCCTCCTTTTCCTTCAACGCATCGCCGTCTTCAAGGAAGGCGATGCGCCCATCTCCATGCACCGCATCCAGATCATCGACTCGCACACCGGCGGCGAGCCCACCCGCCTCGTGACCGGCGGCTTCCCGGACCTCGGCCGCGGCAGCATGGCCGAGCGCCGCGCGCTGCTGGCCGAGCATCACGACCAATGGCGCGCCGCCACCGTGCTCGAGCCGCGCGGCAGCGACGTCGTGGTCGGAGCGCTGCTGTGCGAACCGGTCGCGCCCGATGCAGCGGCCGGCGTGATCTTCTTCAACAACGCGGGCTACCTCGGCATGTGCGGCCACGGCACCATCGGCCTGGTCGCGAGCCTCGCGCACATGGGCCGCATCGGCCCCGGCGAGCATCGCATCGAGACGCCCGTGGGCACCGTCACCACCACGCTGCACGCGGACGGCGCGGTCAGCGTGCGCAACGTGCCGGCGTACCGTCACCTGCACCAGGTGGCCGTCGAGCTGCCGGGCCATGGCACCGTGCGCGGCGACGTGGCCTGGGGCGGCAACTGGTTCTTCCTCGTGAGCGAGGCCGCGCACGGCCAGCGCGTGGCGAGCGACAACCTCGCCGCGCTCACCGACTACACGGCCGCGCTGCGGCGCGCGCTCGCGGCGCAGGGCATCACCGGCGCCGAGGGCGCGGAGATCGACCACATCGAACTGTTCGCCGACGACGCGGACGGCGCCGACAGCCGCAACTTCGTGCTGTGCCCCGGCAATGCCTACGACCGCTCGCCCTGCGGCACCGGCACCAGCGCCAAGATCGCCTGCCTCGCGGCCGACGGCAAGCTCGCGCCCGGCCAGGCGTGGACGCAGGCCAGCGTGATCGGCAGCCGCTTCGAGGCCAGCTACGAGCCCGCCGACGACGGCCGCGTCATCCCCACGCTGCGCGGCCGCGCCCACATCAGCGCCGAAGCCACCCTGCTGATCGACGAGGCCGATCCCTTCGGCTGGGGCATCCGGCTCTGACACGGCAGATGGCCGACGCGGACGCGATCGTCATCGGCGCCGGCATCGTCGGCGCCGCCTGCGCGCATGCGCTCGCGCGCGCCGGCCGCCGCGTGCGCGTGATCGATGCGCGCCTGGGCGGTGCCACCGGCGCCGGCATGGGCCATCTCGTGGCGATGGACGACAACCGCGCCGAGCTCGAACTCAGCAGCCGCTCGATCGACCTGTGGCGCACGCTAGCGCCGCGCATGCCGGCCGATTGCGCGCACAGCGCCTGCGGCACGCTCTGGATCGCCGCCGACGACGCGGAGATGGCCGAGGCCGAACGCAAGCGCGAACGGCTCGCCGCGCTGGGCATCGCGAGCCGGCTGCTCGATGCGAAGGCATTGGCCATGGCCGAACCGGCATTGCGCGCCGGCCTCGCGGGCGCGCTCGAGGTGCCGGGCGACGGCATCCTCTATGCGCCCAACGCGGCGCGCTGGCTGCTCGCGGATGCGGGCGCCGCGGTCGAATTCGAGCAGGCCCAGGTCGCGGCCATCGAGGACGACGGCACGCTGCTTCTGGCCGACGGCGGCCGGCGCCGCGCCGCGCAGGTCGTGCTGGCCGCCGGCCTCGAGGCGGCCGCGCTGTGCCCCGAACTGCCGCTGCGGCCCAAGAAGGGCCACCTGCTGATCACCGACCGCTATCCGGGCACCGTGCGGCACCAATTGGTCGAGCTCGGCTACGTCACCAGTGCGCACCATGCCGAGGGCGACTCGGTCGCCTTCAACGTGCAGCCGCGGCCCACGGGGCAACTGCTGGTCGGCTCCTCGCGGCAGTTCGACACCACCGATCCCGCGGTCGAGTCCGCGATGCTCGCGCGCATGCTGCGGCGCGCGATCGACTACCTGCCGGGCCTGGGCGAACTCAATGCCATCCGCAGCTGGACCGGCCTGCGCGCTGCCAC
Organism: Variovorax endophyticus; assembly: GCF_025376855.1. Classification (NCBI taxonomy): domain Bacteria; kingdom Pseudomonadati; phylum Pseudomonadota; class Betaproteobacteria; order Burkholderiales; family Comamonadaceae; genus Variovorax; species Variovorax endophyticus. Next base: position 57,389 of record NZ_JAHUTH010000005.1, read on the forward strand.
GCCCGACGGCCTGCCGCTGCTGGGCGCGCATCCATGGCGCGAGAAGCTGTGGCTCGCGCTCGGCCACGAAGGCTTGGGCGTGACCACCGCGCCGGGCAGCGCCGAGCTGCTGGTGGCGCTGATGACGGGCACTGCGCCGCCGTTCGATGCGCGGCCCTTCGCGCCCGGGCGGCTGCTGGAGACGGTGGCATGAACGCCGCGCCGCAGGTTCTGTTGCAGATCGACGGCCGTGAGGTGCGCGTCGCGGCCGGCAGCTCGGTCGCCGCCGCGCTGCGCATCGCCGACACGACCCCGGCCATGGGCGTCGCGCGCGTCTCCGTCACGGGCCAGCCGCGAGCGCCCCTCTGCGGCATGGGCATCTGCCAGGAATGCCGCGTCGCCATCGACGGCCGCCGCCGCCTCGCCTGCCAGACCGTCTGCGGGGAAGGCATGCGCGTGGAGACCCTGCGATGAGCACCGACGCCGTCGGCCTCGAGCACTGCGACCTGCTGATCGTCGGCGCCGGTCCCGCGGGCATGGCCGCCGCGCTGGCGGCCGCGCCCAGCGGCGCGTCCATCGTCGTGATCGACGACAACCCCGTGCCCGGCGGCCAGATCTGGCGCGACGGTCCCGGTGCCACCCTGCCGCCGGCCGCGCGCCGGCTGCGCGAGGCGCTGGCCGCCCGCGCCAACGTGCGCGTGCACAGCGGCACGCGCGTGGTGGCCGCCAGCGCGCCGCGCGAACTGCTGCTCGAGGAGGCAGAGCGCGCCTGGCGCCTGCGCTGGGGCAGGCTCGTGCTGTGCACCGGCGCGCGCGAACGCCTGCTGCCATTTCCGGGCTGGACCCTGCCGGGCGTGACCGGCGCGGGCGGCCTGCAGGCGCTGATCAAGGCCGGCCTGCCGGTGGCGAGCGAGCGCATCGTCGTCGCCGGCACCGGCCCGCTGCTGCTGGCAGCCGCGGCCACCGCGCGCCAGGCCGGCGCAAAAGTGCTGCGCATCGCCGAGCAGGCGGCCTTCGGCGCGGTCGCGGGCTTCGTGCTGGGGCTCGCGCGCTGGCCGGGCAAGGCGGTGCAGGCACTGACGCTGGCCGATGCGGCCTACCGCACGGGCTCGCACGTGGTCGAGGCACTGGGCACGACACGGCTCGAATCGGTGCGCCTGAACCAGGGCGGCCGCATGCGGGAGATGGCCTGCGAGCGCCTGGCCTGCGGCTTCGGCCTCGTGCCCAACACCCAGCTCGGCCAGATGCTCGGCTGCGCGCTCGCGCCCTTCGGCGACAGCGGCACGCTCGCGCTGGCCGTCGACGAGCGGCAGGCCACCAGCCTGGACGGCGTCTACGCGGCCGGCGAATGCACGGGCTTCGGCGGCAGCGAACGCGCGCTCGCGCAGGGCGCCATCGCGGGCCATGCGGCCGTCGGCGACGAAAAGGCCGCACGGTTGCAATACGCCGAGCGCGCGCGCTGGAACGCTTTCGCCACGCGCCTGCACCGCAGCTTCGCGCCCGGTCCCGCGATCCGCGCGCTGGCCCGGCCCGACACGCTGGTGTGCCGCTGCGAGGACGTGCCCCTCGCGGCGCTCGCCGGCTGCGGCGGCTGGACCGACGCCAAGCTGCACCAGCGCTGCGGCATGGGGCCGTGCCAGGGGCGCGTGTGCGGAGACGCCGCGCAGTTCCTGTTCGGCTGGACGCCGCCCGCGCCGCGGCCGCCGCTGTCGCCCGTGCGCATCGCGACGCTGGCCGGCCTGGGCGCGCGCGACCCGGACTGATCCACACTACGCAGATCCGCGTCCCCGAACCTCCATGGCTGCTCCGATTCCCGCCCCTGCCCCCGCGTCCGCCCCGAAGCGCCGCGCCGCCGACATGGCCTACGACGCCATCGAGACCCTGCTGTCCACGCTGCAGCTCGAGCCCGGCAGCCAGATCGTCGAGGCCGAGCTGGCCGAGCGCACCGGCCTGGGCCGCACGCCGGTGCGCGAGGCGCTGATGCGCATGGTGTCGATCGGCCTGGTGGTGCAGCAGGCGCGCCGCGGCCTGCTGGTGTCGACCATCGACCTCGCCGACCACCTCGACGTGGTGCAGACGCGCCGCGTGCTCGAGCAGCTGATCGCCACCTGCTCCGCGCGCCGCGCCACCGCGCCGCAGCGCAAGGAGATCGTGCGCTGCGCCGAGCAGATGGTGGAGGCGGCCACGCGCGGCGACCTCGACGGCTACATGCGCGCCGACCATGCGCTCGACCTGGTGAACCACCAGGCCAGCCACAACGACTCGGCCGTCAAGGCCGTCACGCCGCTGATCGTGCAGTGCCGCCGCTTCTGGTACGCCTACCAGCACCAGGGCGAGATCGTCGAGGGCGCCAATGCCCACCTCGAATTGGCGCAGGGCATCGCCACCGGCGACGAGGCCGCCGCCATCGCGGGCGCCGACCGGCTGATGGACTACCTCGAGCGCTTCGCGCGCAAGATCATCGACCGCTAGGCGTCTGCGGGGAAGTCCGCGTGCATCGCCCGAACCCGCGGCGCATACTGGCCCGATGGCCGCCGCACCCCGAGCCCGCCCCGAGGATTTCTTCAGCACCGACGAATGGCAGGCGCTGACCGCGCGCTCGTCGTGGAAGGGGTTGTGGCTGGTCGCGCACTGCTGGGGCGTCATCGGCCTCGCGATGCTGGTGGGCGTCGTCTGGCCATGGACCCTTCCGCTGATGGTGCCGATCGTCGGCGCGCGCCAGCTCGGCCTGTTCATCCTGATGCACGACGCGGCCCATGCGGGGCTGCACCGCAACCGGCGCGTCAACGACTGGGTCGGCCACTGGCTGTGCTCGTCCACCCTGCGCGACTACCGGCCCTACCACCTGCAGCATCACCGCTTCGTGCAGCAGACCGAGGACCCCGATCTCGTGCTGTCGGCGCCGTTCCCGATCTCGCGCGCCTCGATGTGGCGCAAGGTGGTGCGCGACCTCAGCGGCCAGACTTTCTACAAGCAGCGCTTCGGCCATGTCGCCGAAGGCATCCGCCAGCGCGCACCGGGCGAATCGGCGCTGAAGGCGTTCGGCCGCGAACTCGCGAAGGACCGCCGCTTCTTTCTCGCCAACGGCCTGGGGCTGCTGGCCTTCGCGCTGGCCGGCTACTGGTGGGCCTGGGTCCTGATGTGGCTGCTGCCCATGGCGACCTGGCTGCCGCTCGTGAGCCGGGTGCGCAACATCGCCGAGCATGCGCTCGTGGCGCAGAACGAGGCCGATCCGCTGCGCCAGGCGCGCACCACGCATGCCAATCTGGCCGAGCGCATCTTCATCGCGCCCTACTGGGTCAACTACCACTGCGAGCACCACATGTTCACCAGCCTGCCGTGCTGGAGCCTGCCGCAGGCGCACCGGCTGTTGCAGCGCGGTGGCACCACCGCGCGCATGGAGGTGCAGCCCGGCTACCTGAGCCTGTTGAAGCAGGCCACGGCGGCCTGATCCATCAGCGCGTCGCAGGTCGCGCCGCCGTGGGCAGCGCCCCGCGCTGCGCATGCTGGCTCAGCCATATGCTCGCGATCACGATGGCGATGCCCGCCACCTGCAGCGGCGACAGCCGCTGGCCCAGCAGCACCCAACCGAGGATCACGGCCGTCACCGGGCTCAGGAAGGCCAGCGAGGCGATGGCGGCCGGCTCCAGCCGCGCCACGCCACGAAACCACAGGATGTAGGTCAGCGCGGCGCCCACCAGGCCCAGCCAGCCGAAGCCCAGCCAGTTGGTGGCCGTGAGCGGGGGCAGCGCCGGTTCGAGCCACAGCGCCACCGGCAGCAGCAGCAGGCCGCCCGCGGTGAGCTGCCAGGCGGTGAAGGTCAGCGCCGAGACCGGCGGCTGCCAGCGCCGCGCCAGCACGGTGCCGAAGGCCATCGACACCGCGCCCGCGAGCGCCGCCGCGATGCCCACCGCGTCGAGCCTGGCCTGCGGCGTGAGCACCAGCAGCGCCACGCCGCCGAAGCCCACGGCGGCCGCCACCACCGACAGCGCGCGCACCCGCGTGCCGAGCAGCGCGCTCGCGAGGAACACCACCATCAGCGGCTGCAGCGAGGTGATCGTGGCCGCCACCCCGCCCGGCAGCCGGTAGGCCGCGATGAACAACATCGCCCACAGCAGCGAGAAATTGAGCGCGCCCAGCACCAGGATGCGGCCCCACCAGGCGCGTTCGGGCAACTGCCGCACGATGGCCAGCAGCAGCAGGCCCGCGGGCAGCGCGCGCAGCATCGCGACCGTGAGCGGGTAGTTCGCGGGCAGCAGCTCGGTGGTGACGATGTAGGTGCTGCCCCAGATCGCGGGCGCGGCGGCGGTCAGCAGGATGTCGGCGCCCCGGGCGGGAGGGCGGGCGCTGCGGTCGGTGGTATCGGTCATGGAGGCTTGAATCTATTTCAATTGACCGTTGGTTGTGAATGTCTGAATAATGAATTGATTCATTACCAATGGTTGTGGATCATGGACCATCTCACCGCCCTCCAGGTCTTCCGCACCGCCGCCACCAGCGGCAGTTTCGCGGGCGCGGCGCGCCAGCTCGGGCTGTCGGCCGCCGCGGTCAGCAAGAACATCGCCGAGCTCGAGGCGCACCTGAAGGTGCGGCTCATCAACCGCACCACGCGCAGCATGAGCCTCACCGAGGCCGGCGCCGCCTACCACCAGCGGCTCTCGCGCATCCTCGACGATCTGAGCGAGGCCGACGCCGCGCTCGCGCCGATGGGCAGCAGCCCGTCGGGCGTGCTGCGGGTCAGCGCGCCGCTGACCTTCGCGCTGACCTGCATCTCGCCCGGCATCCCGGCCTTCATGGAGCGCCATCCGAACCTCAGGCTCGAGCTCGACCTGCAGGACGCGCGCACCGACCTGATCGGCGGCGGATACGACCTCGCGATCCGCGGCAGCGACCGGCTCGAGGACTCGAGCCTGGTGGCGCGCGAGCTCACGACCATGACCCACGTGCTGTGCGGCGCGCCGGCCTATTTCGCCGCCCGTGGCCGGCCCGCGCGGCCCGAGGACCTGAAGGCCTTCGACTGCGTGCAGTTCACGCTCTCGGGCCATGCCCACAAGTGGACCTTCCGGCGCGCCGGCCGCAGCGTGGCGGTGCCGGTCGACGGGCGCTACAAGGTCAGCTCCAGCCTCGCCGTGCGCGACGCGCTGCTCGCGGGCTTCGGCCTGAGCCTGATCCCGCGCATCTACGTCGCGCACGAACTGGCCGCGGGCCGGCTCGAGGCGGTGCTGGATGACTGGGAGGCCGACCGCACGCCGGTCTATGCCGTCTATCCCTCGCGTCACCTGGCCGCGAAGACGCGCGCCTTCGTCGACTTCCTGCTCGAGCGCTTCGCCTCGCGCTGACCGTTGAGCAGCCGCCCGATGGGCGTGCGGCGCGCCAGCAGCTCGTAGCTCGCGAGCGCGGCGAGCGAGGTGGCGGCGATGTTGAGGCCCATCTTCGCGAGCGCGCCCAGCGGCGCATGGAACAGCAGCACGCCGAAGCCGACGGTGCCGAGCATGTGGACCAGGTAGACCCAGTACGAGCTGCGCGAGAGGTAGTCGAGCACGCCGTTGCGCCGCGGCAGCCAGCGCACGAAGGCGCCGATCAGCGCCAGGCTCCAGAGCCAGCCGGCGGTGCCGTAGGCGAAGGCGATCCAGAAGGCGGCATGCGGCAAGGGCGCCGTGCCGCGCGCGGCGCCCAGCAGCACGAGCGTCGCGCCGAAGAAGCCCAGGCCCGCGAGCGCCAGGAGCTGGCAGCGCGCGGCGAAGCGGGCGAGCAGTTCCTGCCGCCCGTGCAGGCACAGGCCGAACACGAAGAACAGGCCGCTGTGCACCCATTCGCCCCAGGGCGGCAGGAAGGAGCCGCTCTGCGGCGCCAGGCCCGTGGGATGGAAGGACCCGGCCACCGCCAGCGGCAGCGCCAGCACCAGGACGCCCCAGGGCTGGCGCGCCAGCAGTTCGAAGCCGCGCGAAAAGCCCGCGCGCAGCCGCGCCGGCACGAAGCGGCCCAGCTTCGCGCCGGCCCAGGCCAGCACGCAGAGCCAGAACAGCTGGTAGATGAACCACAGGTGCAGCGTGTTGAATGGCGAGCCGCCCGGCGGGCGCGGCGGCGCCAGCGCCGCGTCGAGCCCCGGCACGCCGCGCACCGTGAGGTGGATGTAGACCATCGCGAGCAGCGTGGTCAGCGCGAACAGCGGCGGCCAGAACAGCGCGAAGGGCAGGGCGAGCCGCAGCGCGCGGTGGCGCAGCATGGCGCCGGCGCCGCGCCGCTCGACCAGCAGCGCGACGAAGAAGCCCGCGAGCACGAAGAACACCGGCATGCGGAAGCCGTGGATGAACAGCAGCAGCAGGTCGGCGACGCGCGAAGTTTGCGGGTCGCGCCAGGGCAGCGGCGAGGCGACGGTGAGGTGGTTGAGGGCCACGTGCAGCACGATGCCCAGCCACATCATGAGGGCGCGCAGGTTGTCGAGCGCGTGCAGGCGTTGCGGGGCGGAAGGAGGGGTGTTGGCGTTGTTCATGCGGCCACTGTTGGGCCTCACGCAACGTCAGGGTCAAGCGGGGACGAGCGGGTTTTTTCAGGCCGCGCGCAGCGTCGCCATGGCGCGCAGCAGCAGCTCGCGCACCGGCGGCGCGGTCACCGCCGCGGCCTGCAGCACGGGCTCGGTGGCCATGGCCCGCATCAGCCGGGCCGCGATGCCCGGGTCGTGGTCGCAGAAGGCATCGAACAGCGCGGCCCATTCGCGCGCGATCGCCTGCACGGCCGGATCGCCGGGCGCCGCGCCCCGGGCCTGCAGGGCCTCGAGTTCGCCCGAGAGCCGGCGCCAGGCCGCGTCGGGCGGCGTGCCCAGGCGCGCGAAGTCCTCGGCGTCGAGGTGGCGCAGCAGCGCGGCCATGCGCAGGCCGATGGCCTCTTCGATGTAGCCGATCAGCGCGGCCGAGGGGCCGTCGTCGCGCCGCGCCACCGGCTCGCTGCGGTACATCTCGCCCCAGCGCTCGATCAGGTCGTAGTTGCCGTCCATCCACTGGCCCATCAGCGTCATCCAGCGCGCGGCCAGCGGCTGCAGCTCGAGCGCATCGGCCGGCACGCCGCGCGCCATGCGCTCGCTCACCTCGGCGATCAGCGGCGGCCACTGGTCGGCCACCGCCTTCCAGTTCGCCATCAGCGCACGGATCTCCTCCGGGCTGAAGTAGCGGCCGTAGGTGCTCATCTGCTCGAGCGTCGCGAGCCAGTCGCCGGTGTCGGGGCGGCCGCCCTCGGCCAGCCGCTGTTCGAGCAGCGCGAGCCGCTCGCGCAGCGCCGTGGCCTGCGCGATCTGCCGGTCGAGCGCGGCGATCTGGCGCTCGACGATCGCGGGCAGCGATTCGCCGCCGGCGCCCAGCAGCCCGCCGATCTCGGCCAGCGGCAGCCCGAGCAGCCGCAGCGCCTGGATCGCATGCAGCCGCGCGATGTCGTCGGCGCCGTAGAGCCGGTAGCCAGCCTCCGAGCGCGCCGAGGGCGCGAGCAGGCCGATGGCGTCGTAGTGATGGAGCGTGCGCACCGTGAGCCCGGTGCGCCGCGCGAGTTCGCCGACCTGGAGCAGCATGGCGGCGGCGCCGGGTTCAGTCCCCGGACGGCACCGGTTCGGGCCCGGGCCAGCCCAGCAGCTCGGCCAGCCGCTGCACCACCCAGTCGGCCTCGCCGGGCTGCAGGCCCGCCTCGGGCGCGGCCAGGCCGGCGTGGATGCGCGCCAGGATCTCGTTCTCGACCGGCACCTCGGTGTGGTGCTGGATCTGCGCATGGCCCACCAGGTGGCTGGCCAGGTCCTCGCAGATCTCGTAGCGCGCGCGCACCACGCCGATGGGCTCGCGCAGCCGCTGCCGCGCGTCGGTGTAGACGGCGAAGAACGAGGGCGGGATCAGGATCTGGTTGTCGTCGGACATCGAAGCCTCATAGCCCCGGCAGGGGGCCCTCAACGACGAAACGCGCCCGCGGGCGCGTTTGTCGGGGTTTCGCGCCACCGGCCCGGCGGGCCGTGGCGGCGAAGGCCGGATCAGCCGCCCTTCTTGGCGCGCTTGCCGGGGTTCTTCTTGCTGCGCGTCGCGGTGCCGCGCTCGAGGCTGACCTTCTGGCCGCCACCGTTGCGCGGCAGGGTGAAGCCGGGCAGGGGCACGGGCTTCGGGCTGGCGAGACGGTCGGCTTCGGTACGGATTTTCTTGGGCATGGAAAGCTCGGGTAAAAGTGAAGTTCGAAGGCGTAATTAGGCCACAGCGAGGATTTTGCATGCCAGAAAGCGCAATGGGGGGAGACATGGCCCGGCCGAGGTTCGTCACGGGCTCGCTGCTGCGGCATGTCTGCGTGATGGCGGGCACCGGCGCCATCGGCCTGATCGCGGTGTTCGCGGTCGACCTGATCAACCTGTTCTACATCTCGCTGCTCGGCGAGAAGGCCATCGCCGCGGCCGTGGGTTTCGCGGGGGTGGTCGGCTTCTTCCACACCTCGCTGTGCATCGGGCTGATGATCGGCATCGCCGCCGTGGTCTCGCGCACCGTGGGCGCGGGCCGCGCGCACGACGCGCGCCGCATCGCCACCGCGAGCCTGGTGCTGATGGCGGCGATCTCGCTGGTGGCCGGCAGCGGCACCGCCTTCTTCCTCGGCCCGGCCGTGCATGCGCTGGGCGCCGAGGGGGAGACCGCGCGCTTCGCGCAGCGCTACCTCGCGATCACGGTGCACACGCTGCCGCTGCTCGGCCTGGGCATGGCCTGCTCGGCGCTGCTGCGCGCGGTCGGCGACGCGCGGCGCGCGATGATGGTCACGCTGGTCGGCGCCTTCGTCACCGCGGTGCTCGACCCGATCCTGATCTTCGGCTTCGGCATGGGGCTCGACGGCGCCGCCGTGAGCGCCGTGTTCTCGCGGCTGGCGCTGGCCGCGGTCGGGTTGCACGGCGTGGCGGTGCGGCACCGCATGCTGGGCCGTTTCGAGCCGAAGCAGCTGGGCGCCGATGCCCGCGCGATGGCCGCGGTGGCCGGGCCGGCGGTGCTGACCAATCTCGCGACGCCGGTGAGCGCCGCCTTCGTCACCCACAGCATCGCGCAGTTCGGGCCGGCGGCCGTGGCCGGCGCCGCCACCATCGACCGCGTGAGCCCGGTGGCCTTCGGGCTGGTCTACGCGCTGAGCGGTGCGGTCGGGCCGATCCTGGCGCAGAACCTCGGCGCCGGGCAGTACCGGCGCGTGCGCCAGGGGCTGCGCGACAGCCTGCTGGTCATGGGCGTGTCGGTGGCGGTGGCCTGGGCGGTGCTGGCGCTGGGGCAGGACCTGCTGATCCGCGCCTTCTCGGCCGACGGCGTCTCGGCCGAGCTGATCGCGCTGTTCTGCAGCTGGCTGGCGGCCAGCTTCTTCTTCGCGGGCGGCCTGTTCGTGGCCAATGCCTCGTTCAACAACCTCGGCCATCCGCTGCTGTCGACGGTCTTCAACTGGGGCCGCGCGACCGTGGGCACGGTGCCCTTCGTCTGGTGGGGCGCGCAGTATGGCGCGGCCGGCGTGCTGATCGGGCAGGCGGTGGGCGCCTCGATCTTCGGCGTGCTCGCCGTGACGGTGGCGTTCCGGCTCGCGAACCGGCTGGCGCTGCGCGAGGATGTCGCGCCGGCGCCGCCCGAAGACGTGGTACCGGTGCTCGACGCGCCGGTCGCGCCGACCTCGGCGGCCGGCGGCGCCGCCGCGCTCGCGGGCGACCTCAGAGATCCAGCAGCCGGACCTTGACGCTCTTGCCCTTGATGCGGCCGTCGTTGAGCCGGCGCGTCGCCTCGGCGGCGATGCCGCGCTCGACCGCGACGTAGGTCGAGTATTCGTTGACGTTGATCTTGCCGACCTGCTCCTTCGCATAGCCGCAGTCGCCGGTCAGCGCGCCCAGCACGTCGCCGGCGCGGATCTTCTCCTTGCGTCCGCCCACGATCTGCAGCGTGGCCATCGGCGGCGCGAGCGGCGCGCCCTGGCCGGGCGTGAGCTCGGCGAGCGGGTGCCATTCGGACTCGCGGCCCTGCAGCTGCTCGATCTTCCCGACGAAGCCCATCTCGTCCATGCTCGCGAGGTTCAGCGCCAGGCCCTCGGCGCCGCCCTGCTGGCCGACGCGGCCGGTGCGGCCGATGCGGTGCACGTGCACCTCGGCATCGGGCGTCACGTCGACGTTGATCACGGCTTCGAGCTGCGCGATGTCCAGGCCGCGCGCCGCCACGTCGGTGGCCACCAGCACCGAGCAGCTGCGGTTGGCGAACTGCACCAGCACCTGGTCGCGTTCGCGCTGCTCGAGCTCGCCGAACAGCGCGAGCGCGCTGAAGCCCTGCGCCTTGAGCACCTCGACCAGGTCGCGGCACTGCTGCTTGGTGTTGCAGAAGGCCAGCGTGCTGGCCGGGCGGAAGTGGTCGAGCAGCCGGCTCACGGTGTGCAACCGCTCGTTGTCCTTGACCTGGTACCAGCGCTGGCGGATCGCGCTGCCCGTGTGCTGGGCCTGCACCGCGATCTGCTGCGGGTCCTTCATGAACTGCTGCGCGAGCTTGGCGATGCCTTCGGGATAGGTGGCCGAGAACAGCAGCGTCTGGCGCTCCTTCGGGCACTGGCGCGCCACGGTCACGATGTCGTCGAAGAAGCCCATGTCGAGCATGCGGTCGGCCTCGTCGAGCACCAGCGTGTTGAGCGCGTCGAGCGCGAGGTTCTCGCGCTCGAGGTGGTCCATGATCCGCCCCGGCGTGCCCACCACCACGTGGGCGCCATGCGCCAGGCTCGCGGTCTGCCCGCGCAGCGCGACGCCGCCGCACAGCGTGACCACCTTGATGTTCTCTTCCGCGCGCGCCAGACGTCGGATCTCGGTCGTGACCTGGTCGGCCAGCTCGCGCGTGGGGCACAGCACCATCGCCTGCACCGCGAAGCGGCGCGGATTGAGGTTGGCCAGCAGCGCCAGCGCGAAGGCGGCGGTCTTGCCGCTGCCGGTCTTGGCCTGGGCGATCAGGTCCTTGCCGAGCAGCGCGACCGGCAGGCTCGCGGCCTGGATCGGCGTCATGCGCGCGTAGCCGAGCTGCGCGAGGTTGGCCAGCACCTGCGGCGCGAGCGGCAGGGTGGCGAAGTCGTCGGGGGAGGTGGTGGTCATGGCGTGGCCGCCAGCAGGCCCGGCGGAAGCTTGGAGAAGAGTCGGAGGAGCAAAAAAATCAGGGCCTTGCAGCCCGCCGCCAGGGCGACAGTGCTGCAAGGCCCTCGGGGGCTGCGACGGTCGGCGCTTGCCGGTCGTTCAGCGGCGCTGGGCGCCGCCGTTGTTGCCGCCGGGACCCGTCGGCGGAGGACCGCGGCGTTCCAGGTGGCGGAAGGTGATGCGGCCCTTGGTCAGGTCGTAGGGCGAGAGCTCCAGCGACACCTTGTCGCCCGCCAGGATGCGGATGTGGTGCTTGCGCATCTTGCCGCCGCTGTAGGCGATCAGCTGGTGACCGTTGTCGAGCGTGACGCGGTAGCGCGAATCGGGCAGGACTTCGGTCACTGCGCCGTTCATTTCGATCAGTTCTTCCTTCGGCATGCTTTATTACCTCGAATCTTCGTTGTCTGTTGGATATGAATGAAATCCGTCGTGTTTGGTTTCAGGCGCGACGGCCGGCCGACACACACGGCGCAGCGGGGACGCGCTCTGCTCGCTTCAACATGAACGAAGACCGTGGTGGCAATCATGGGCGCCGGAACTGGCGCTCCAACACACGGCAAGAACCGGCGTGCCTGGCGGGGGAGGTGCGGAACCCGGGGATTTCAAATCGGGTTCAGGGGGCCTCGGTGCCAATCGGCCAGCCGGTGGGGTGACGAGAAAAGACTTCGTCGTAGTATCGAAACGAACCCGGCATTGTAACCGGACTGGCATGACTGTTGCTCAGGTTTCGGTCGGGACTGGCGCGAACGCGCGACAAATCGGCCGATATTGCTATTAAAAGAGGAGCTGAAAGCCCTCAGGCCGTCGCAGGCTCCCCGACCCGCGCGAGCGCACCGCCGCGCTGGCGGCCCCGGGCCAGCAGCAGCACGCCGGCCAGCTGGCAGGCCGCGCCCACCCAGCCGACGGCGCTCACGCCGAACCACGCGATCGCCACGCCACCGAACAGCGAGCCGGCCGCGATCCCGAGGTAGATCGCCGAGGCGTTGAGCGACAGCGTCATCGGCGCGCGCTCGGGCGCCAGCCGGATCAGCCGCACCGCCTGCGCCGGCCCGAAGCCCCAGCCCGCGAAACCCCACAGCGCCGCCAGGCCCACCACGGCCGGCAGCGCCAGGCCGCCGGGCAGCGCCTGGGCCGCGAGCGACAGCCCGCCGAGGACCGCCACCAGCAGCAGCGCGAAGCCGCGCGCCACCCGGTCGGCGCCGAAGCGGTCGGTGGCCCAGCCGCCGGCCGCGGTGCCGAGCGCCGCCGCCACGCCGATGGCGACGAACACCGCGCCGATACCTTCGGGGCCGATGCCCACCGTGCGCGAGAGGAAGAGGGCGATGTAGGTGTAGAAGCTGAAGCCGCCCGTGGTCCAGAGCACGCTGGCGCCGAGTCCGGCCAGCACGCCCGGCGCGCGCAGCACGGCGAAGGCCGCGCCGCCCGATGCGGCGGGCGCCGCCACCGCGAGCCGGCGCGGCAGCCCGGCCGCCAGTCCCACGGTCGCGACCAGGCCCAGCGCGGCGATCAGCAGGTAGGCCGTGCGCCAGCCGCCCCAGCCCGCGATCCAGGCGCCCAGCGGCACGCCGAGCGCCACCGCCAGCGTGCCGCCGCCGGTGACGATCGCCAGCGCACGGCCGCGCAAGGCGGGCGACACCAGCGAAGCCGCCACCGCGCTCGCGGTCGGCACGAACACGCCCGCCACCAGGCCCAGCGCCAGCCGCGCCAGCGCGAGCTGGCCGAAGCCCTGCGCCATCGACGCCAGCAGCGTGAGGCCGCTGAAGGCCGCGAGGCTCGCGACCAGCAGCGGCCGGCGGCCGAAGCGCGCGCAGGCCGCGGCCATCAGCGGCGAGCCGATCGCATAGCTGAGCGCGAACAGCAGCACGAGCTGGCCCGCGTGCGTGGGGCTGATTCGCAGGTCGGCCGCGAGCACTGGCAGCAGGCCGGCGACGATGAAGCTCTCGGTGCCGATCGCGAAGGCGCCGAGCGCGAGCCAGGCGAGGCTCGGCGGCAGGCGTTCCGGCGTGGCGGGAGCGGTGGAAGAGGGGGCGGGATCGTGGTGCATGGCGGGTTCTCCATCGAGCATTCCAAGGACTCCAGCGTAGGCTTGCGATTGGTTCCTCAAAAGAACCACAATCTGCCAATTCCATGGAGCCACTTTTCGAGCTGTCCCTGCAGCTGCCCGCGACCGGCTCGCGCGAACTGCTGCGCGAGCTGCACCGGCAGCTGCACGCCGCCATCCTCGACGGCCGGCTGCGGCCCGGTGCCCGCCTGCCCGCCACGCGCGCGCTCGCGCAGCGCCTGGGCGTGTCGCGCAACACCATGCTGGCGGCCTACGACCTGCTGCTCAGCGAGGGCTACCTGGTCGCCCGCCCCGGGGCCGGCACCTACGTGGCCGACACCCTGCCGGCCTCGCGCCGCGGCCGGTCGCCACGGGTCGAGGCCGGCACGCCGCGCCGCGACCCGCGCCTGGCCCCGCCGCGCGTGCCCGGCGCCAACTTGCCGCCCACGCTGCAGCAGCGCCCGGCGCGCGACGATTTCCGCATCGGCCTGCCCGATGCGAGCGCGCTGCCCTTCGACATCTGGCGCCGGTTGTCCGACCGCGCGCTGCGCCGCATCGCGCGCGGCGGCGGCGAAGCGGCGCAGTACGCCGATCCACGCGGCCAGCCGGCGCTGCGCGAGGCGATCGCGCGCCACGTGTCCTTCACGCGCGCGGTCGGTTGCGGTGCCGACGACATCGTCGTCACCGCCGGCGCGCAGCAGGCCTTCGGGCTGCTCGCGCGCATCCTCGTCGTGCCGGGGCGCACGGTGGTGGCGGTCGAGCAGCTGTCCTATCCCTCGCTGCGCGAGGCCTTGTCGGCCGCGGGCGCGAAGGTGGTGCCCGTGCCCACCGACGCCGAGGGCCTGTGCGTCGAGCGGCTGCCGGCCGAGGCGCGCGTGATCTGCGTGACGCCCTCGCACCAGTTCCCCACCGGCGTGGCCATGTCGACGCCGCGGCGCGCCGCGCTGCTGGCCTTCGCGCGCGAGCGCCAGGCGGTGGTGATCGAGGACGACTACGACAGCGAATTTCGCTTCGCCGGCCGCCCGCTCGACGCGCTGCAGACGCTGGACCGCGCCGACTCGGTCTGCTACGTGGGCACCTTCTCGAAGAGCCTCTTTCCCGCGTTGCGCCTGGGCTTCGTGGTGGCGCCGCCGTGGGCGCGCGCGGCGCTGGTGCGCATGCGCGAGCTGGCCGACTGGCACAGCCCGGTGCTGGGCCAGGACGCGCTGGCCGACTTCATCGCCGAGGGCCACCTGGCGCGCCACATCCGCAGGATGCGCAAGGTCTACGGCGAGCGCCGCCGCCTGCTGCTCGAGGCGCTGGTGCGCCATGGCGCGGACCTGTTCGAGGCCATTCCCTCGCAGGCCGGCCTGCACCTGTCGGCCTGGCTGCATGCGCCGCTGCGCGCCGAGGCGCTGGCGCGGCGCGCGGCCGAGGCCGGCATCGCGCTGGCGCCGCTGTCGCGCTATGCCTTCGACCCGCGCGTGGCCGACGCGCCCGAGGGCCTGGCCTTCGGCTACGGGCTGATCGAGGCCGCGCGCATCGACGACGCGATCCGGCGCGTGGCGCAGCTCGCCCGCGCCGGCTGACGCAGCCTCTCGTGCAGGCGGTCGAGCGCAGCCACGGGAGCCGACGGCCTACATCGCGCGCCGGTCGTGCCGCGCTCAATGGCTCGGCCCACGATGCCCAAGGAGCCTCGACCATGAACGACACCGCCACGCCCACATCCACGCTTGCCCCCGTGCGTTTCGATCCCTCCGTGGAGACCGAACGCGAGGACGAGGCCCAGACGCAGATCGAGCTGGTCGCCACCTTGCGCGAGATGGCGCAGACCATGGCCGAGCACACCGGCCATGCCATGCGCGCCGTGCACGCCAAGAGCCACGGCCTGCTGCATGCCGAACTCGTCGTGCCCGAAGGCCTGCCGCCCGCCTACGCGCAGGGCCTGTTCGCCAGGCCGGGGCGCCATCGCGCGGCGATGCGGTTGTCGACGCCGCCGGCCGAGGTGCTCGACGACCGCATCTCGCTGCCGCGCGGCATGGCGCTCAAGGTGTTCGACGTCGAGGGCGAGCGCGTCGAGGGCTCCGAGGGCCACACCACGCAGGACTTCCTGTTCGTCGACGGCCCGGTGTTCGTCGCGCCCGACGCGCGCGGCTTCCTGCGCAGCCTCAAGCTGCTCGCGGCCACCACCGACCGCGCGCCGACCGGCAAGCTGCTGCTGTCGGGCGTGCTGCAGAGCATCGAGAAGCTGATCGAGGTTGCGGGCGGCTCGAGCGCGAAGCTGGTCGCGCTGGGCGCGCATCCGCTGACCCATCCGCTGGGTGCCACCTTCTTCACGCAGGTGCCGATCCGCTTCGGCGATCACATCGCCAAGCTGCAACTCGCGCCGGTGTCCGAGGCGCTCGTGGCGCTCGAGAAGGCCGAACTGCATCTGGACGGCAAGCCCGACGGCACGCGCGAGGCGGTGATGGACTTCCTGCGCACGCACGGCGGCGAGTGGGAGCTGCGGGCCCAGCTGTGCGTCGACCTTGAGCGCATGCCGGTCGAGGACGCCTCGGTCGAATGGCCGCAGGAACTCAGTCCCTACGTGACGGTCGCGCGCGTGCTGGCGCCGCCGCAAGCAGGCTGGAGCGAGGAGCTGTCGCGCGAGATGGACGACGGCATTGCCTTCAGCCCCTGGCAGGCGCTCGCGGCGCACCGGCCGCTGGGCGGAGTGATGCGCGCGCGCAAGGCGGCCTACGCGGCCTCGTCGGAATTTCGCGGCGAGCGCAACGGCTGCCCGCTGCATCGCTGAGCGGCTGCGTCAGTCGAGGCCGAGCACGCGCCGGTTGGCCGCCACGTCGACACCGCCGGCTGCGAAGTCGTCGAAGGCGCGGTCGGCCACGCGGATGATGTGGTCGGCGATGAACTTCGCGCCCTCGCGCGCGCCGTCCTCGGGGTGCTTGATGCAGCACTCCCACTCGAGCACCGCCCAGCCCGGGAAGTCGTACTGCGCCATCTTTGAGAAGATGGCCTTGAAGTCGACCTGCCCGTCGCCCAGCGAGCGGAAGCGCCCGGCGCGGTCGATCCACTTCTGGAAGCCGCCGTACACGCCCTGCTTGCCGGTCGGGTTGAACTCGGCGTCCTTCACGTGAAAGATCTTGATGCGCTCGTGGAAGTGGTCGATGTAGGCCAGGTAGTCGAGCTGCTGCAGCACGAAGTGGCTCGGGTCGTAGAGCAGGCAGGCGCGCGGATGGTTGTTCACGCGCTCGAGGAACATCTCGTAGCTCACGCCGTCGTGCAGGTCCTCGCCCGGATGGATCTCGTAGCCCACGTCCACGCCCGCGGCGTCGAAGGCGTCGAGGATCGGGCGCCAGCGCCGCGCGAGCTCGTCGAAGGCCTCCTCGATCAGTCCCGGCGGGCGCGGCGGCCACGAGTACAGGTAGGGCCAGGCCAGCGCGCCCGAGAAGGTCGCGTGCGCCGTGAGGCCTAGGTTCGCCGAGGCCTTCGCCGCGTAGTGCAGCTGCTGCACCGCCCACTGCTGGCGCGCCGCCGGATTGCCGCGCACCTCGGGCGCTGCGAAGCCGTCGAAGCCCGCGTCGTAGGCCGGGTGCACCGCCACCAGCTGGCCCTGCAGATGGGTCGAGAGCTCGGTGATCGAGAGGCCGTGCGCGGCGAGCGTGCCCTGGATCTCCTCGCAGTAGGTCCTGCTCTCGGCGGCCTGCTTCAGGTCGATCAGCCGCGCGTCCCAGCTCGGGATCTGCACGCCCTTGTAGCCCAGGCCCGCGGCCCAGCCCGCGATCGCGTCGAGCGAGTTGAAGGGCGCGGTATCGCCCGCGAACTGGGCCAGGAAGATGGCGGGCCCCTTGATCGTCTGCATGCGGTGTCTCCTTGTGGGCCCGACAGGATACTTCGCGGGTTCGGCTGACACACGACCGAAGTTCGGTGGGCGCAGAATGAATTTCGCTCACAGGGAACCCATCGAGATGCCCCAGCCCGTCTCCGCCCGACTCAAGATCGGTTTGTCCGCCTGCTTCTCGCACGCCGATCCGGCGCGCTCGCTGTTCACCAACAAGACCCTGCAGTACGTCGAGCAGTCGATCGCCCACTGGCTGATGTCGGCCGGTGCGATGGTGGTGATGGTGCCCTGCCCCACGGGCGAGACCGCGCGCGGCGACACCAAGCTCTCGCACTACGCCGAGTGGCTCGACGGCGTGGTGATGCACGGCGGCGCCGACGTCTGGCCCGGCAGCTATGGCGAGGTGCCGCTGAAGGACGCCTGGATCGGCGACCGCATCCGCGACCTCTACGACCTCGCGCTGGTCGAGGCCTTCGAGCAGGCCGGCAAGCCGATCTTCGGCGTGTGCCGCGGGCTGCAGCTCATCAACGTGGCCTTCGGCGGCACGCTCTACCAGGACATCGAGGAGCAGCACGGCCATCCCGAGACGCTGCGCCACCGCGACCCGGTGACCTACGACCAGAACTTCCACCAGATCGGGATCGTGCCGGGCACGCGGCTCGCGAAGCTCTATCCCGAGGTGCAGACCGCGCGCGTCAACAGCATCCATCACCAGGGCGTGAAGGACCTCGCGCCGGGTTTCGAGGTCGAGGCCTGGAGCCTGCCCGACCGCGTGCCCGAGGCGATCCGCCGCCGGCCCGACCGTGGCCGCAGCTACATCGCGGCCACGCAGTGGCACCCCGAATTCCACAAGTACGGCAGCACCGAGACCGTGGACGACACGCCGATCCTGCACGACTTCCTGTGGGCCTGCGCCACCGCCAAGGTGGCGCCGAAGACCACGCTGCGCGGCGCGCCCGGCAAGATCCGCGACCGCGCGGCGCGCGTGCTGCAGCAGGCGCTGCTGCGGCGGCGCCGCTGAGCGCCGCGCCGGTTCAGCGGCGCTCGGACTTGGTCGAGTAGCCGCTGACGCCGGCGTCGATGGTGCCGAACACCGTCACGCCGCTGCCCGAGGAGGCGGTGCCGCCGGCATCGGCGGTGCGCGAGGACGAGGCACAGCCCGCGAGCGAGAAGCCCATGGCGAGGGCGAAGGCGGTGGCAATCAATGACTTCATGGAATCTGTCCCAGGGTGGATCGAACGACTATAGGCCGCGGGCCGTGGCGGCCTGTAACAAGACCCTGGAGATCGTGCCGGGTTCCCGTGGCGACTATTCGGGCTTCGCGCCCGAGGCCTTGACGGCCGCGCCCCAGAGCCCGATCTCGCTCGCGACGAAGCGGTCGAACTCGGGCCCGGTGGTGGGCGCCGGCTCCGAGCCGCGCTCGCGCATGAAGCGCGCCATCTGCTCGCTCTTGAGGATCTCGGTCACCTCGCGGTTCAGGCGCGTCACCACCTCGGCGGGCGTGCCGCGCGGCGCCATCAGGCCGAGCCAGCCCACGGCCTCGAAGTCGCGCGTGCCGGCCACGCCGCTCTCGCGCACGGTGGGCACCTCGGGCAGCTGCGAGGAGCGCGTGGCCGAGGTCACGGCCAGCGGGATCGCCTTGCCGGCCTTGATGTGCGGCAGCGCGGCGGTCACCGAATCGATCATCAGCGGCACCTGGTTGCCGAGGAAGTCGGCCTGCGCGGGCCCGCTGCCCCGGTACGGAATGTGCGTGACGAACACATGCGCCGCCGACTTGTACATCTCGCCCGACAGATGCTGCGTGCCGCCGATGCCGGCGCTCGCGTAGCTGAGCCGGCCGGGCTCGGCCTTCGCGCGCGCGGTGAGCTCGCCCAGCGTGCGGATGCCGCTCTCGGGCGTGGCGAGGAACACCAGCGGCACCTTGGCGATCAGGGAAATGCCCACGAGGTCGCGGCGCGGGTCGAAGCCGGGCTTGGCGTAGAGCGTCTGGTTGACCGCCATCGCGCTGCCGGCCACCACCAGCGTGTAGCCGTCGGGCTGCGAGCGCACCACGAACTCGGTGCCGATGTTGCTGCCGGCGCCGGCCTTGTTGTCGACGATCACCGGCTGGCCCAGCCGGCGGCCGAGCTGCTCGGCGAGCGCGCGCGCGAAGATGTCGGTGGCCTGCCCGGGCGGGAAGGGCACCACCAGCTTGACGGGCTTGTCGGGCCAGTCGGCAGCCCGGGCCGGAGCCCAGGCGGAAAGCAGCGCCAATGCAAGGGTGCCGGCCGTGCCCGCGAAGCGTCTGCGCCGCATGGCTCAGGGCGCCGTGAGGTGCTTGCCCACGATGCCCGCGAGCTCGAACATCGTCACCTGGTCCTTGCCGAACACCGGCTTGAGCTTGGCGTCGGCATTGATCGAGCGCTTGTCCTTCGCGTCCTGCAGGCCGTTGGCCTTGATGTAGTCCCAGAGCTTCTTGACCACCTCGGTGCGCGCCACCGGCTCGTTGCCGATCACCGCGGCGAGCGCGTCGCTGGGCTTGAGGCCGGCGCCGGTCTTGCGCGGCGTCTTCTTCTCGGCCGGTGCCTTCTTGGCCGCGGGCGCCTTCTTCGCCGCCACCTTCTTGGCGGCCGCGGTCTTGCCGGCCGGCGCGGCCTTGCCGAAGGTCTTGCGCGGCGGGAATTTGCTGCCGCCCTCGCGTGGCGCGAACTCGAAGGTCACCTTGCCTTCTTCGGCGTTCCAGGTCAGGAAGGCCTTGAAGGCGCGGCGAGTGCGCATCGAGACGAACTTGTCGAGCAGGTCGGTCTTGCCGGTGGCCAGCAGCTTCTCCATCTGCGCGCGTTCCACCGGCTGCTGCAGGATGATCTTGCCGGTCTTGAAGGTGCAGCTCGGCGTGGGCTGGGCCTGGGTCGGCACCGACTTCTCGCAGACGTAGTTGCTGCCGTGCTCGAACACGGGCGCGCCGCAGATCGGGCAGGGTCCGACCGTGTCCTGCTCGCTGAAATCGATGATCTCGCCGCTGTCCTCGTTCTTGTCGTCGCCGAAGTCGAACTCCAGCTTCCAGTTCTTCGCCTCCTCGTCGTACTTGAGCACGATCTCGGAGGTGAAGGGCCAGCCGGCCTTGGAGCGGAAGCCCTCGAGCGGGCCGATGTGCTTGTCGCGCAGCAGCGCCTCGGCCTCGGCGACCTCGAAGGTGCGTCCGGCCGGCGACTTGCCGAACGAGAAGCCGCAGGCGTCCTCGCCGGTGCCGCTCTTGCCGGTGCAGCCGTAGCGGCGGTAGTTCTCCTTCACCACGCCGCCGCAGTTGGGGCAGGGCGTGGCCAGCGTCGTGTAGTCGCCCGGCACCGTGTCGCGGTCGTACTCCTTGGCCTTCTTGACGATGTGCTCGGTCATCGCCGCGATCTCGCGCATGAAGGCGTCGCGGCTGAGCGACCCCTTCTCCATCTGCGCGAGCTTGTATTCCCATTCGCCGGTGAGCTCGGCCTTGGAGAGTTCCTCCACGCCGAGGCCGCGCAGCAGCGTCATGAGCTGGAAGGCCTTGGCGGTCGGGATCAGCTCGCGGCCCTCGCGCAGCATGTACTTCTCGGCGATCAGGCCTTCGATGGTGGCCGCGCGCGTGGCTGGCGTGCCCAGGCCCTTCTCCTGCATCGCCTCGCGCAGTTCCTCGTCGTCGATGGTCTTGCCCGCGCCTTCCATGGCGCCGAGCAGCGTGGCTTCGGAGTAGCGCGCCGGCGGGCGGGTCTTCAGGCCCTTGGTGTCGACGCTCTCGGCCAGCACCATCTCGCCGGGCTTGACCGGCACCAGGTTCTTGCCGTCCTTCTCGTCGTCGTCGCTGACGGCTTCCTTGCCGTAGATCGCGAGCCAGCCCGGCTTGACCAGCACCTTGCCGTCGGAGCGGAAGGCGTAGTTCTTGCCGGCCTGCGCCACCGTGCTGACGCGGGTCGTGACCTGGTATTCGGCGCTCGGGAAGAACACCGACAGGAAGCGGCGCACCACGAAGTCGTAGAGGCGCTGCTCGGCTTCCGACAGGCCGCTGGGCGCCTGCAGGGTCGGGATGATCGCGAAGTGGTCCGACACCTTCGCGTTGTCGAAGATGCGCTTGCTCGGCTTGACGTAGTTGTTGTCGATCGCCTGCTGCGCGAACGGCGCGAGGTGGCGCATGCCGCTGGTGGCGAGCATGCCCAGGGTCTGCTTGACCACCGGCAGGTAGTCCTCGGGCAGGGCGCGCGAGTCGGTCCGCGGATAGGTCAGCGCCTTGTGGCGTTCGTACAGGCTCTGCGCCAGCGCCAGCGTGGTCTTGGCCGAGTAGCCGAAGCGGCTGTTGGCCTCGCGCTGCAGCGAGGTCAGGTCGAACAGCAGCGGCGAGGCCTGGGTGGTGGGCTTGCTTTCCTCCGTGACGCTGGCGGGCTTGCCGCGCGCGGCCTCGGCGATGGCCAGCGCGTCGCGCTCGTTCCAGACCCGGTCGGCGCGTTGCTCGGGGTCGGGCTCGCCGTTGGGCAGCAGCGGCGCGTTGGCCTTCTTCCAGGCCGGGTCGAACCACTTGCCCGGGTAGTGGCCGGCTTCGGCCAGGAAGCTGGCGTGCACTTCCCAGTAGTCGCGCGAGACGAACTTGCGGATCTGCTCCTCGCGCTCGACCACCACCGACAGCGTGGGCGTCTGCACCCGGCCCACGGTGGTCAGGAAGAAGCCGCCGTCGCGCGAATTGAAGGCCGTCATCGCGCGCGTGCCGTTGATGCCCACCAGCCAGTCGGCCTCGGAGCGCGAGCGCGCGGCGTCGGCCAGGCCCTGCATCTGCTTCTCGGTGCGCAGCGAGTCGAAGCCGTCGCGGATCGCCTGCGGCGTCATCGACTGCAGCCACAGCCGGCGCACCGGCTTGTTCAGGCCCGTCTTGCCGCCGGCGTACTGTTCGATCAGGCGGAAGATCAGCTCGCCCTCGCGGCCCGCGTCGCAGGCGTTCACGAGCTGGGTCACGTCCTTGCGCTTGGCCTGCTTGACCACCGCGTTGAGGCGGGTCTTGGTCTTGTCGACCGGCTTGAGGTCGAAGTGCGGCGGGATCACCGGCAGGTTGGCGAAGCTCCACTTGCCGCGCTTGACGTCGAACTCCTCGGGCGCCTGGATTTCCACCAGGTGGCCGACGGCACTGGTCACGACGTACTGGTCGTTCTCGAAGTGCTCGTCGTGCTTGTCGAACTTGCCGGCCACCGGCGTGAGCGCACGCACGATGTCCTGCGCCACCGACGGTTTTTCTGCAATAACCAATGTCTTCGTCATCTGTGCTCTCTCAACTGTTTCGCCAAGCCGGCTCGCGGGCCATGCGCGCAGCGCCATGGGCTCTCTCTATACTCGGCGGCTTCTCGCGTGCGCACACGCGCACGCGCATGTGTGCATATTCAAACTAACAGACTTCGGCGATGCCTTCCAAATCCCCACTTTCCAACGCCCGCCGAATCCAGACGCGGCGTTCCTCCGTTCATGGGAACGGCGTGTTCGCGGTGCAGGACCTGGCCGAAGGCGAGCGGATCATCGAATACAAGGGCGAGATCATCACGTGGAAGGAGGCCCTGCGCCGCCATCCGCACGATCCGGCCCAGCCGAATCACACTTTCTACTTCCACATCGACGACGGGCGCGTGATCGACGGCAACGTCGACGGCAATGCGGCCCGCTGGATCAACCACTCGTGCGAGCCCAACTGCGAAGCCGACGAGGTCGATGGGCGCGTTTATATCAAGGCGCTGCGCAACATCGCGGCCGGCGAGGAACTCAACTACGACTACGGTCTGATCATCGACGAGCCGTACACCGAGAAGCTGCTGTCCGAGTTCCCGTGCTACTGCGGCTCCGAGCAATGCCGCGGCACGCTGCTCACGCCGAAGGACGACGACGAGGACGACAAGAAGAAAAAGAAGAAGGCGAAGAAGAAGGAAGCGAAGAAGGCCGAAAAGAAGAAGGCCGACAAGAAGGCGGAGAAGAAAGCCGAAAAGAAGGCCGACAAGAAGTCGGACAAGAAGAAGGACGGCAAGAAGAAGGACGGCAAGAAGAAGGACAAGGAAGCGAAGGCCGACAAGCCGGCCAAGCCGAAGAAGGCCGAGGCGGTCGCCGAGACCGCCCCCGTCGCGGCCGGCAACGGCGGGCTCTGAGCATGGCCGCCGGCGGCAGCGCCCTGCGGTGGCACGAGGAGCGGATCGCCGCCGCGGTCGCCCCGCTGCTGCCGGGCTTCGCGGCCGAGGTGGTCGCCGAGGTCGATTCCACCAACACCGAACTCATGCGGCGCGCGCGCGCCGGGCGGACCGAGCCCGTGCTGCTGGTCGCCGAGCGCCAGACCGCGGGCCGCGGCCGGCTCGGCCGGCCCTGGCAGAGCGCGCAGCAGCCCGGCGACGATGTCGCGCCGTCGCTGACCTTCTCGCTGGGCCTGCCGCTCGCGCCGGCCGACTGGTCGGGCCTCTCGCTCGCGGTCGGCGTGAGCCTGGCCGAGAACCTCGATCCCACGGGCGCGGCCAGGGTCGGGCTCAAGTGGCCCAACGACCTCTGGGTCGACGAGCGCAAGCTCGTGGGCATCCTGATCGAGACCGCGCTGCCGCATGCCGGCGGTGCCGCACCGGCGCCGCGCTACGTGGTGATCGGCATCGGCGTGAACATCGGCACGCGCGAGGCCGAGGGCATGCGCACGCCGCCCGCCTGGATGCGCCAGTGGCGCCCCGACGCCACGTCTCCCGCGGTGCTGGCCGAGCTGATCCCGCCGCTGGTGCGCGACGTGCTCGCCTTCGGCGCGCGCGGCTTCGCGCCGTTCGCCGAGCGCTTCGCGGCGCGCGACGTGCTGCGCGGGCGCGAGGTGGTGCTCAGCGACGGCCGCGCGGGTCTGTGCGAAGGCGTCTCGTGGACCGGCGAGCTGCAGGTGCGCACGGCCGAGGGCCTGCAGGCCATCGTCAGCGACGAAGTCAGCGTGCGGCCGCGCGGCATGGCCCTCTGAGACCGGACGCCGCGATGCCGCTGCGCCTGCTCGTGATCGCCCTGCTGGTCCTCAACGGCGGCTACTGGCTGTGGTCGCGCGGCGACCTCGCGGGCATCGGCCTCGCGCCGGCGGGGCTCGACGAGCGCGATCCGCAGCGCCTCACGCGGCAGATCCATCCCGAGTACTTGCAGATCCGCGCCGAGCCGCCGAAGGCCGGCGCGTCGGACGCCAGCGCCCGATAGGCCAGCCGTTCAGGCCGGCGCGCTCTCGAAGCGCACCGTGAAGCGCGCGCCCGGCGGCTGCCGCTCGGGATGCGCGTCCTCGAGCGTCACCTGCGCATGGTGCTGGTTCGCGATCTCGCGCACGATCGGCAGTCCCAGGCCCGAGCCGTCGGCCTCGTTGCCGAGCACGCGGTAGAAGGGTTCGAACACGAGCTCGCGGTCGGCTTCGGAAATGCCCGGGCCGTTGTCCTCCACCTGCAGCAGCAGCACCCGGCCGAAGGGATCGGCCAGCACCCGCGCGGTGATCACGCCGGCGCGTTCGGGCCGCGAGGGCGTGTAGTTGATCGCGTTGTCGACCAGGTTGCGCACCAGCTCCTTGAGCAGGGTCGGGTTGCCCTCGAGCACCACGCCGCGCGAGCCGGGATCGACACCGTCGTAGCCGAGGTCGATGCGCTTCTCGATCGCGCGCGGCACCGCCTCGCGCACCACCTCGATCGTGAGCCGCGCCAGGTCGCAGGGCTGGCGATGGACGCCGGCGCTGTTGCCCTCGGCGCGTGCCAGCGACAGCAGCTGGTTCACCGTGTGGGTGGCGCGCACGCTGGCGCGGCCGATCTGCTTGAGCGACTGCTTGAGCTCGTCGGCGTTGGCGTTCTCGCGCTGCGCCAGGTCGGCCTGCATGCGCAGGCCCGCGAGCGGCGTCTTGAGCTGGTGCGCCGCGTCGGCCAGGAAGCGCTTCTGCGTGTCGATGGAATCGTTGAGCTTGTCGAGCAGCTCGTTGACCGAGGACACCAGCGGCACCACCTCCAGCGGCACCGAGGATTCGTCGAGCGGGCTCAGGTCGCCCGGGCGGCGCTCGCGGATGCGCGCCTCCACCACCGACAGCGGCTTGATGCCGCGCACCAGCGCCAGCCAGATCAGCAGCACCGCGAGCGGCAGGATCGCGAACTGCGGCAGCAGCACGCCCTTGATGATCTCGGCCGCCAGCAGCGACTGCTTCTGGCGCGTCTCGGCCATCTGCAGCAGCGCGGGCGGCGCGTCGGGATGCTCGCCGGCCAGCCAGACCGAGGCCACGCGCACCGGCTTGCCGTTCATCTCGCCGTCGCGCAGCGAGACCTGGCCGATCACCGGCGGCTCGTCGAGGCTGGGATGCGGCACGTCGCGCTCGCCGCTGAGCAGCGCGCCGTGGCTGTCGAGCACCTGGTAGTACACGCGGTCGGCATCGTCGCCGCGCAGGATCTCGCGCGCCGACTGCGGCAGTTCGAAGCGCGGGCCGCCCTTCTGCGTCGTGACCATGCGCGCCAGCGTCTCGACGTTGTGCTCGAGCGCGCGGTCGAAGGGCGCGTTGGCGATGCCCTGCGCCACCAGCCAGGTCACGCCGATGCTGACCGGCACCAGCAGCAGCAGCGGCGTGAGCATCCAGTCGAGGATCTCGCCGAACAGGGAGCGCTGCGCGCGCTGGAAGAGTTTCATGGGGCCGGACCCGCCGCGCCTGGCGGCCGCGCGGGCGTCACTGGATCTTTTCGAGGCAGTAGCCGAGCCCGCGCACCGTGGCGATGCGCACCGGGCCCTTCTCGATCTTCTTGCGCAGGCGGTGGATGTAGACCTCGATCGCGTTGAGGCTCACCTCCTCGCCCCATTCGCACAGCCGCTCCACCAGCTGGTCCTTGCTGACCAGCCGGCCCGCGCGCTGCAGCAGCACCTCGAGCAGGCCCAGCTCGCGCGCCGACAGCTCGACCATCTTGCCGTCGAGCGTGGCGACGCGGCCGGCCTGGTCGTAGACCAGCGGGCCGTGCTTGATCGCGTTGCTGGTGGTGCCCATGCCGCGGCGCGTGAGGGCGCGCACGCGCGCCTCGAGCTCCTGCAGGCTGAAGGGCTTGGCCATGTAGTCGTCGGCGCCGTTGTCCAGGCCCTTGACGCGCTCCTCCACGCTGTCGGCCGCCGTCAGCACCAGCACCGGCAGCTGCGAGCCGCGCGCGCGCAGGCGCTTGAGGATCTCGATGCCGTGCAGGCTCGGCAGGCCGAGGTCGAGGATCAGCAGGTCGAACTCGCTGTGGGTCATGAGCGCGGTGTCGGCCTCGGAGCCGTTGGCCACGTGGTCGACCGCGGCGCCCGAGGTGCGCAGGCTGCGCAGCAGGGCGTCGGCCAGCACCTGGTCGTCCTCGGCAATCAGAATCCGCATAGCCCACCTCCAGCCCGGTTCGCGCCGCGGGGCGGCGCCGTTGCACGTTCGTTGTCTCCGCTCGGCAGGGAGTCTAGCCCGCCGTATAGGCTTCCAGACCGATGGTTACCACGGTGGCGACCTCGTCGCCCACGCTGGCGCGGAACTCGCGCTCGGCCTGCGTCACCGCCTGGCGGAAGGCCTCGAGCCAGGCCAGGCCGTCGGCCGTGAACAGCACGCGCCGCGCGCGCGCATCGAGCGGATCGGGCCCGCGCGTGACCAGCCCCCAGGCCTCGCACTGGTCGACCAGCGCGCCCATGGCCTGCTTGGTCATGCCGGCGCGCTCGGCGAGCTCGGTCAGGCGCGAGCCCTCGCGCGCGAGGTGGCGCGTGATGTGGACGTGGGCCGCGCTGACCTGCGCGCGCGCCGCCAGGTTCGACAGCGCGAGCGGCACGTCGACGTCGTGCGCCATCAGCGCGAGCACGCGCTCGTCGAAGCGCCGCATCGCGTGGCCGAGCAGCCGGCCCAGGTGGGTCTGGCGCCAGGCATCGGGGTCGAGGGGAAAAGGGGTGTCGCTCACGGCGTCAAATGGTAAAGCAAACTGACCAAAAAATGGGTTTACTCGAATCCATCTGCCCCTACACTACTGTTCAAGCATCCAGGCTGTAATTAAAAGCAGATGGATCCGGCAATACACAACCCGTTGATCTTCAAGGAGTTTTTCACATGGACGCAGTCGTCAAGGGCTCGAGCATCGCAGGCGCCAACAGCGAAAAGGCCAAGGCCCTCCAGGCCGCGCTGGCCCAGATCGAGAAGCAGTTCGGCAAGGGCACGATCATGCGGCTCGGCGAAGGCGAGGCGCTCGAGGACATCCAGGTGGTCTCCACCGGCTCGCTGGGCCTCGACATCGCCCTGGGCGTCGGCGGCCTGCCGCGCGGCCGGGTGGTCGAGATCTACGGTCCTGAATCCTCGGGCAAGACCACGCTCACGCTGCAGGTCATCGCCGCCATGCAGAAGCAGGCCGGCACCTGCGCCTTCGTCGACGCCGAGCACGCGCTCGACGTGCAGTACGCCCAGAAGCTCGGCGTGAACCTGTCCGACCTGCTGATCAGCCAACCCGACACCGGCGAGCAGGCGCTCGAGATCGTCGACTCGCTGGTGCGCTCGGGCGCCGTCGACCTGATCGTGGTCGACTCGGTCGCCGCGCTCACGCCCAAGGCCGAAATCGAAGGCGAGATGGGCGACTCGCTGCCCGGCCTGCAGGCCCGCCTGATGAGCCAGGCGCTGCGCAAGCTCACGGCCACGATCAAGAAGACCAACTGCATGGTCATCTTCATCAACCAGATCCGCATGAAGATCGGCGTGATGTTCGGTTCGCCCGAAACCACCACCGGCGGCAACGCGCTGAAGTTCTACGCCTCGGTGCGCCTGGACATCCGCCGCATCGGCACCATCAAGAAGGGCGACGAGGCCATCGGCAACGAAACCAAGGTCAAGGTGGTGAAGAACAAGGTCTCGCCGCCGTTCAAGACGGCCGAGTTCGACATCCTGTTCGGCGAGGGCATCAGCCGCGAGGGCGAGATCATCGACATGGGCGTGACCGCCAAGATCATCGACAAGTCGGGCGCCTGGTACGCCTACAACGGCGAGAAGATCGGCCAGGGCCGCGACAACGCGCGCGAGTTCCTGCGCGAGAACCCCGAGCTGTCGCGCGAGATCGAGAACAAGGTGCGCGAGTCGCTGGGCATCCCGCTGCTGGCGGCGGACGCGGCCGGCGCGGCCGAATAACCGGCCGATGCCTGCGAGCGGGGCGCCTGCGGCCGCCCCGCTTTCCTTTTCCGCCCCTGCATTTCCGATGGCATTCGATGCTCCTTCCCTGAAAGGCCGCGCGCTGCGTCTGCTGAGCCAGCGCGAGCATTCCCGTGGCGAGCTCGAGCGCAAGCTGGCGCGCTACGAGGAAGAGCCGGGCACGCTCAAGGCCGCGCTCGACGAGCTCGCGGCCAAGGACTTCATCAGCGAGGAGCGCGTGGTCGCCTCGGTGCTGCACCAGCGCGCGGGCCGGCTCGGCGCGGCGCGCGTGCGGCAGGAACTGCAGGCCAAGGGCATCGGCGCCGAGGCCATCTCGCAGGCGGTGGCCGGGCTGCAGGGCAGCGAGCTCGAACGCGCGGCCGCGCTCTGGCGCCGCCGCTTCGACGCCCCGCCCGCCGATCCCAAGGAGCGCGCGCGGCAGGCCCGCTTCCTGATGGCGCGGGGCTTTTCGGCCGCGGTGGCGGCCAAGGTGCTGAGGAGCGACATCGATGAACTCGAATGAACTCTCGCGCGTGATCACGCAGCGCGTGGCCTGCGATTGGCGCGCGGCCTATGCGCTGGCGGCCGATCCCGCGCGCCTGCCCGAATGGGCCAGCGGCCTGGCCGACGGCGCGCTGGCGCGCGAGGGCGAGGGCGAGGGCGAGCGTTGGGTCGCGACCACGCCCGGCGGTCGCGCGGTGCTGCGCTTCGCGCCGGCCAACGAATTCGGCGTGCTCGACCACTGGGTGGCGCCCGAGGGCGTGCCCGAGGTCTACGTGCCGTTTCGTGTCGTCGGCGTGGCGCCCGGCGCCTGCGAGCTGCAGTTCACGCTGCTGCGCCAGCCGCACATGGACGACGCCGCCTTCGCGCACGACGCCGAATGGATCGCGCGCGACCTGCGCGCGCTGCGGGCGCTGCTCGAGGCGCCGGCCCGCTGAGCGGCCGGGCGGCCGGGGCCGCGCCAGACCGCTGGCATGATCCGCGGCTTCGAACAACGAGGAGGAGCCGCGCCATGTCATCGAACCCCGCCAACCCATCCGAGCCTCCCTCGTTGATACGCACCGGCGCCCGCGCCGGCGCGGCCTTCGTCGCTTCGGTCGCGAAGGGCATCTTCTTCGGCGCGCTGCTCGGCGGCGGCGCCTTCTTCTACTACCTGGGCCAGCTGAGCGGGCCCGGCTATCCCGGCGCACGCGCGGGCGGCGTCGGCGCGGCGCTCGCGCTGCTGACCTCGCCGCCGCTGCTGGTGGCCGTGCTGCTGGCGCTCTTCATGGGCGTGTACGTGATCCTCGGCGTGTCGCAAGGCCGCACGCGCGCGATGCAGCACCTGGTGGCCGCGCGCGGCGAAGCGGTGGCGCAGCGCCTGGGCGATGCCATCGCCGGGCGCATCGAATCGATGCCGCGCACCCACGGGGCACTGCGGCGCGCGAGCGACTGGCTCTCGGTCGATGCGCTGAGCGCGCAGCTCGCGCCGGTGCTCGGCGACGGCAAGGCGGTGCGGGCGGTGATCGCCTTCGTGCTCGACCGGCTGCCGCTCAACGAGATGCTGGCCGAGTGGCAGCAGGACCGCGCCGCGCAGGGCGAGCCGCCGTTGCCCGTGGCGCCGCGCGGCGCGGCGCCCGCGCAGGATCCGGCCTTGCGCGCGCTGATCGCGCGACGCATCCACGAGACGCTGCAGGAGATGTCGACGCCCTCGCGCATGCCGTTCTGGATCGTGCTCGCGCTGCATGCGGCGCTGTTCGGCACGGGGCTCTGGCTGGTGGGCTGAAAACGAAAAAGGCGCCGGGGCCGGCGCCTTTTGAGCGGGGAAGCCGCGCCTCAGAGCGACAGCATCAGCTTGAGGTTCTGTACCGCGGCGCCGCTCGCGCCCTTGCCGAGGTTGTCGAGGCGCGCGATCACCACGGCATGGCGGTGGTCCTCGTTCGGGAACACGCGGATCTCGAGCTGGTTGGTGTCGTTGAGCGCCAAAGCGTCGAGCTTGCCGTCCTCGGTGGGCGGCAGCACCTTCACGAACTGCTCGGGCGTGTTGCTCTTCGCATAGTGCGCGGCCAGCGCCTCGTGCAGGTCGCCGGCCTTCGGCTTGCCGGGCAGCAGGTCGAGATGCAGCGGCAACTGCACCAGCATGCCTTGCTTGAAATTGCCGACCGAGGGGATGAACACCGGGCGCTGCGTGAGGCCGGTGTATTTCATGATCTCGGGGATGTGCTTGTGCTTGAGGCCCAGCGCGTAGGTCTCGAACAGCGGCGCCTCGCCCTTCTCGTAGGCCTCGATCATGGTCCGGCCGCCGCCCGAGTAGCCGCTGACCGAGGGCAGCGCGATCGGGAAGTCGGCCGGCAGCAGGCCCGCATCGACCAGCGGACGCACCATGGCGATCGCGCCGGTGGCGTAGCAGCCGGGGTTGCCCACGCGGTCGGCCCGGGCCACGGCCTGCCAGTGTCCTTCGACCAGTTCGGGGAAGCCGAACACCCAGCCCGGCGCCACGCGGTGCGCGGTCGAGGCATCGATGATCTTGGGCTTGCTGCCCGACAGCTGGTCGATCAGCGCGACCGATTCGCGCGCCGCGTCGTCGTGCAGGCACAGCACGACGAGGTCGACGCCGGCCATGAGTTCACGCTTGGCGTTCACGTCCTTGCGCAGCTCGGGCGCGATGCTCACGAGCTCGATCTGCGGCATGTTCTGCAGCCGCTCGCGAATCTGGAGGCCGGTGGTGCCGGCTTCGCCGTCGATAAAGACCTTGGCCATGGTGGGGTTGCCTGATAGAGAGGGGCCTAGAAGAAAGTACGTATTGACCGCACACGCCCGTCAGTATTGATGCGGCGCACCATGATACAGTCCGCGATTGTCCGCCGCCCCCAGCCGTCAGGCTGCCGTCGCCTGTGGACAACAGAGCCAACACCAGCCTGCCTCGATCTCCCGTTTTTCAACCTCTTCCTTCCGAGAGACATCCCTCATGAAGATTCACGAGTACCAAGGCAAGGAAATCCTTGCCAAGTTCGGCGTGCCGGTGCCGCGCGGCATTCCGGCCTACACGGTCCAGGAGGCGGTCGAAGCCGCCCAGAAGCTGGGCGGCCCGGTCTGGGTGGTCAAGGCCCAGATCCACGCGGGTGGCCGCGGCAAGGGCGGCGGCGTGAAGGTCGCCAAGACCATCGAGGACGTGAAGAAGCTGGCCGGCGAGATCCTCGGCATGCAGCTCAAGACGCACCAGACCGGCCCCGAAGGCCAGAAGGTCCGCCGCCTCTACATCGAAGACGGCGCCGACATCCAGAAGGAATACTACGTTTCGGCCGTGACCGACCGCGCCACCCAGAAGGTGGCCTTCATCGCCTCGAGCGAAGGCGGCATGGACATCGAGGAAGTGGCCCACTCCTCGCCCGAGAAGATCATCACCGTGTTCGCAGACCCGCAAAAGGGCCTGACCGACGAACAGGCCAAGCAGATCGCCGACGGCATCGGCATGCCGGCCGATTCGACCGCGCAAACGGTCGACATCCTCAAGAAGCTCTACACCTGCTACATGGAGACGGATGCCTCGCTGGTCGAGATCAACCCGCTCAACCGTGACAGCAAGGGCAACGTCATGGCGCTGGACGCGAAGTTCAACTTCGACAGCAACGCGCTGTTCCGCCACCCCGAGATCGTCGCGCTGCGCGACCTCGACGAGGAAGATCCGGCCGAAGTCGAAGCCTCGAAGTTCGATCTCGCCTACATCTCGCTCGACGGCAACATCGGCTGCCTGGTGAACGGCGCCGGCCTCGCGATGGCCACGATGGACACCATCAAGCTGTTCGGCGGCGAGCCGGCCAACTTCCTCGACGTGGGCGGCGGCGCCACCCCCGAGAAGGTCACCGAGGCCTTCAAGATCATGCTGAAGAACAAGAACGTGGAAGCCATCCTCGTCAACATCTTCGGCGGCATCATGAAGTGCGACACCATCGCCACCGGCGTGATCGCGGCCTGCAAGGCCGTGAACCTGCAAGTGCCGCTGGTCGTTCGCATGAAGGGCACCAACGAAGCCGAAGGCAAGAAGCTGCTGGCCGATTCGGGCCTGCCGATCATCAGCGCCGACACCATGGCGGAAGCGGCCCAGAAGGTCGTGGCAGCAGTCAAGAAGGCCTAAGGAACAGAGTCATGTCGATCTACATCAACAAAGACACCAAAGTCATCACCCAAGGCATCACCGGCAAGACGGGCCAGTTCCACACCGAGAAGTGCCAGGAATACGCGAACGGCAAGAACGCCTTCGTGGCCGGTGTGAACCCCAAGAAGGCCGGCGAGTCGATCTTCAACATCCCGATCTTCGGTTCGGTGAAGGAAGCCGCCACGCAGACCGGCGCCACCGTGTCGGTGATCTACGTGCCGCCGGCAGGCGCGGCGGCCGCGATCTGGGAGGCCGTCGAGGCCGACCTGGACATGGCCATCTGCATCACCGAAGGCATTCCGGTTCGCGACATGCTCGAAGTGCGCAACAAGATGAAGGCCAAGGAAGCCGCCGGCGGCAAGAAGACGCTGCTGCTCGGCCCGAACTGCCCCGGCCTGATCACGCCCGACGAGATCAAGATCGGCATCATGCCCGGCCACATCCATCGCAAGGGCCGCATCGGCGTCGTGAGCCGCTCGGGCACGCTGACCTATGAAGCCGTGGCGCAACTGACCGAGATCGGCCTGGGCCAATCGTCGGCGGTCGGCATCGGCGGCGACCCGATCAACGGCCTCAAGCACATCGACGTGATGAAGGCCTTCAACGAAGACCCCGACACCGACGCCGTGATCATGATCGGCGAAATCGGCGGTCCCGACGAAGCCGACGCCGCCCGCTGGTGCAAGGACAACATGAAGAAGCCGGTCGTCGGCTTCATCGCCGGCGTGACGGCGCCTCCCGGCAAGCGCATGGGCCATGCCGGCGCGCTGATCTCGGGCGGTGCCGACACGGCCGAGGCCAAGCTCTCCATCATGGAAGAGTGCGGCTTCACCGTGACGCGCAACTTCTCGGAACTGGCCAAGCTGCTCAAGGGCAAGCTGTAAGCCTAGGCGTTCGCGCCCGGCAAGGTCCGCAAAGAGACCTCACGCGCAAGAAAGAACAAGACGCCCGCAATCCGATTGCGGGCGTTTTTTTCACAAAAACAAAGCGGGATCAGAGACATGGAACTTCTTCAAAGCACGGACTTCTGGATCGGCCTGATCAAGATCGTCTGGATCAACATCATCCTGTCGGGCGACAACGCCGTGGTGATCGCCATGGCGGCGCGTTCGCTGCCGCCCGAGCAGCAGAAAAAGGCGGTGCTGTTCGGCTCCGGCGCGGCCGTCGTGCTGCGCATCGTGCTGACGGTGGTGGCGGCCAAGCTGCTGGCGCTGCCTTACCTGCAGATCATCGGTGGCCTGCTGCTGCTGTGGATCGGCCTGCAGCTGCTCGGCGAGGACGACGAGGGCGAAGGCGACTCCAAGGAGTACGGCAGCATGATGGCGGCCGTGCGCACCATCCTGCTGGCCGACCTCGTGATGAGCCTGGACAACGTGATCGCCGTGGCGGCCGCCGCGCAGGGCAGCATGGTGCTGCTGGTGCTGGGCTTGGCGATCAGCATTCCGCTGGTGATCTTCGGCAGCACGCTGATGATCAAGCTGATGGAGCGCTTCCCCATCATCGTGATGCTGGGTGCCGCGCTGATCGGCTGGGTCGGCGGAGAGACCATCGTGAGCGACGTGTCGCTGCGCGAGGTGCTGGCGGCCAACCCCTGGCTGCACTACGCCGCTGCCGCGGCCGGCGCGCTGTTCGTGGTGGCGGTGGGCAAGCTGCTCCAGCGGCGCGCTCACGCGGCCGCGGCGCAGCACTGACGGCGGAAGCCACCACCGGGCAGCCGCTTCGCCGACACTTGCGACCATGGTAGGTGTCGGCACTTCCCTCTTCTCGACCCGTCCCCCGCTCTCGTGGGAGTTCGCGGCGCTGACCGACGTCGGCCGCGTGCGCGCCCACAACGAGGACGCGGTCCATGTCGATCCCGTGCTCGGGCTGGCGGTGCTGGCCGACGGCATGGGCGGCTACAAGGGCGGCGAGGTCGCCAGCGCGATGGCGGTGTCGCTGGTGCACGCGAACTTCCGGCGCTGGTACGTGCAGGCCGGTCCGCAGGCACCGGCCCGCGTCGTGCGGCGCGCGCTGCAGGCCGCGACCGACGAGGCCAATGCCGCCATCCTCGACGGCAGCCTGACCAATCCCCACCTGCAGGGCATGGGGACCACGCTGGTCCTGGCGGCCTTCGGGCCGCACCGCGTGATGGTGGGCCACATCGGCGACTCGCGCTGCTACCGGCTGCGCAACGACAAGCTCGAGCAGCTCACGCGCGACCATTCGCTGCGCCAGCAGCAGCTCGACGCGGGCGCCATCACGGCCGAGGAAGCGCTGTCCTCGCCCAACCGCAACCTCGTGACCCGCGCCGTCGGCGTCGAGGCCCAAGTCTTGCTGGAAATGCATGAACACACGGCCAGGCCCGACGATCTCTATATGCTGTGCTCGGACGGGCTCAGCGAAATGGTCCCGGACGCCCAGCTTTTCACGCTTCTGACGAGACAAGACGGTGGTATTGAGTCCAAGGTATCACTTTTGGCAAACATCGCCAACGAAAATGGCGGACGGGATAACATTTCTGTCATCCTGGCCCGGGCCAGCCTGCCTCGCACGGCAGCCTGACGAAATCGGCGGGGTGGCAAGTCCATCCGCCATGTCGTTTCGGGTCTCGCGACAATTGCAATCAGGGAGTCGGCAGTGCCGAGAATGAGTATCTCGATCGATGGTGTCGTCATCCGGGAAGTGACGCTCGCGAAGGACCGTACCACCCTCGGGCGGCGCGCCTACAACGACATCGTGGTCGACAATCTCGCGGTGAGCGGCGAGCATGCCGTCCTGACCTTGCGCGGTGGCGATGTCCAGATCGAAGACCTCAACAGCACCAACGGCACCTACGTCAACGCAGTGGCGGTGCAGAAGCGCACGCTCAAGGACAACGACGTCATCGAGGTCGGCGGCTGCCGCATCCACTACCGCGCGCGCAGCGTCGCGCCCGCGGCCGGCGTGCCGGTCCACGTCGCTGTCGCCAGCGAATCTTCCGCACCCATTCCCCTGTCGGCCGCGCCCACCGAATCGGGGGCGCTGGTCGAGCTCGGCGTGCCGGTGCTGCGCGTGCTGGCCGGCGAGAACGCCGGGCGCGACCTGCCGCTGCAGAAGGTCGTCACCACCGTCGGCAAGCCCGGCGTCGCGGTGGCGGTCGTCACGCGCCGGCGCCAGGGCTACGTGGCCGCGAGCGTCATGGGCGCCGTCCTGCTCAACGGCGAGCCGCTGGGCGCCGAGGCCGTGGCGCTGCACGAGAACGACCTGCTCGAACTCGGCACCCTGCGCCTGCAGTTCCAGCGGGTCTGAGCCGCGGGGCTTCCGTCGGCGAACCGGCTTCGATTCCCGTCCCGGTTCCGGTCGATCATGAGTGCACTGCGGCGCCATTGGGCGCGCATCGCCGTCACCCTGCTGCCCGTGCTGCTGGCGCTGGCGCACGCCACCGGGCTCTGGCATGCCGGCATGCTCGAGCGCCTCGACCACCTGATCTACGACGTGCGCCTGCGCGCCACCATGCCGGGCACCTTCGATCCGCGCATCGTGATCGTCGACGTCGACGACGCGAGCCTCGCGCGCCAGGGGCAATGGCCGTGGCCGCGCGACAAGGTGGCGCGGCTCGCGAGTGAGTTGCTGTCGCACCAGCAGGCCAGGGTCGTCGGTTTCGACGTCATGTTCGTCGAGCCCGACCGCAGCTCGAGCGTGGACCGCCTGCGCGAGCTGGCGAGCGGTCCGCTGCGCGGCATCCCCGGCTTCGCCGCCGAAGTCGAGAAGCTCGCGCCTTTGCTCGACAACGATGCCGTGCTGGCGCGCACGCTCGCGGGCCAGCCCGTGGCGCTCGGCTACTACTTCACGCAGGCCGAGACGCCGCGCGCCCGCGGCGCCTTGCCCGCCACGCCGCTGTGGCCCGCCGGTGCCCTGCCCGCGAAGGAGGGCTATACCACGCACTGGAACGGCTTCGGCGCCAGCCTGCCGGTGCTCGCGCAGGCCGCGCCCCGCGGGGGTTTCCTCAACACCCTGGTCGGCGAGAGCGACGACGGCGTGATCCGCAGCGTGCCGCTGATCGCGCGCTACGACGGCGACCGCGCCCAGCCCGGCTACTACGAGTCGCTCGCGCTGGCCGTCTACCGGCTCGCCAACGGTTCGCCGCCGGTGCTGCCCGCGCTGGTGCCCGGCAGTCCGGTCGCGCAGCTCGAGTCGCTGCGCATCGGCGAACTGCGCGTGCCGGTCGACCGCAATGCCAGCGTGCAGGTGCCGTTCCGCGGCCCGGGCGGCAGCCGCGGCGGCTCGTTCCGCTACGTGGCGGCCGCCGACGTGCTCGAGGGCCGGCTCGCGCCCGAGGAGCTCAAGGACAAGATCGTGCTCGTCGGCGCCACCGCGCCCGGCCTGCAGGACCTGCGCGCCACGCCCGCGGCCCCGTCCTTCGCCGGCGTCGAGGTGCATGCCAACATCGTCTCGGCGCTGCTCGACGACCGCCTGCTCGCCGTGCCCGACTACGCGCCCGGCTACGAAGTATTGAGCGTGTTCGTCGCCGGCGTCGTGCTGGCCATTGGCCTGTCGCTGCTGCCCGCGCTGCGCGCCGTGGCCTTCATGCTCGCCGTGGCCGCGGCGCTGGTCGGACTCAACACCTGGCTCTACGTCGCGCATGGCCTGGTGCTGCCGCTGGCCTCGGCGCTCGCGATGGTTGCGCTCGCCTTCCTGCTCAACATGAGCTGGGGCTACCTGGTCGAATCGCGCGCGCGCCGCGGCCTGGTGCAGCTCTTCGGCACCTACGTGCCGCCGCAGCTCGTCGACGAGATGCTGGAGCGCCCGGGCCGCTACAGCATGCGTGCCGAGAGCAAGACCATGACCGTCATGTTCTGCGACATGCGCGACTTCACGCGCTTCTCGGAGCAGATGTCGCCGGCCGAACTGCAGGCCTTCCTCAACACCGTGTTCAGCCGCCTCACCGACGTCATCACCGCGCACCGCGGCACCGTCGACAAGTACATGGGCGATTGCGTCATGGCCTTCTGGGGCGCCCCGCTCGAGACGCCCGAGCACGCCAGCCTCGCCGTGAATGCCGCGCTCGACATGGCCGAGGCGGTGCACGACATCAACCGCATCCACCGCGCCACCGGCCGGCCCGAGATCAGCATCGGCATCGGCATCAACAGCGGCGTCATGAGCGTGGGCGACATGGGTTCGGCCGCGCGGCGCAGCTACACCGTGGTCGGCGACGCGGTCAATCTGGCCTCGCGCCTCGAGGGGCTCAGCGGCCACTACGGCGTCGAGATCGTCGCCAGCGGCGCCACGCGGGAGCTCGCGCCGGCCTATGTCTGGCAGGAGCTCGACAGCGTCTTCGTCAAGGGCCGGGCCCAGGCCGTCGCCGTGTTCACGCCGCTGGCCGTCGCCTGGGACGAGGCGGCCGTCATCGCCGTGCGCGAGGCGCACCGGCTCGAGCGCTGGGCCGAGGTACTGGCCGCCTACCGGCGCCAGGACTGGGCCTTGGGCCGAAACTTGCTGGACCCCCTCCTCGTGGCCGATGCCAAAAAAGTCCTTTACCAGCTCTACGCGCAGAGATTAGCCTCGATGGCCTTGCGCCCGCACGACCCGTCGTGGGACGGTGCAACCCGGTTCGAAACCAAATGACAGACACAGACAAGGGGTCTCTCACAATGCAGGTTCGTGTGCTGGGTTGCTCGGGCGCTATCGCCAAAGACTGCCGCACCACCTCTTTCCTGGTCGACACCGACCTGCTCGTCGATGCCGGCACCGGCGTCGGCGACCTCACCCTCGACGAAATGGCCGGCGTCGACGACATGGTGCTCACGCACTGCCACCTCGATCACATCGCCGCCCTCCCCCTGATGCTCGACGCCGTCGGCGGCCGCCGCACCCGGCCGCTGCGCGTGCATGCGCTGCGCGCCACCATCGAGGCGCTGCGCGCCCACGTCTTCAACAACATCATCTGGCCCGACTTCGAGAGCATCCCGAGTCCCGAGACCCCCTTCGTCACCTTCCACGACATCGCCGTCGGCCAGACGCTGCTGCTCGGCAGCGCCACGCCCAAGCGCATCGAGGTGCTGCCGGCCGTGCACACCGTGCCCGCCTGCGGCTTCGCCGTGAGCCGTGCCGATGGCGGCGCCCATTGGGTCTTCAGCGGCGATACCGAGCGCAACGCGCCGTTCTGGGACCGGGTCAATGCCCTTGAGGTCGCGATGCTCGTCATCGAGACGGCCTTCAGCAACCGGGAGCAGGCGCTGGCGGAGCGCAGCCTGCATCTGTCGCCGACTATGCTGGCCGACGAACTGGCCCACATCGATCCGGGCAAGGACTATCCGATCTACATCACGCACACCAAGCCGGCCGAGACCGAGGAGATCATGAGCCAGATCGAAACCTTGGCGGGGCGGAAGGTGCGGGGATTGGCGCAGCGGGACATCCGCTGGCTGAAGGCGGATGGGATCCTGACCTTCTGAGTTCGGACGTTGCGCGACGCGGGTGACATGACAAATTTGTCGCCATGTGTCGCATCTTGATACACCTTCTGTCACATGCAGTAACGCGAATGTGGTCTGGGGTGACGCGTTAGGTCGCCGATGGGGCGGGAAATCGGGTGGCACGGATGCTGCGGAAGCTTCCTCGCTCCGGGGGGAGGACTCCCGGGAGTGACAACCAACCCAACCAACCTGGAGTTAGTGAAATGAACCGTCGTTCCATCGCACGCAAAGCGCAGAAGGGTTTCACCCTTATTGAATTGATGATCGTTGTGGCGATCATTGGCATCTTGGCTGCAATTGCTATTCCTCAGTATTCGAACTACACCTCGCGTACGCGTTCCGCGGCGCTGGTGGCAGAACTCGCTGCTTACAAAACAGCTGTTTCCGTTTGCTATAACGATACCCTTACCTTGACGGGTTGCAGCGCTGGTACAAATGGAATTCCGCCTGCAATTGCTGCTGGTGGCGCGGGTGCAACTAAGAATCTCTTGACTGTCGGTGTAACCGATGGCGTTATTTCGGGTACTGGCGGCGGTACGACTGCTGCGGGTGCGGCAATGGGCTTCACTGATACGCCCACCATCACTGCTGGTGCATCAGCAATGACATGGTCTATGGGCACGTCGACTATTTGCGATGCCACTCGCGGTCTGAAGCCTGGCCAGGGCGATTGCCCCTAATCTTTTCTTCATCAGAAAGCCGCCTTCGGGCGGCTTTTTCAATGAAGTCATCGTGAATCGCTACTTTCAAGTCATATGTCGCGGATTCACCTTGGTCGAGTTAATTGTGGTGATCGCTGTTATTGGGATTCTCACTTCCATAGCGGCGGCTCAGTATTCCAACTACGTATCAAGGACTCGGGCAAGTTCGGCTGCCATCGAATTGAAAAAAATGAAACAGGCGGTGAGTCTATGTGCCATGGAGACCGATATTTCAAATTGTGATGGTGGTAGCTTTGGCATTCCCTTGGCTGCTAGCTTTGCTACGACCAAAAATGTGCTGTCGCTCGATAGCATCGTTGGAGGAGTCATCACTGCGACCATTGGGGCAACGGATTCGGCTGGAGCGCCGTTAACAGTCATTTTGACTGGCAGTATAAACCCAGTAGGTGCGAATATCCTTTGGGTTAATAGTGGAACCAGTTGCG
Organism: Variovorax endophyticus; assembly: GCF_025376855.1. Lineage (NCBI taxonomy): Bacteria > Pseudomonadati > Pseudomonadota > Betaproteobacteria > Burkholderiales > Comamonadaceae > Variovorax > Variovorax endophyticus. The sequence continues at coordinate 97,174 of NZ_JAHUTH010000005.1, forward strand.
AATCTCCTCGTGGATTTCGTTCTGGAACTGGCGACTGTTCGTGAGTGGTGCAAATTAAATGATTGATTTTCGCCGAAATGTAATTTACTAGGGCAAAAAGAGATGAGAGAACTCTGAGGGGGAAATTCGAGAAATGGCCCGAGAGCAATTTTGAGCATCTGAGGAGAGCGCTCGCTAGCTCGAAGAACTGTCATGGAAGGGGAGCTACGGTTCGGATCCAGATGAACCTGCGAGTAGACGACGTTCATTCCGAACGCTTTCGGACGAACGGCTACTTAAAGGTGCGTGAATGGTGTCGTTAGGAGGAGGACAAACGTTACCATCGGAAACATTCATCACTTACGCGAACCACTGTGGACCAATGGTTTCTCGCTCGCCCTACGAGCGCACGTATTTCCCCAAAAAGAGCCTATCAAGGCTTTTCCCTGATCGAAGCCATTGTTGTTGTGGCTTTGGTAGCCATTCTCGCTTCGTTGGCCGCCCCCATGTTCACTGGCGCAATCGCCAATCAGCGCGTGAGATCTGCTGCCCAGGAACTGCAGACGTTGCTCCAGTTTGCCAGAGCTGAGGCAGTCTACAAACGCAAACAGATCACTGTCGTGCCTAGCGCTAGTCAGAAGTGGCAGGCGAGAGACAGCATCGCCGTTCTTCGGGAGGTCGCTTTGCCCGAAGTTGTCAGCGTCGAGCCTGTCTCTGACAACGGGGTAGTGTTCTCTGTTGAAGGCCAAGCCAAGCCCGTCTCGGGTACCGCCCCCTACAAGATTTCGATCTCTGCCACCAATGCCTCACGCATGCAGTGTCTTAGCGTGATCGGCACCGGCTTGGTTCGGCTGGAGAGCATTGCAAGCGGGCAAACCTGCTCTTGAAGTCTCCAGGCTTTCTCGGATTTGCCCATGCGTACCCATCAGCTTCAATCGTCTTCGTTCCAACAGTCCGGCCTAAGCCTTATCGAGGTCCTGGTCGCCGTCCTGCTGGTCAGCATCGGCCTGCTCGGTGCCGCTGGCATGCATGTGCGCGCCATTGGTTTTACCGCCGACACCGAACGACGACAGATGGCGGCCATGGTCGCTTCCGAGCTGATGGAGACCATGCGCGGCGACACGCTCACGGTGCTGGACGTCACCGGAACGCCGAAGGCGGATCTCGGCGGTTACCTGAAAGCGGGAGGGACCGAGTTGGCGGTCGTCACAGCGGCGGACTGCAAGCCGCTGGCGGCGGAACCCGCCAAACGGTTGGGCTGCTGGGGTGCGCGCGCCAAGCAACTCATGCCCGAGTTGCCGAATGCCCTCATTACAAGCAATTTCATTGTCGGCTTGACCTCGGGCACTGGCGTGATCTCGGTCACCGTGGCCTGGCCGGCCAAGAAGGGTCAATGTCTGGATGGAACCGACAATGAGTTTTGCTCCTACACGCTGCGGTCGAGGCTCTGAGGCCATGGCACGCACATGTCCGCAGACGCGTGGCCGCGCCATCCGTCGGCCTCGAATGGCTGAGCGTGGACTTTCGCTGGTGGAGGTCATGGTGGCGATGGCCGTCGGGCTCATCATCGTGCTGATCGCCACCACGATCTACGTCGAAGGACTGCGAAACTTCGGCTTCCGTACCGGCCAGAGCGAGAACCTCGGCAATAGCCGCTATGCGCTGGGTACGTTGGACAGCGAATTCACCAAGGCAGGTTACCGCCGCGACCCGACGCAGCCGATGGATGAGGCCTTTCCGGCCGATGCGGCCGCGCTCGCCAATGGCTGCCAGTTCGCGGTGGGCCAAGCCATGTATGCGGTCGACGCAAGCACTTTGTGCATCCGCTATCAGCCGCGCGACAACAACGAAAAGGACTGCGCTGGCTCGGCCGCTGGCATTGGCGGTCTCAAGGCTTATGAAGCGCCGCCCGCGCCGGCCTTGGGCGCAGGAATGTTTGCCGAAAAATTCTTTCTCGATGGCGGCAAGCTGGTTTGCCAGGCCGGTAGCCAGTCCACGGACAAGCAGGAAGTCGCCGACGGCGTGCGCGGGGTGCACTTCGAATTCGGTGTCGGCAAAGGCAGCGATTCTTTCGCCGAGCGACGAGTCGAGGAATACAAGACAGGCACGCTTGCGACCGACGACGTCATCCGCTCGCTGCGCTACGCGATCCTGCTGGCGAGCACCGCCGAGAAGCTGACGGGGGGCATGGACTCCTCCGCCTGCGCCAGTTGGGAAAGCGTGGGCGGTGCCGCCGCCAACTGCGACACCAGCAAGGGCCAGCTTTATCAGCTTGCCAGCGGCTCCCTTACGTTGAGAAACCTGATGCCATGAGCGCACCACGTCACTTCCTGCTCACTTCACCACGGAAGCGCCAACGTGGGGCTGCATTGTTCGTTGCCATGATCATGGTGCTGCTGGTGCTGATCCTCGCCGTGGTCGGCATGCGCACCATCACGCTGGAGTCGCGCATCGCCGGCAACATGCTCGAAAGTCAGCGCCTGCAGGAAACGGCGGACGGCGCGTTGCGCGAAGGCGAGCGCATTATCCAGAAGTACGGAATTTCGTTGTCCAAGTGCGCCACTGGCACGACGAATCCCGTTGACGTTGCCAAGCCTTGCTATGTGGGCGAGGCGCGTACCGACACGCTGGGCCTGAACACCTCGTTCACCGTCAAGAAGGCGGCCGATGGTTTTGCCGATCCTTATGGCTTCTGGTACCCGCGTTATGTCTCCACGGTCTGTCCTCCGGGATCGAGTGCAACGTCGGCGCTGGAGTCCGCAACCACCGGCTGCACCGAGTTCTACGAGCTCAATGCGCAAGCTACCGCCAGTACCTCCGTGCAGGCTTGTGGGCCGGATGCTTATTGCCTGCGTTCCACGGTCAACCTTTTCGTCAAATAAATCCTCGAGGAGGGCTGTGATGGCTCGTTCCACCCGTACCGATCGCTCGCCTTTTCGCGTTTTCCACACCGTTGGCCTGTTGACGGCGGGCGTAGCCATGCTGTTCGGCCAGCACCTCGCCACCGCGCAGGATGCCGGCGACACGGGCCTGGCGCAGACGCCGCTGTTCGTGAGCGAAAGCAATCCGCCGCTCAACATGCTGGTGATGGGGCGCGACCACAAGCTCTATTACGAGGCCTACAACGATGCTTCCGACCTCAACGGCGACGGCGTGATCGACGTGGGCTACAAGCCCAACCAGATCGACTACTACGGGTATTTCAACAACAACGTCTGCTACCAGTACAGCACCGACAAGTTCACGCCATCCGCGGCCGCCACCGGAGCCAAGAGCAAGATCTGCAACGGCACCACCTGGAGCGGTGACTTCCTCAACTACCTGGCCACGTCGCGCATGGACGCCATCCGCCGGGTACTCTATGGCGGCACGCGTGTGGTCGACACCACGACCAGCACCGTGCTGCAGGGAGCCTACGTACCGCGGGACGCGCACTCTTGGGGCAAGGCTTACGATCCCGCACGCGACGGCACGGTCTACAACATCAGCGACTACGCGCCGCTGACCCAACCGGCGCGCGGGACCCGCCACCTCTTTGCAGTGACCACCTTGGGGGAGAGCGACGACAACGCGATCCCGCGACTGCGGGTCCTCAACGATTCGAAGTTCCAGATCTGGGACTGGGTTTCCAAGGAGGGCACGGCGGGGCAGGACCTTTGTTCCGGCGGGGTGGCGTGCGCCGCGAATGCCGGTTCGTCGTTCGACATGGTGCCCAGCACCTCGTTCCGCAATCTGACCATCACGACCTGGAGAAGGACATCCGGAGCGTCGATGCCGGGCGATGTGACCCAGATGAACACCGCATTCAACAGCAGCAATACGCCTGACAGCCGAAAGTGCGGGACGGGGTCCATTGCCGCGATCAACATCACGGGCGGCAACAACAATCCCTTCGCCGGAACCAACAGTTGCACGCATGAGAACTATCAGACCCTGATCACGGGGGAGATCTACATTCCCGCGGCAGGGGCATACACATTTGGCGTCGATGGCGACGACGCGGTGGATGTGACTTTTGGAGACGGGGCGACCGCCCCGGACAACACCTCGAGCAACAGCGCAGGCTGGTATGGCGGTCATGGCAGCAATCGAAGCCAGGACAACCTGCAGACCTACTCTCGACAGTACAACTTCAGCTCAGCGGGCTGGAAGGCCGTCAAGTTTCGGCATGTGGAAGGCTCAGGGGACGACAACTGGGGCCTGGCACTGAAGGCCACCTGGCCCGCCAGCGCCATCACGACCTACAAGGTCCGGGTGGAAGCCTGCTCCAGCACCAACGCGGCCCTGCGCGAGGCCAGCTGCAAGTCCTACCCGAACAGCGGTGGCACGGCCATCTTCAAGCCCACCGGCCTACTGCACGACTTCGGCGAGAACAACAAGATGTACTTCGGCCTGCTCACGGGCTCGTACCAGAAGAACATCGCGGGCGGCATTTTGCGGCGCAATGTGAGCAGCTTCGCCGACGAGGTGAATCCGCAGACGGGGCAGTACAAGACCGACGTCGCAGGCGTCGTGACCAACATCGACCGCCTGCGCCTGATCGGCTTCAACGGCAGCACCTACGACAATTGTGGGTGGATCACCGACGGCCCCATCAGCGCCAAGACGGATCCTTCGATCTGCGCAATGTGGGGCAATCCGGTGGGCGAGATGATGTTCGAGACGCTGCGCTACTTCGGTGGGGCGTCCGGCGCTCACAGCGTCTACGACTACGGCAGCGGTGCCAAGGACAGCGCGAGTCCGTTGAACCTGTCGAAGCCCGCCTGGATCTCGCCCTACGCGGCCAAACCCAACGGCGGCGGCTACCAGCGTTGCGCCAAGCCCGTGATGACGGTCATCAGCGACATCAACCCTTCCTACGACACCAAGATCCCGGGCAGCCGCTTCTCGACCGTCGACGTCAATGCGAACGCGCTGACCAACTTCAATGTCGCGAACGAGGTGCAGGCCATCGGCACTGCCGAAGGCATCAACGGCAAGAACTTCTTCATCGGACAGTCGAACGCGTCCAACGCGAACGGCGCGCCTTCGGTGAAGACCATCGCCGACCTTTCCTGGGCGCGCGGCCTGTCGCCGCAGGAGCCCAGCAAGGAGGGTAGCTACTACGCCGCGGGGGTGGCGCGCTATGCCGCCACGAACTCCGTCTTTGGCGTGGCGACGGAAAAGAACCGCCTGATGACCTATTCGGTGGCGATCGCCTCACCGCTGCCTGAAATCCGCTTTCCCGTGGGCGGCGACAAGTACGTGACGATCTCTCCGTTCGCCAAGTCGGTGACCGGCTCCAGCATCAATCCCGCGACCTTCGCTCCGACCGACCAGATCGTGGACTACTACGTGGACCGCATCGCCAACACCGGCGCGGCGGACCAGGACGCGACCATCAACGGTGGGCGGCCCTATGCGGAGTTCCGCATCAACTACGAGGACGTGGAGCAGGGCGCTGACCATGACATGGATGCGATCTCGCGCTATACCGTTTCCAAGCAGGCGGACGGCACCGTGAAGGTCGACATGGTGTCGGAATACGCGGCGGGCAGCATCGGCCAGCACATGGGCTACGTGATCTCGGGCACTACTGCGGACGGCATGTACCTGGAAGTGCGCGACAAGGACACGAACTCGGTCTACTACGCGCTCAACACGCCTCCGGGCAAAGCTCCCGGCTATTGCGCCAACAATTCTTCCGACGCCGCATGCGCCAATCTGCCGCTCACGGCCAGCCGTACCTTCACGCCGAGTGACAGCACTACCTCGGGCAGCTTCCTCAAGGGCCCGTTGTGGTATGCCGCCAAGTACGGGATGCCGGGACGCGCTCCCGAATCGGTCACGGGCGATCCGGACAACTACTTCCTGGTCACCAATGCGACGACCCTGAAGGCGCAGATGACCAAAGCCTTCAACGATATCGTGCAGAACACCAATTCCGTGACGGCCGTATCCGTGGATGCGCCTAACGGCACGATTACTGCGGGCGCGGACCTTTACCGCACGCGCTTCGAGGCCGATGGCTGGGTCGGCGACGTGATTCGTGAGCGACTCACCGAGAACTCTTCGGGTGGCTTGAACTACGAGCGGCAGTGGAGCGCGGCGGAGAAGCTGTCCACGCGCTCGTCCACCTCCTTGGCGGCACGCAAGATTCTGTATGCCGCCGCCGGCACCACCACGCCGACGCTGCGGCCCTTCACCTTTACCGACATCAGCGCCCAGACGGCCGACGCGGCGTGGATCACCGCGCTCAACAAGAATCCCGCCAGCAGCACCGGCCAGTCCGACAGCAAGGCCGCGCAGCGCATCGCCTTCCTCCGCGGCGAGAACAACACGCTGCGTGTGCGCAAGTACCTGCCCAACAGCACCACGACCTTCAATCTGCTGGGCGATATCGTGAATTCCTCGCCGCTGCGCGTGAAGGGCGCGCTCTACCGGGCCGCGGCCGCCGATGCGCTCGAAGGCACGGGCAGTGATTACACGGCCTTTACCACCGGTCAGGCCAGCCAGCCCGAAATGATTTACGTGGGCGCCAATGACGGCATGTTCCATGCCTTCCGCGCCGCGACCGGGGAGGAGGAGTTCGCCTTCGTTCCCACGGCCGTGCGCGACACCCTGAATACGCTCACCGCGCCCGATTACGGCAAGAAGGACGGCACGCCCCATCGCTACTACGTCGACGGTACGCCCGTGGCTTCCGACGTGTTCTTCGGTGGAGCGTGGCACAAGGTGTTGATCGGCAGCCTCGGTGCGGGCGGCAGGGGAGTCTTCGCGCTGGACGTCACCAATCCCACGTCGCCTCAGTTGCTGTGGGAGTTCAACGGATCCAACAGCGATGCCGACCGGCAGAACATGGGCTATTCGCTGCCGCAGCCAACCATTGCGCGCCTCAACGATCCCGCCTCTGGCAAGGGCAAGTGGGTCGCACTGGTGCCTGGCGGCTATCAGGCAGGCAATAGCACTGCGGGCGGTGGCGGCGCCAGCATGTTCGTGTTGGACATCGCCAACGGCACCATCTTGCGTCGCTTTGACATGGATGGTGGCATGACTGCCAGCGAGATGACGGCGTCGATGCCCTTGGGCAATGGCCTCTCGCGCGTGTCCGCGGTGGACAGCAACCGCGACGGCAAGGTGGACGTGGCCTATGCAGGCGATCTGGCAGGCAATGTCTGGCGCTTCGACATGAGGAGTGCCGACATCTCGGCATGGACGGTGTCGAGGTTCTTCACGGCCAAGGATGCCAGTAGCACGCGCCAGGCCATCACGGCGGCGCCCTACGTGGTGCGGCATCCCACGGGCAAGGGCGATCTGGTGATCTTCGGTACCGGCCGTCTGCTCACTTCCAGCGACAAGAGCAGCACGCAGAAGCAGACCGTGTATGGCATCTGGGACCGCTACAGCGGCGTGGCGCCGCCCTCGACCTTGCCGACGGCGGACAAGGGCCGCAGCAACCTGCAGAGCCAGACCTTCACGGAACTGGTTGCCGACTCCGGGAGCTTTGGGCTGAGCAACAACACCGTGCAGTGGTATGCGACCAATGCCAGTGGCACGAGAGACCAGGACGTCCTGAAGTGGGGCTGGGTGCTGGATTTGCCGCGCAACGGGGAGAAGGTCGTCTACGACATGACGTTGTATGGCAATGGGCTGTTCCTGTCGTCGGTGCGGACCAATGACGACCCGTGCGCGGCCGGCATGGGGGGCACGCTCTATGCGGTCGATCCGAACGGCGGTGGCAGCACCAAGTACATCGTGTTCGACATGAACGGCGATGGGGTTTTCAACAACTCCGACTACGTGGGCGGTCGCCAGCCCAACGGCATCGAAACCGGGGCTGGCAAGCAGACCATACGTGGGGGGTACACCTTCGATCCGGGCGGCGGCGGGAAGCAGGTCAACCACGGCCTGCAGTTCGGTCGCCAGAGCTGGCGCAGGCAGCCGCCGAATTGATGGATCAGGCCCGCGACGCGCGAGGAACGGCAGCCGGCATCGAGGCCGATGCTCTTGCACGTCGCGAGCCCGGAAGCAAGATGCAAGGAGAACGCAGTGCGCAATGCTGAAAAGGGGTTCACGCTGATCGAGTTGATGATCACCGTGGCGATCGTCGCCATCCTGGCGGCGATTGCCTATCCGTCATATACGGAGTACGTGAGGCGCTCCCGGCGCGTCGAAGCCCAGAACCTGCTCAATGATGCGGCTGCGCGGCAAGAGCGGTACAGAGCGCAGAACGGGAGCTACGTCACCAATGCCGACGACCTGGGCAAGCTCAAACTTCCCAACGGGACCACGTCGCCGGGCGGGTACTACACGCTCACAGTGGCCACGGACGACAGCGGCTATCTGATGACGGCTACGCGTGCAGGTGCTCAAACCTCGGATCCTAAATGCGGAAACTTTACGCTCACTGCAACAGGTGTTCGGGACATGGCTGCAGGTACACCTGGCACGACAGCGCTGTGTTGGCGCTAAGCGCTTTGCAACGGTAGCTCGGCGCTTCGAAACAGAACACGGGTAACAATCGGCGCTGGAATGACATCCAGCGCTGCCTTCATCGACCGATCCCTTCTTCGCGACCGCTCCGCTCTCTGCGCGTGCCTCGTCACGCTGTCGTTTCTCTGTCCGCTGGTCGCGGGCCCGTCCGCCAACCTCTGGCAACTGCTCTGCGCCGGGATGTGCGCCGCGCTTTTCATGCTGGTCGCGTCGAGCGGCGGACGTAGCGCCATCGCGCGCGCAACAGTCTGGGGCCTGCTCGTTGCGGGCGCCCTCAACGCCGTCCTCGGCTTGCTCCAGTACTACGACCTCGCCGAATTCCTCTTCCCCTGGATCACATCTCCCGGTCCAGGCCGTGCCTGGGGCACGCTGCGCCAGCGCAACCAGTTCGCCACGCTGATCAACCTGGCGCTGGTTGCGTCTCTGTGGGTGTATGCGACCAGTGGCTCGCGACGCATGCGGATCGGCCTGGCGGCGGCGATGGTGCTGCTGATCGCCGCGAACGCCGCTTCGGGCTCCCGCACGGGCTTGCTCCAACTCGCGCTGATTGCCGGCACGGTGGCCTGGATGGCATGGCAGGAGCGCCGTCGAGGGCCGCCAATCAATCGCCTGCCCCCGGCCTCGGCGTTACTGGCAATGCTTCCTCTTTATTTCGCCCTGAACTGGCTGCTCTCCCATCTCGCGGCCGCAGGCACCACCGGCAAGGCCCTCACCTCCGCCGGCGCCCTCGTCCAACGTCTCCAACCCACCGCCCTCTGCAACGAAAGCCGCCTCACCCTCTGGCACAACGTCCTCTCCCTGATCGCCGAGCGCCCGCTGACGGGCTGGGGCTGGGGCGAACTCAGTTACGCCCACTTCATGGCCGTCTACCCGGGCCCGCGCTTCCCGGTGCTCCTGGACAACGCCCACAACCTCCCCCTGCACCTCGCGGTCGAACTCGGCATCCCCGCCGCCGTGCTGATCTGCGGTGGCTTCCTCTGGCTGGTGATTTCTGCCCGTCCCTGGCGCGAGCGCGACCCGAACCGACTCATGGCCTGGGGCCTGCTGGCCGTCATCCTCGTGCACAGCCTGCTCGAGTACCCGCTGTGGTACGGCCCCTTCCAGCTGGTCTTCGGCCTGTGCCTGGGCATGCTGTGGCCCGCGCGCCGAACCGAGGAATCGTCACCGCGATCGATCAGGAAGTGGCTCCCCGATCGCCGAAGATTCCAGGCGCTGGCAGGCATCGCCCTGCTCTCGTTCGTCGTCTACGCCGCCTGGGACTACACGCGCATCAGCCAGATCTACCTGTCGCGCGATGCGCGCCTGCCACCCTGGCAGGACGACACGCTTGCGAAGGTCCGCAGTTCCTGGCTGTTCGCGCGCCAGGTCGATTTCGCCGAGCTGACGTTGACGCCGGTCACGCACGAGAACGCGGCCCGGATGCATGCACTCGCGCAGCGAACACTGCATTTCTCGCCGGAGCCGCGCGTGATCGTGAAGCTGATCGAGAGCGCGGAGCTCTCGGGCCATGAAGACGAGGCGCGTCTGATCGCCGAGCGCTTCAGGGAGGCCTATCCGAGCGCCTACGTCCACTGGCTCGGGCACAACCCGGGCGACAAGGCCCCGGCTCCCTAGGCTGCAGGCGCAGTCCAGCTCCCCGACTTCCCGCCGTGCTTCTCCACCACATGCACCCCGGTGACGGTCATGCCGCGGTCCACCGCCTTGCACATGTCGTACACGGTCAGGAGCGCGATCTGCACGGCGGTCAGCGCCTCCATCTCCACGCCGGTCGGCCCGACGGTCTCGACGGTGGCGGTGCACCGCACGTGCGGGGTCGCGTCGCCGGCCTCGGAGAGCGCCAGGTCGACCGCCACCCGGGTGATGGCCAGCGGATGGCACAGCGGGATCAGGTCGCTGGTCTTCTTGGCCGCCTGGATGCCGGCGATGCGCGCGATGCCGAGCACGTCGCCCTTCTTCGCGCTGCCCGAGGCGATCAGCGCCAGGGTCTCGGCCCGCATCTCGATGCGGCCGGTGGCCACGGCCACGCGATGGGTGGCGGGCTTGGCGGCGACATCGACCATGTGGGCCTGGCCCTGGACGTCGAAATGGGTGAGTGAGCTCATGGTGAACGTTCAAGAGGGAGGTGCATCATACGAGCCCGAGTTCTGGACAAGCCATGCCACGCTGGACCCCACCCCCTCGCAAGAAACGCCTCTTCGCGCCCGCCATGCGGACGGTTTGCGCTAGTGTTTTGATAGCTTCGCAGGTGCTGATGCCGCCATTGGCGCGCGCCCAGCTGCTGCCGGGGCTCGGCGACGGCGGCGAGATGACGGCGACCGCCGAGCGCCACCTTGGCGACCAGATCGCGCGCGAGCTCTACCGCGACACGGACTACATCGACGATCCGGTGATCGCCGACTACGTGCAGGAGATCTGGCAGCGCCTGCTGGCGGCGGCGCGGGTGCGCGGCGAACTCACGCCCGAACTCGACGAGCGCTATGCCTGGGTGGTGATGCTGGGGCGCGACCGCAACATCAATGCCTTCGCGCTGCCGGGCGGCTACCTCGGGCTCAACCTGGGGCTGGTGGCGGCGGTGGGCAGCCGCGACGAGCTGGCGACGGTGCTCGGGCACGAGCTGTCGCACGTCACGCAGCGCCACATCGCCCGCATGATGGACAAGCAGAGCAAGCAGTTCCCGCTGATGCTCGCGGGCCTGATCCTCGGCATGATCGCCGCGGGCAAGAGCCGCAGCGGCGGCGACGCGGGCCAGGCGATGGTCATGGGCAGCCAGGCGGCGTTCATGCAGAACCAGCTGAACTTCTCGCGCGACATGGAGCGCGAGGCCGACCGCGTGGGCTTCGGCGTGATGACGCAGGCCGGCTTCGCGCCGCAGGGCGCGGCGACGATGTTCGAGAAGCTGCAGTATGCCTCGCGGCTCAACGACAACGGTTCCTTCCCCTACCTGCGCAGCCATCCGCTGACGAGCGAGCGGATCTCCGACATGCAGGGCCGCTTCCAGTTCCGCATGGACACGGTGCCGGCGCCGGTACTCGTGATGGACCACGCGATGGTCTCCTCGCGCGCGCGCGTGCTGACGCGGCCCGGCGTCGACGTGCTGCGTCAGTGGGTCGACGCGGCCGCCAGCGGCGAGTTCGCCAGGAGCTCGCCGGCCCAGCAGGCCGGCACGCTCTACGCGGCGGCGCTGTCGGCCAAGGAATTGCGCGACTACAAGGCGGCGCGCGCGCTGGCGCAGCGGCTGGTCGAGCGCACGGCGGACGATGTCCCGGCCGCGCGCCAGGCGCGCTGGCTGCAGGCCGAGATCGAACTGGCGGCGGGCGGCGCGGGCGTGGCCAAGGCGGCCTCGCTGCTCGATGGCAAGGCGAAGTCGCGGCCCGAGATGCTCTTGGCGGCGGACGCCGCGGTGGCGGCCCGGCAGCCGGCGCCGATGATCCCGGTGCTGCGCGACTGGGTGGCGACGAACCCGCGCGATGCCACCGCCTGGCGCACGCTGGCCAATCTCTATGGCGCGCAGGGCGACACGCTGCACGCGATCCGCGCGGACGCCGAGTCGAACGTGGCGATCCTCGACTATCCGGCCGCGCGCGACCGCTTCAAGGCGGCGCAGGAACTGATCCGCCAGAGCCAGAGCGGCCGTCCGGGCGCGGTGCCGGTCGACCACTTCGAGGCGTCGATCGTCGACACCCGCGCGCGCGAGATCGAGGTGCTGGTGAAGCGGCAGGCCGAGGAGCCGGCGCTGCGTTGAGCCGGCGGCAGGCCGATCAGCGGCGCGTCAGCAGCCCGCCGAGCGCGCTCTCGATCAGCAGGCCGAGCACCGAGTAGAGCAGCGAGCCCACGAGCGCGGCCAGGAAGCCGTTGACGTGGAAGCCTGACAGCAGGCCGGAGGCGGCCCAGAACATCAGCGCGTTGATCACGAACAGGAACAGCCCGAGCGTGACGATGGTGACCGGCAGCGTGAGCACCACCAGCACCGGGCGCACGATCATGTTGAGCAGGCCGATGACCACGGCCGCGATCAGTGCCGCGCCGAAACTGCTGACCTGGACGCCGCTGTAGAGGTAGGCCACCGCGAGCAGCGCCACCGCGCTGAGCAGCCATTTGAGGAGGATGCGCATGCGGCCCAGGATACCGCAGCGCCGGGGCGGCGGCGAGACGGACATGCCCGCGAATCCGCGTGGGACGGGGCGTTGGCAAGGCCAAAAAAAACGGCTCCCGAAGGAGCCGTCGCCTGAGCGGGATGGCGCGGCCCCAAGGCCGCGGCTCCCTTATTCCGCCAGTTCGTTCGCCAGCACCAGCAGCGCGCCCATGCCCATCACGGCACCGGGAAAAGCCCAGCCCTGCTGGCCGGCCGGCTTCTGCTCGGGCGTGACCGGCTCGAGGTCCACGCCGACCTTCGGACGGCGGGCATCGACCACGTGCGATGCCATGTGCTCGCGCTTGAGCTGTTGCGTGAGCTCGGCCAGCGGACCCTTGGCCAGCACCGCCGTGACCTGCCCGCCATTGCGCTCCAGCAGCGGCAGCAGCTGCGCCTGCAGCTTGCTGAACCACTTCGCGCGCCAGTTCTCGCGCGCGCTGTGGCTCACCCACTTGCTGATGCGATGCGTCATGCGTGGCGCGCAGGCCACGAGCACCCAGTGACGCGCCACGACCGCATCGGCATCCGGCGCCAGTTCGGCGAACTGTTCGCAGGCGTAGACGGCGTCGTCGACGTAAAGAATGATCTTTTCCATAGGGTGCTCCTTCAGGTAGTTAGAGTGGCAGAGACGGGTCGAAATGGATAGGGGACTTTCGTGGGGCGGGCAGCGGGCTCAGCTCGCGGTGGCCGGCGTGGAAGCCTTGGCGCGGGCCTGGCGCGCGGCCACCCACTTGCCGATGGCCAGCACGAGCAGCGCACCGATGATGCCGGAGGCGTACTTCACGACATCGGTCTGCGGCAGCTTCGGCACCCAGGTCCAGGCGGCGGGGTTGACCACGGCGGGGTCGGACACGGCCATGGTGCCGGCGATCCAGCCCAGCAGCATGCCCCCGAGCGTGATGATCATCGGGAAGCGGTCCATCAGCTTGATCACGAGCTGGCTGCCCCAGACGATGATCGGGATGCTCACGAGCAGGCCGAAGATCACGAGCGGCATCTGGTGGCCTTCGCCGGCGCCTTGGGCGGCACCCGCGATGGCGATCACGTTGTCGACGCTCATCACGAGGTCGGCAATGATCACGGTCTTGACGGCACCCCAGAGCCTGTCGCTGCCGGCGATGTTGCCGTGCGCGTCGTCATGCTCGGGCGCCAGCAGCTTGACGCCGATCCACAGCAGCAGGATCGCGCCCACGAGCTTCAGGAACGGAATGGCCAGCAGGGTCAGCGCGAAGAAGATCAGGATCACGCGCAGCAGGATGGCGCCGGCGGTGCCCCACAGGATGCCCTGCGTGCGCTGGGCCGGCGGCAGCTTGCGGCAGGCCAGCGCGATCACGACGGCGTTGTCGCCGCCAAGAAGGATGTCGATCATGATGATCTGACCGACGGCGACCCAGAATTCCGGGGTCATGAACTGTTCCATAGTTTCCTCTGTTCCTCGTGCCCGGTCCGCTGCGCCGGTACGTGGCGGCCGCGGGCAAGGCACATCGATGCGTTTCGATTCATCCCGGGCGGGCTGATCGATGCGAGGAAATGAAACCGGGTGACACCGGGGACTTCAACGACGCTTCGACCAAACCTGCACAGGTTCAAATCGAAGGTCTGGCTCGGCATGCGCATGGCCGCTCGGCGACATGCGCGATGCCCGACAGGCCGGAAGTGTTGTGCTTCGTATTGACGACCTGGCGATGTCCGCCGCGTATGCGACGGCCGGGAGCTACTCCCCTTCGTGGGCGCGATTAGAGCATCGGCGCTCGCGCGCTGGCAACCGAAAGTTTCAAGCTTTCAAACGGAAGGCGTTCAAAACCTGCATCGCCGCAAGGTCTATTGCTACAAGTTTGGTAGCGTCTATAACCTTCGGAGGTCCCGGGACATTGGCGGACTATGATCGCCCGCCCTGCCATCTTTCTGCGTTTCATGGCCGCCATTCACATCACCGACATCGAGGCCGCCATCAATCACTGGCGCGAGAAGAGCCCCTCGCCCGATGGCGTCACGCTCGCGCCCGAGCTGCGCGCGCTGGCCGAGGTCTATGCGCTCATGGTCTACCACCACGAGGACGAGGTCGACGAGGTCGGCTTCCCGGCCAAGGCCTGGGCCGCCTGGCTGGACTGGTACCAGAGCACGCCCGACACCCCCTGCATCGCGATCTGCTCCACCAGCCAGGGCGACGACCAGTGCAAGGGCTGCGGGCGCAGCTTCGACGAGGTGCAGCACTGGCCCGCGATGACGCCGGCCGAGAAGCGCGTCACCTGGCGCCGCATCACCATGGAGGATTCGGCCTGGCGCTTCAACCGCTATGCCGAGCGCGCGCGCGAGGCCGAGCCGCCGCAGTGGCCCGATGACGATCCCGCCGTGCCCACCGGGCCCGAAGACGCGAGCTGAGCGGCCGACCCGATGCGTCGCCTCGCGCAAGCGCCCAACCTCGCCATCGCGACGCTGTGGGTGCATGCGCTGCGCGAGGACGGCGTGGCCGCGACGGTGCAGCGCGAGTACCTGGGCGCGGCGGCCGGCCAGCTGCCGCCCGACCAGTGCCTGCCCGAGATCTGGATCGACGACGAAAGCCAGTTCGAGCTCGCGCAGCGGCTGCTGCATGCGTTGCAGCACCGGCCGCAGCGCAGCTGGCAGTGCGTCTGCGGCGAGCGGATCGAGGGCGGCTTCGAGCAGTGCTGGCAGTGCGGCGAGATGATGCCGCACTGAGACGCCGGGCTTACTTCCAGCGCAGCAGCTCGATGTCGACGCTGTTCGCGCCGTCGCCGAGCGTCAGCGTGTTCTCCTGGATCGTCGCCTGCAGCTGCATCGAGCGCTGCGCCAGCGCCGCGAGCGCCTGCGAGGCCGCCGTGGGCACGCGGTAGACGCTCAGGTTCTGCGGCCGCGAGAGCTTGTTCTCGATGCCGCGCCACCAGATCTCGGCCGCGTGGTTGAAGCAGTAGACGATCACCTGGTCGGCCTTGCCGCAGGCCTTGATGACGGGCTTGTCCTCGGGCTGGCCGACCTCGATCCACAGCCGGGTCTGGCCCGTGAAGTCGCGCAGCCAGACATCGGGCTCGTCCACGTTCGACAGGCCGGCGCCGAAGGCCAGCGTGCCGTCGCCCTTGCAGATGTCCTGCAGCTGGTGCGCGTTGAGCGCCAGCGCGACCAGCCGGATCATCATCCGCTCGTCGGTCTCGCTCGGATGGCGCGCCAGCGTGAGCGCGTGGTCGGCGTAGTAGCCGTGGTCGATGTCGGCCACCGCGAGGCTGGCCTTGAAGATGGTGGATTTGAGCGCCATGGGTGCGCGAGTGTATGCGCGCGCTCCCGGGCCGGCGCCGGCCCGGGAGCTGCCCGCCGGCCGATCAATAGGCGACCGAGGCCTGCAGGTACACGGTGCGCGGCTGGCCCACGTACTTGCCGCCGTTGTTGTCCACCGAGCGGTTGAAGTAGCGGCGGTCGAACAGGTTCTTCACGCCCACGGCCAGCTTGAGGTTGCGCATGGTCGGGCCGAAGTCGTAGCCCGCGCGCAGGTTCATCACCGCGTAGCCGGGGATGTTGCCCAGGCGGCCGGTGCTGTCCTCGAGCGTGACGTAGCGCGCATTGGTGTCGGGCGAGCCCGGCGAGCGCTGCTTCGACTGCGCGTAGACGTCGGCGTTGAAGGTCCACGGGCCGCGCTCGTAGCGCGCGCCCAGCGTGGCCACCTGGCGCGAGTAGAACGGCAGGTCGCGGCCCGCGAAGGCGCCGGCCTTCTGCGTGGCCTGGGTGTAGGTGTAGGTCGCCGACAGCGACAGCCCCTTGAGGGCCGGGCTCAGGTCGCCGAGCTCGTAACGCAGCGCCGATTCCAGGCCGCGGTGGCGCGTGGCGCCCAGGTCGGTCCACTGGCCGACGTCGCCGGTGATCGAGCGCGCGAGCTGCAGCTCCTTGTCGAAGTCGATGTTGAACAGCGTGAGCTCCGAGCTCCAGGCCTCGCCCTTGTAGTGCGTGCCGATCTCATAGGTCTTCGCCTTCTCGGGATGCAGGCCGTCGGTGGACTGCGCGAGCTGCGCGTACTGCTGCGGCCCGAAGGACACGCCGGCGTTCGCGAACAGCGACCAGCGCTCGTTCATGCGGTACATCACCGACACGGTCGGCAGCCATTCGTTGGAGTCGATCTTCGGCGCGATCACGCTGGTGATGCGGCCGCTGGTGAGTCCCACCACGTCGTTGTGCGAGCGGATCGCCTCGTAGCGCACGCCGGGCGTCACGGTCCAGTTGCCGAAGTCGATGCGGTCGTCGATGTAGAAGGCGTTGGCGGTGGTGCCGCCGGCGCTGGTCTGGTAGGCCGGCTGCGCCAGCGTGCTGGCGTCGAAGCCCAGGCGCGGCCGGTAGTAGCTGCTGCGCGTGGCCACCTCGGAGCTGGCCTCCTTGAGGTAGCGGTAGCCCACGCTGACTTCCTGCACCACGCTGCCCGAGTCGATCAGGCGCGAGTAGCGCGGTTCGATCGCGAAGGTGTAGTACTCGCGCGGCGCGGCGGTCAGGCGGCGCTGGCCGGCGCTGGTGCCCGTGCCTTCCTGCTCGAGGTGGCTGCCGCGGAACGAGTCGGTGTAGTAGGTCAGCAGCTCGAACTTGTTGATGCCGTCGTTGTGCGTGTAGCGCAGCGAGCCGTCGGTGCGCCGTCCGGTGAATTCGTCGAAGGGACGGTCCGACTGGAACGGGTTCAGTGCGTACTGTGCCGTCGTCAGACCGCCGGGCATGCGGCCCTGGCCCTCGAAGTGGTGCAGCGACACCGCGATGTCGTCGGTCTTCGAGAAGCGGTAGCTGCCCTTGAGCATCAGGTCGTCGATGTTCGTCTTGTCGTTGCTCTGGCGGAAGCCCTCGCCGTGCGTGCCCGAGTACAGCAGCGCCAGGCCCAGGCCCTTGTCGTTGGTGCCGCCGACGAACACGCTGGGCGTCGACTTGGTGCCGCCGCCATGGCCCGCGCTCTCCACGCCGACGCTGGCCTCGGCGGCGAAGGTCTCGGGAATCGAGCGCGTCACGAAGTTGATGATGCCGCCCACGTTCTGCGGTCCGAAGCGCACCGAGCCGGCGCCGCGCACCACGTCCACGGTCTCGATGTTGCCCAGCGACAGCGGCGCGAGCGACAGCTGCGGCTGGCCGTAGGGCGCGTAGGCCAGCGGCACGCCGTCCATCAGGATGGTGGAGCGCGGCGACAGGCGCGAGGTCAGGCCGCGCACGCCGACGTTCAGCGAGATGTCGCTGCCGCCGGTGCCGTTGCTCTCCTGCACCTGCACGCCGGGGATCTGGCGCAGCACGTCGCGCACGCTGGACGAGCCGCTCTCGCGGATCTGGCGCTGCTCGACGATGGTCCGCGCGCCCGGATGCTCGACGACCTTCTTCTCGGTCGGGCTGCCGAGCCAGTCACCGGTGACGGTGATGGCCTCGAGCGCCTTGCCGTCGGCGCCCGCGGGCGCATCGCCCTCGGCGGCGAAGCCGGGCAGGCTCAGGGGAAGCAGGGCCATCGCGATGGCGGTGCGTTTGAAAGCAGACACGGGAACTCCTCGGTTTTTGAAATTGCAAAAGGAACGGGCGGGCGTGGGGCGCGTCGTTCGGGCAGGCCGGCGTCGTCGCGCCGTCGTCGAATCGTTTGGGCTCAGGAGGTGGGGCGCGCGACCGCGTCGCGGCGCGCCGTCGCGGCCGTGCGGCGGCGCCGCCACCAGAGCCAGATGCCGCTGAAGCCCAGGCCGCCGAGCGCCAGGCCCAGCAGCGCGGTCACGATCTCGTGGACCACGCCGCCGAGCTCGCCGGTGTGCAGCGGGAAGATCACCGCCACCGAGCCGTTGCCGGCATCGAGCTCCTGCCACTTGCGCGCGGCCAGCACCTCGCCCGTGACCGGGTGGAGCCAGGCCGAGCCGATGCCGTTGGGATGCGGGTCGTCGGGCAGCTTGAAGCGAACGCGCACGGGCCGGTCGGCCTTGCCGGGCACCGCCACGTAGCCGATCGGCTGGCCCGGGTAAACCTGCTGCGCGCGCGCCACGATCTCGTCCAGCGGCAGGCGCGGGCCCTGGGCCGTGCCCTTGGCGATCGTCGGCGCCTTGACCGGCTGTTGCCCCATGGCGGCGGAAATGAAATCGCCCAGTGGCCGCCAGGCCATGTAGGCGCCGGTGGCGACCGACACCGCGATCAGCAGGCCGAGCACCGCGCCGCCCGTGCGATGCAGGTCGAACAGCCCGCGCAGCAGGCCGCGGTTGAGCACGATGCGCAGCGACGGCGGCCAGCGCGTCGGCCACCACAGCACCAGGCCCGTCACCAGCAGCACCAGGTAGGCCAGCGCCACGAAGGCCAGGATGCCCTTGCCGGTCTTGTCGAGCAGCAGGCTGTTGTGGATCTTGTAGATCAGGCTGTAGGCACCTTCCTGGGTGCCGCGCCGGCCCTGTTCGGCGCCGGTGAAGGGATCGAGGTAGACCGTGCCGTCCCAGGGGCCGCGCACCAGCACCCAGTAGGTGTCGCCGGGCTGGCGCGGCGGTCGCAGGGTCAGGTTGGTGTCGGGGCCGAACTCGGCCAGCAGGCGCTGGCGCAGCGGTTCCAGCGGCAGCCGTGCCGCGGTGGCGTCACCGGCCGTGCGCGCGACGAAGAGCTCGGGGTGGGCCTGGCGGTCGAGGGGCTGGCCCACGACCAGCGCCGCGCCGAGCAGCGCGGTGACGGCGAGGATCGGGCCGAGCGTGAGGCCGACCCAGCGGTGGATCTTGAGCCAGAGACGTCGCAGGGAAGCGCGCAGCATGGACGACGGGGACGCCGAGGCGTCCCGCACGGAAGTGTTGCTGGCTGGCGCACGGCCGGCATGCGGCGTGCGTTGGCTAGGAAATTGGAAGGAAACCGGAAAGGGCGATCGAAACGAATCGCCCGCCCCTTAATTGGCCTCAGGCGGCCTCAGCGAGCGAACCAACCGCTTGGGAAAAGCGGTTGGTGCATCGATGCACAGGGCGTCAGATTCTACCGGCGAGTTCGGCCGCCTTGCCCACGTAGCTGGCCGGCGTCATGGCCAGCAGGCGGGCTTTTTCCTCTTCGGGAATCGCGAGCGAGCGGATCAGGCCATGCAGCGCCTCGGCCGTCACGGTCTGGCCGCGCGTCACTTCCTTGAGCTGCTCGTAGGCGCCCTGCACGCCGAAGCGGCGCATCACGGTCTGGATCGGCTCGGCCAGCACTTCCCACGAGGCGTCGAGGTCGGCCGCGAGCGCGTCGCGGTTGAGCTCGAGCTTGCCCAGGCCGGTGGCCAGGCTGGCATAGGCCAGGGTCGCGTAGCCGAAGGCCACGCCGATGTTGCGCAGCACGGTGCTGTCGGTCAGGTCGCGCTGCCAGCGGCTGATCGGCAGCTTCTCGCTCAGGTGGCGCAGCAGCGCGTTGGCCAGGCCCAGGTTGCCCTCGGCGTTCTCGAAGTCGATCGGGTTGACCTTGTGCGGCATGGTCGAGGAGCCGATCTCGCCCTTCTTGAGCCGCTGCTTGAAGTAGCCCAGGCTCACGTAGCCCCAGACGTCGCGCGAGAAGTCGACCAGGATGGTGTTGGCGCGCGCCACGGCATCGAACAGCTCGGCCATGTAGTCGTGGGGCTCGATCTGGATGCTGTAGGGCTGGAAGCTCAGGCCCAGGCCCAGCGGCGCCGGGGTTTCGACGACCTTGCGGCTGAAGGCCTCCCAGTCGAAGTCGGGCCAGGCGGCCAGGTGGGCGTTGTAGTTGCCGACCGCGCCGTTCATCTTGCCCAGCAGCTGCACCGAGGCGATCTGCGCGCGCGCCTTCGACAGCCGCACCGCCACGTTGGCGATCTCCTTGCCGACCGTGGTCGGGCTGGCGGTCTGGCCGTGGGTGCGCGAGAGCATCGACACGTCGGCGAACTGGTGCGCCATCTCGCGCAGCTTGGCGATCAGGCCGTCGATCGCGGGCAGCAGCACGGTGTCGCGCGCGGCCTGGATCTGCAGCGCGTGGCTGGTGTTGTTGATGTCCTCGCTGGTGCAGGCGAAGTGCACGAACTCGGCCGCGGCCAGCAGCTCGGGGCGGGCCTCGAACTTGGACTTGATCCAGTATTCGACCGCCTTCACGTCGTGGTTGGTGGTCTTCTCGATCTCCTTGATGGCCAGCGCGTCGGCCTCGGAGAAGTGCGAGACCAGGCCCATCAGGTACTTGCGGGCGCCGCCGGTCAGCGGCTTGAATTCGGCGAAGCCGCAGTCCGACAGCGCGATGAACCACGCCACTTCGACCTGCACGCGCCGGTGCATGTAGCCCTGCTCGCTCATCAGGGGGCGCAGGGCCGCGAGTTTGGCCGCGTAGCGGCCGTCCAGGGGGGAAAGGGCGGAGACGGTGGAGAAGCTCATGCCCGAATTTTAGGCGGGCCGCCCGGGGACGAACCCGGTACACCGAAAGCCGGGCTTTGGCGTTCCCCTAAAATGATTATGAACAAACGTTATCAAAATCGAGGGAGAGCGCCTTCATGAAACTGATCGGATCCGCCGCCAGCCCCTATGTGCGCAAGGTGCGCGTGGTGCTGGCCGAGAAGCGGCTCGACTACCAGTTCGTGATCGAGGACGTCTGGTCGCCCGACACGACCATCGCCCATTCCAACCCCCTGGGCAAGGTGCCGTGCCTGATCATGGAAGGCGGCGAGGCGATGTTCGACTCGCGCGTGATCGTCGAATACATCGACACCCTGTCGCCGGTCGGCAAGCTGATTCCGCAGCAAAGCCGCGAGCGCGCCGAGGTCAAGACCTGGGAAGCGCTGGCCGACGGCGTGATGGACGCCGGCGTGCTGTGGCGCCTGGAGCGCACCTGGTCCGGCCGCGCCGACGGCGAGCGCAGCGAGGCCTGGATCGACCGCCAGCGCGCCAAGGTCGAGGCCGGCGTGGCCGCCATGGCCAAGGGCCTGGGCGACAAGCCCTTCTGCAGCGGCATCCACCTGAGCCTGTCGGACATCGCGGTGGGCTGCACCCTGGGCTGGCTGAACCTGCGCTTCCCCGAGATCGAGTGGCGTGCCGACTATGCGAACCTCGCGAAGCTCTACGACAAGCTGATGCAGCGGCCGAGCTTCATCGACACCCAGCCCTGAGCGGCTGAACCGTTCTCGCCCATGAAAAAAGCGCCTCCCGGCGCTTTTTTGCCGTGGGCCCGGCCTCAGGGCTTGCGCAGCGTGTACTGCACCACGTCGATGCTGCGCTCGGCGAAGGCGGCCTCGCAGTAGGCCAGGTAGAACTCCCAGATCCGCATGAAGCGCTCGTCGAAACCGAGCTGCAGCACCTGGGCGCGCTGCGCCAGGAAGCGCTCGCGCCAGCGCCGCAGGGTCTCGGCGTAGTCGGCGCCGAAGGCGAATTCGTCGATCACCTCGAGCCCCGCGGCCTCGGCGGCGCGCCGGAACTCGCGCGGGCAGGGCAGGCAGCCGCCCGGGAAGATGTACTGCTGGATGAAGTCGGTGGCGTCCACGTAGCGCTCGAACAGCGCGTCGTCGATCACGATGCTCTGGATGCAGGCGCGCCCGCCCGGCTTGAGCAGCCGGCTCACGCTCGCGAAGTAGGTCGGCCAGTATTCGCGGCCCACGGCTTCCACCATCTCGATCGAGCAGATCGCGTCGAAGGGCGCGTCGCCGGTGGTCCGGCCGATGTCGCGGTAGTCCTGCAGCCGCAGGTCGACCGGCAGGCCCTCGGTGCGCCGGCGCGCGTGGGCGAGCTGTTCGTGCGAGAGCGTCACGCCGGTCACGGCGGCGCCGAATTCGGTCGCGGCCTTCTCGGCCAGCGCGCCCCAGCCGCAGCCGATCTCGAGCACCCGGTCGCCGGGCCGCACGCCCGCCATGGCGAGCGCGCGCCGCACCTTGGCGTGCTGCGCCTCGGGCATCGGCCGCGTCAGGTCGCCCTCGAACCAGGCCGACGAGTAGTTCATCGTCTCGTCGAGCCAGAGTTCGTAGAAGGCATTGCCCAGGTCGTAGTGCGCCTGGATGTTGCGCGCGCTGCCGGTCCTGCTGTTGCGGTTCAGCAGCAGGTGGCGCAGGCGGTAGAGCAGGCGGCCGGTCCAGCTGCCGTAGAACACGTTCTCGATCGCGCGCCGGTTCGCCACGAACACGCGCAGCAGCTCGACCAGGTTCGGCGTGGTCCAGTCGCCCGCGATGTAGCTCTCGGCGAAACCGATGTCGCCCGATTTCAGCGCGGCGCTGCACACCGTCCAGTTGCGCAGCGTGAGCGAGGCGGTCGGGCCCTCGCCCGGCGCGGCGCCAAAGTGGCGCACTGAATCGTCGGGCAGCCGCACGGTCAGCGAGCCGTGCGCGAGGCGCTGCAAGAGGCGCAGCACGCTGCGGGCCGCGCGCGGCGCGTCCTGCGGCAGGTGGAAGCCCGAGGCGGGCGAGTCGGCGGTGGTCGTCGTCGGGGTCATGGATTCGCCTGCGGCTGGCGCGGCTCGCCGCGCGACACGGAATGAAGCGGCGGGGCCGGCTTGTGGACGAAGGGCACGCGCTTGAGCCACAGCCGCGCGGCCTGCCAGTGGATGCGCGCGATCAGGCCCAGCGTCATCGCCGGGTAGCGCCAGAGCGCGCGCCGCAGGCTGGCCGCGTCGAGCGCCTGGAGTTCGCCACCGACGCTGGTCTGCAGCAGCGGGCCGTCGGCGTCGTCGTGGTCGATGCGCACCAGCGTGCGCGTGCGTTCGGCGTCGGTGAAGAAGCGGAAGCGGTAGCTGCCGTCGATGCGGCAGAACGGCGAGACGTGGAAGGCCTTGGTCGCGCGCAGCTCGGGGCCGAAGGCCGGCCGGTCGAGCAGGTAGCAGTGGCGCTCGCCGAAGGTGTTGTTGACCTCGACCACGATCGCGCGCAGCGCGCCCGCGCGGTCGTGGCAGTACCAGAAGCTGACCGGCTTGAAGGTGTAGCCGAACACCCGCGGATAGCAGTGCAGCCAGGCCTCGCCGTCGGCGTCGTCGATGCCGTGCGACGCCAGCAGCTCGTCGAGCCAGGCCAGCGCGCCGCCGGCACCGGGCGCGCGGCCGTCGCCATGGTCGACGTCGTGGAAGGACAGCGCGCCGCGGCGGTTGAACGCGAGCGCCGGGCTGCCGTCGCGGCGCAGGGCGCGCATCGGCAGCATGAGGAAGAAGGTGGGATAGGCGAAGGCGTTGCGGGCCGGGCGCAGCCGCGCATGCCGGACCTCGCCGAAGCCGATCAGCGGCAACGGCCCCGCCGTGGTCATGGGGCGTCTTTCCCGGTCGCCAGCTGCGCCTGCAGGCCGCGGGCCGCGGCCAGGCCGGCCTTCAGGCCGTCCTCGTGGAAGCCGTAGCCCATCCAGGCACCCGCGAACCAGGTGCGGCGCTGTCCCTGCAGCGCGGGCACCCGCGACTGGGCGTCGATCGCTTCGAGATCGAGTACCGGGTGGGCGTAGTCGTATTCGGCCATGACCTCACTACGCGCGATCTCGCGAACCGGATTCAGCGAAACGATCACCGGTTGCGACCAGGGCAGCGGCTGCAGCCTGTTGAGCAGGTAGTGCAGGCAGACCCCGCCCGATTCCCGCGCGCCGTCCGCGCGCTGGTAGTTCCAGGCCGCCCAGGCGGAGGGCCGCTCGGGCAGCACCGAGGCGTCGGTGTGCAGCACCGCGTGGTTCGGCTGGTAGCGGATGGCGCCGAGCACCGCGGCCTCGGCGGCGCTGGGCTCGGCCAAGAGAGCCAGGGCCTGGTCGGAATGGGTGGCGAGCACCAGATGGTCGAAGGCCTCGGTGCCGGCATCGGTGGCGATGCGCACGCCGTCGACATCGCGCTCGATGCGCCGCACCGGGGTGTTCAGCCGCGCATCGGACAGGCCCGCGACGATCTTCTCGACGTACTGGCGCGAGCCGCCGCGCACGGTGCGCCACTGCGGCCGGTTGGCGATCTGGATCAGGCCGTGGTTGTGGCAGAAGCGGATCATGGTCGCGACCGGGAAGGCCAGCATCTGCGCGGTCGGGCAGCTCCAGATGCAGGCCATCATCGGCAGGAAGTACCAGTAGCGAAAGGCCGGGCCGAAGCGGTGGGCATCGAGGAAGTCGCCCAGCGGCTGGGCCAGTTCGCCTTCGGTGCCGGCGAGCGCGATGCGCGTCGTCAGCCGGTTGAAGCGCATCAGGTCGGCCAGCATGCCCAGGAAGCGCGGGTCGACGAGGTTGCGGCGCTGCGCGAACACGGTCGCGAGGCTGCTGCCGCTCCATTCGAGCCGGCCGCCGCCGGGCCGCGTGGCCTGGACCGAGAACGACATGTCCGAGTCGGCGGTCGCCACGCCCAGGTCGGCGAACAGGCGGATCAGCTCGGGGTAGGTGCGGTCGTTGTAGACCAGGAAGCCGGTGTCGACGCCGTGCGCGACGCGTTCGCCCGAACCGGGCGAAACCGGCAGCGAGATCGTGGCCGTGTGGGCGTGGCCACCGAAGTAGTCACTGGCTTCGAAGAGGGTGATGCGGGCCGAGTCGCGCAGCGCGTGGGCCGCGGCCAGTCCCGAGATGCCGGCGCCGACGATGGCGACCCGGGCCGGCGGCCTCATGGCACCGCCCCGGGTTGGCTGGAAGACAAAAATGCTGCGAGGCGCCCCGACGCGAAGGAGGGAGGGAGGGAGGAGGAGAAGAATCGCCTCGGGATTTCGACCGGACGGCAGGCGCCCGGAAGACCTCGCAACATGAAAACCGTGGGGCATTCACTGCCCACGCGAGTTATGAGCGAGGACCTCGCCGCACGGTTCCCACCGCAGTGGTAAGCGTTTGTGACGATCGGTTCACAATCTGATTGACGCATCGGTAAATAATATTACCGATACGTCTCGGTGTGAACTGATCAGTTTCTATTTACATCGCTGGTGCGAACTCGCCGGCATCAGCCCGGATTGGCCGCCAACTGCTTCTCGATGATCGCGATGAAGGCGTTCTCGTCGGGCGCTGTCATGCTCGACCAGGCCTGCACGACCTTGCCGTCGCGGCCGATCAGGTACTTGTAGAAGTTCCATTTGGGCGTGGTGCCCGAGGCCTGGGCCAGTTGCTTGAACAGCGGATTGGCGTCCGAGCCGCGCACCGAGGACTTGCCGAACATCGGGAATTTCACGCCGAAAGTGCTTTCGCAGAAGTCGGCAATCTCCTTGTTCGAGGCCGATTCCTGGGCGAAATCGTTCGACGGGAAGCCCAGCACCACCAGCCCGCGCGCGCGGTACTTGGCGTCGAGTGCCTCCAGTCCCTTGTACTGCGGGGTGAAGCCGCAGAAGCTGGCCGTGTTGACCACCAGCACCACCTTGCCCGAGTACTGGCACAGCGACTGTGGTTTTTCGTCCTGCAGCCGCGGGAAGGTGTGTTGCAGTATGGCGGGACAGCCCGCCGCCTGGGGCGCGGCGGCCGGCGCCGGTGCCGCGGGTTGCTGGGCGAGGGCCGTTGCCGCGGTCAACAGGCCGGCCATCAGGGCCATTGCCGACGTACGGAGCATCGGGACCGACAATGGGGTGGGGGTTCGCATGGCGGGCTCCTGGTTCACAAAGGGGGGGCGCATCCGTGCCGCGACGGCGCACGTATCCGCATCATCGCGCGCTTGTCATGGACGCGCCAAACGTGCCGTTTAAAATCGGCGGCCTTAGAAAGATATAGATGCTCTATCCGGAACTCTTCAGACAACTCGAATCCGTCCGCTGGGACATGGACAAGGACATCCCGTGGCAGTCGTTCGACGCTTCGCTGCTGTCCGAAGAGCAGGCGCAAACCATCAAGATGAACGCCATCACGGAGTGGGCGGCGCTGCCGGCCACCGAGATGTTCCTGCGCGATAACCGCCACGATAGCGATTTTTCCGCTTTCATGTCGATCTGGTTCTTCGAGGAGCAGAAGCACTCGCTGGTGCTCATGGAGTACCTGAAGCGCTTCAGCCCCCAGCATGCGCCCACCGAGGCCGAGCTGCACGAGGTGCGCTTCGACTTCGACCCGGCGCCCCCGCTCGAAACCCTGATGCTGCACTTCTGCGGCGAGATCCGCCTCAACCACTGGTACCGCCGTGCCGCCCAGTGGCACACCGAGCCGGTCATCAAGCACATCTACACCACGCTGAGCCAGGACGAGGCCCGCCATGGCGGCGCCTACCTGCGCTACATGAAGCGTGCGCTCGAGAAGTTCGGCGACGAGGCCCGCTCGGCCTTCACCAAGGTCGGCGTGCTGATGGCGAGCGCCCGGCGCACCGCCCAGGCGCTGCACCCGACCAACCTGCACGTGAACAAGGCGCTGTTCCCGAACGACACCATCCAGAGCCGCATGCCCGATCCGGACTGGCTCGAGCACTGGCTCGACAAGCAGATCAAGTTCGACGCCGTCTGGGAAACCAAGGTCGGCGAGCGCATCCTGCACAACCTGAGCCTGCTGATGAACCGCAGCTTCAAGACGGTCCAGGAACTGAACCGCTACCGCAAGGAACTGGCGGCCAGCCTCGGCCCCAAGCCCGAATACCAGGGCGCGTAAAGCCAGGACCGCAGAAAATCGCCCCGCACGCCGGGGCGTTTTTTTTGGGGCGCCCCTGTCACAAACCGGGAACGCCAGCCGTCTTGGCCTCATGGACGCCGCCACCCTCGCCTTCGATCGCCACCGCCCGCGCCTGCAGGGCATCGCCTACCGCATGCTCGGCTCCGTGGCCGAGGCCGAGGAGGTCGTGCAGGACGCCTGGCTGCGCTGGCACGAAACCGCCACCGAGGCGCTCGACAGCACCGAGGCCTGGCTGGTCACGGTCGTGACCCGGCTGTCCATCGACCGGCTGCGCGCGGCCAAGGTGCAGCGCGAGCACTACAGCGGCCACTGGATGCCCGAGCCCATGCTCACCGAGTCGCCGGTCACGCCCGAGCAGATGCTCGAACGCGCCGACGACGTCTCGGTGGCCTTCCTGACCGTGCTCGAGCGGCTGGCGCCCGAGGCGCGCGCGGCCTTCCTGCTGCGCGAGGTGTTCGACACCGACTACGACGAGATCGCGCGCATGCTCGGCAAGAGCGAGGCCGCCTGCCGCCAGCTCGTGCACCGCGCCAAGACCCAGGTGCAGGAGGGGCGGCCGCGCTACCGCGTCTCGCGCGAGACCCAGATGCGGCTGCTGCGCAGCTTCGCCGAGGCCTCGGCCAAGGGCAGCGTGCGCGAGCTCGAGGCCTTCTTCACCGAGGAGGCCGAGCTGGTCGGCGACGGCGGCGGCAAGGTCCAGACCTTCACGCACGGGCTGGTCGGCGCGCGCCGCATCGCGCAGCTCTACTTCGCGGTGCAGCGGCGCCACGCGGGCGGCGAGCCGGAACGCAGCGTGCGCACCGAGCTGGTCGACCTCAACGGCGAGCCGGGCCTGCTGCGCTTCATCGGCGGCGTGCTCGAGTCGGCCCAGACCTTCGAGTTCGACGGCGACCGCATCGCGCGCGTGCGCGCGCAGCGCAATCCCGACAAGCTCGCGCGCATCGCCGCGGCCTTCGCGCGCTGATTTTTTTCGGACTTCGTGTCACAGGCCGGCAGGCCGGCGCGTCTTCAGTGTGTAGCCCGATTTCATCGTCAACCACTGGAGAACATCGCCATGAGCACCACCCCCCGCCTCAACTGGTTCAAGACCGTGCCCAAGGCCTTCGAGGCCCTGCTGTCGGTCAACACCGCCATCGCCAACACCACGCTCGAGAAGAAGCTGGTCGACCTCGTGTTCGCCCGCGTCTCGCAGATCAACGGCTGCGCCTACTGCCTCGACATGCACGTGCGCGACCTGCGCAAGGAGGGCGAAGGCTGGCAGCGCATCAACAGCCTCCCGACCTGGCGCGAGATGAGCTTCTACGACGCGCGCGAGCGCGCCGCGCTGGCCTGGGCCGAATCGCTCACGCGCATGGCCGATCGCCACGATGCGCGCGATGCCGAGTACGAGGCGCTGAAGGCGGCCTTCAGCGACCTCGAGATCGCCGAGCTCACGGTCGCGGTGGCGCAGATCAATTCGTGGAACCGCATGAACGTCGCGATGCACGTGCCCGTGCCGGTCAAGCCGCTCGAATAAGTGCAGCGGCCGGGCGCTCCTAGCGCCGCTCGACCACCATCGGCGAGATGCGCAGGCTCTCGCGCACCTGCGACACGGCCTCGCCCGCTTCGCCGCGCGATGCGAAGGGGCCGGCCTGCAGCCGGTGCGTGCCGGCTTCGCTGAACACGCGCAGCTGCGGCGCGAGCGAGGGCAGGCCGCGCGCGGCCTGGGCGCGCAGGGTCTCGGCGCCGCCGCGTTCGCGGAAGGCGCCGAGCTGGACCCAGAAGCCGGCCGAGGGCGTGTCGGGCCCGGCCAGCGAAGCCGCGGCCGCGGCGGCCACGGCGGCGGGCGACGGCCCGCTCGGCGGCGCGGACGCGGCCGGTGCCAGCGGCGGCAAGGTGTTCACCACCATCGGCGGGCGCGGTCCCGGCGGCGGCTCGACCTCGTCGTCGGCGCCGGGTGCGGGCCCAGCCATGGTGGATGGCGCCACCGGCATCGTCGAAGCCTCGGGCGCGTTCGTTCCCACCGTCGAGACCCAGGCCGAGGGCACGGCCACCGGGGCGGCCACTGGTGCGGGAGTTGCGCGCGCCGGCATCGGCGGTGGCGGTATGTAAGCCGGTGCCGCGGGCGAGGGCGCAGGAACGGGCGCCGCGGCCAGCATCGTGTCCGACCCGCGCCGCCACGCGCCGGTGCGGATGTCCTCGTTCGTGATGCGCTCGATCTCCACCGGCGCCACGCCGCGCAGCAGGTCGAGCTTGAGCGCGGCCGTGTAGCTCAGGTCGATGACGCGGCCGTCGACGAAGGGCCCGCGGTCGTTCACGCGCACGATCGCCTCGCGGCCGTTGGCCGGGTTGCGCACGCGCACGTAGCTCGGCAGCGGCAGCGTCTTGTGGGCCGCCGTCATCGCGTACATGTCGTAGGGCTCGCCGCTGGCCGTCGAGCCCGCGTGGAACTTGTGCCCGTACCAGGAGGCCAGGCCCGATTCGCGGAACGGCCGGTCGTCGGTGATCGGCGTGTAGCCGCGGCCGAGCACGGTGTAGGGCTTGCTGGTGCCGCCGCTGCCGCGGATGGGCTCGATGCGGGGCTCGGCGTCGGGCACGCGCTCGAGGTTGGACGGCGGGCTGGTGCCCGGACCGTCGCGGCCACCGCCGCCGCGCGGGCCGCTCGCGCATCCCGCGAGCACGATGGCGACAGCCACCGCACAGGCGGCGCCGGCCGCGCTGGATCGGCGGGCGCCGCGCGCCTCAACCAAACACGGCCCTCCACAGCGCCAGCATCGCCTCGCGCTGCGTGGCCAGCGCGGGCGGCGTCACCTGCGTGGGTTCTTCGTTGAGGCGTGCGCGGTGCTGCACGCGCCGCAGCTCGCGGTAGGCCGCGGCCGCGTTGCGGCCCACGCCCGGAGGCAGCAGGCCGGCGTCTTCGGCGCGGATCAGCAGCGCGATGTTGCCGAGGTTGGGGATCAGTTCGGGATGCTCGCCCGAGGCCGACAGCACCAGGAACTGCACCGCGAACTCGGCATCGACCATGCCGCCAGGGCTGTGCTTGACGTCGAAGCGGTCGGCCTTCACGGGCCGCGCGCCGCGCAGCTTGTCGCGCATCGCGATGATCTCGGCCTTCAGCGCCTCGCGGTCGCGCGGCGCCACCAGCACGGCCTCGCGCACCTGGTCGAAGCGCGCGCCCAGTTCGGCGCCGTGGTCCTCGCTGCCGAGCACGAAGCGCGCGCGCGTCATGGCCTGGTGTTCCCAGGTCCAGGCGGTGTTGCTGCCGCGGCCGAGCTGGTACTTCTCGTAGGCCTCGAAGCTCGTGGTCAGCAGGCCCGAGTTGCCGTTGGGCCGCAGCGCGGTGTCGATCTCGAACAGGTCGCCCTCGCGCGTCTTCACCGTGAGCCAGTTGATGAGCTTGCGCACGTAGGCCGCGTAGACCTCGCCGGCGCGCTCGTCGTCGTCGTCGTAGACGAACACGATGTCGAGGTCGCTGCCGTAGCCGAGCTCTTTGCCGCCCAGCTTGCCGTAGCCGATGATCGCGAACTGCGCCACCTCGCGGTGCCGGTTGCGCACATGCGGCCAGCACCAGCGGGCGGTCACGCGCAAGGTGGTGTCGGCCAGCGCACTCAGGTCGTCGGCCACCTGCTCGACGCTGATGCGGCCGTCCACGTCGCGCGCCAGGGTGCGGAACACCTCGGCATGGTGCGCGTGGCGCAGCAGGTTCAAGAGGCGCTCCTCGTCGGCCTCGCCGGTGCGGCTCAGCGAGGCATGGCGCGCCTCGAGCTCGCGCTCGAATTCGGCGGCCACGAAGCGGCCCGACAGCATCTCGTCGCTGGCCAGCTCGTCGATCACGCCCGGGTGCTGCATCAGGTAGCGCGCCGGCCAGCGCGCCGAGCCCAGCAGCCGCAGCAGGCGTTCCTGCACCGCGGGCCGCTCGACCAGCAGCGCGAGGTAGCTCTCGCGGCGCAGCAGCGGCTCGATCCAGTCGGCCCAGCGCAGCGCGGCATCGACGTGGTGCGCGGTCTGGCCCTGGCCGTCGCCGTCGGGTTCGCGCAGCCACTGGCCGGTGCGCTGCACCAGCTGGCGCAGCCGCGCGCGCGTTTCATCGCGCAGCGCCATCATGCGCGGCGTCTCGCACCAGTCCTTGATGCGTTCGGCGAAGGCCGGCGGCAGCTCGTCGAGCAGGTCCGAGAGCTCGGCCGGCGCGGCCGCCTTGCGCGCGCCGTTGCACTTGCCGTTGCAGGGCTTGTCGCCGCCCAGCAGCTTGTCGAACTCCTGCGCGACGAACTCGCGGTGGGTGTCGAGCTGGGCCAGGAACGGGCAGCAGTCGGCATAGCCGAGGGTCTGCGCGATCCAGCGCAGGTCCTCGTCGGCCACGGGCAGCGCATGGGTCTGCTGGTCGTCGAGGTACTGGATGCGGTGCTCGACCCGGCGCAGGAACTCGTAGGCCGCGGCCAGCGTGTCGGCGGTTTCCTGCGGCATCAGGCCGGCGCGCGCGAGCCGCTGCAGCGCATCGAGCGTGGGCCGGGTGCGCAGCTCGGGGAACTGGCCGCCGCGCACCACCTGCAGCAGCTGCACGGTGAATTCGATCTCGCGGATGCCGCCGCGCGACAGCTTGACGTCGTTCGCGCGCTCGGGCCGGCCCGCGCTGCGGCGCGCCGACTGCTCGCGGATCTGGCGGTGCAGCACGCGCAGCGAATCGAACACGCTGTAGTCGAGGTAGCGGCGGAACACGAAGGGCAGCACCGCGCCGCGCAGGCCCTGGGCCTGGCCTTGCGCAACCACCTCGGTGGGCGCGACCACGCGGCTCTTCATCCAGGCGAAGCGCTCCCACTCGCGACCCTGCACCTGGAAATACTCCTCCAGCGCATCGAGCGAGACCACGGGCGGCCCCGAGTTGCCGTTGGGCCGCAGCGCCAGGTCGACGCGGAACACGAAGCCGTGCTCGGTGGTGTCGCCCACCAGCGCGTAGATGCGCTTCACGGCGCGCGCGAAGTACTCCTGGTTCGCGAGCTTGCCGCGGCCCTGGGGGTCGCCGGCGGTGTCGCCGTCCTGGTCGTAGAGGTAGATGAGGTCGATGTCGCTCGACACGTTGAGCTCGCGCGCGCCGAGCTTGCCCATGCCCACGATCCACAGCTGCGAGCGCTGGCCGTCGGCGCCCTGCGGCGCGCCATGCGCGGCGTCGAGCTCGGCGCAGGCCTCGCGGCAGGCGGTGTCGAGCGCGAACTCGGCGAGCTCGGTGACCGCGGTGGTCACCACGGCCAGCGGCGCCTGGCGGTCGCAGTCGAGTGTGACAAGGCGTTCCATCACCAGCTGCCGCACGATGCGCAGGGCGTCGCCCACGCCGTCGCCGCGCGCGCGCAGTGCCTCGTAGGCCTGCGTCATCGATGCGCGGCGCGGTTCGCCCTCGGGCAGCAGCGCGAGTTCGCCCGCATAGCGGCGGCGCAGGCGCTGCACGAAGCGCGAATAGGAGGACAAGGCGGGCTTGTCCGCGTCGGGGTTCGTCGATGCTGTAGCTGACAACTGATTCAAACTGGTGCTGGTTGCGGCGGAACCCGTCCCGATGGTGGCGGTCATAATTCCCGGCACAGCGCGATCCTCAATGAACGACACGGTGTCTTCCCCTTCACGTCTGCTCAAGATCACCGCTGTGACGGCGCGCTGGCTCCTGGGTCTTCTCGTGGCTGCGTGGCTTCTCCTGGCCCTGGCAGTCGTGGTCCTGCACGCGTGGATTGTGCCGCGAATCGGCGATTACCGTGGTGCGCTGGAAGCGCAGGCCAGCAAGGCGATCGGGGTGCCGGTGCGCATCGGTTCGATCACGGCCCGTTCGGGCAGCCTGTTCCCCGCCTTCGAGCTGCGCGACGTGGTGCTGCAGGACGCGCAGCAGCGCGAGGCGCTGCGCCTCGTGCGCGTGGTGGCCAGCGTCTCTCCGCGCTCGCTGTGGCGCTTCAATTTCGAGCAGCTCTACATCGAGGGCCCGGCGCTCGACGTGCGCCGCGACACTCAGGGAAAACTCCATGTCGCGGGCCTGCACATGTCGACCGATACGACCGGAGAAACCCGCGCCGCCGACTGGTTTTTCGCGCAGCGCGAACTGGTGATCGAAGGCGGCACGGTGCGCTGGACCGACGAGCAGCGCCAGGCCGAGCCGCTGATGCTGACCGACGTGCGCTTCGTGGCGCGCAACGGCGGCCGCCGCCATGGCCTGCGGCTCGATGCCACGCCGCCGGCCGGTTGGGGCGATCGGTTCACGCTGCGCGGCGAGTTCCGCCAGCCGCTGCTGTCGGTGCGCACCGGCCGCTGGCAGACCTGGGACGGCCAGATCTACGCCGACCTGCCCTACATCGACGTGACCCGGCTCGGGCGCTATGTGTCGATCGACGCGCGCATCCGCGAAGGCAACGGCGCGCTGCGGCTGTGGGCCGACGTGGACGACGGCCAGATCGTGGGCGCGGCCGCCGACCTCGGGCTCGACCGCGTCGATGCCTCGCTCGGCCAGGGACTGCAGCCGCTGGTGCTGCGCGCGGTCACGGGCCGGCTCGCGGGCCGGCTCACGGTCGACACGATGGAGTTCTCGACCACCGCGCTGCAGTTCGACACCGCCGACGGCCTGCGCTGGCCCGGCGGCAACCTCTGGCTGCAGCACACGCCCGCCAAGGGCCGCACGCCCGAGCACGGCGCCTTGCGCGCCGACCGCCTCGACCTTGCGGCGCTGGCGCTCATCGCCGACCGGCTGCCGCTCGGAGACGCCACCCACCGCGTGCTCGATGCCTACGGCCCGCGCGGGCTGGTCGAGCGCATCGACCTGAACTGGCAGGGCTCGCTGGGCGCGCCCGACCGCTACCAGGCCAAGGGCCGCATCAGCGGGCTGCGCATCGCCTCGCAGCCAGGTGCGGCGCCGGCCGAGACCCCCGCTGCCGCGCCCGCCACGCCCGCGGCCAAGCCGCCCGCTCCGGCACCCTCGACGAGCGGCGCGACCGCGGCCGCCCCGCCGCGCGTGCACCCCGGCACCCCGGGCCTCAGCGGTGCCACGCTCGACTTCGACGCCAGCCACACGGGCGGCAGCGCCACGCTCGCGATCGCGCAGGGCGGGCTCGAATTCCCCGGCGTGTTCGAGGAGCCCGCGATCCCGGTCGACCGACTCTCGGCCCAGCTGCAGTGGAAGATCGACAACGGCAACACGCAGCTGCAGGTATCGAAGCTGCGCTTCGCCAACGTCGATGCCGAGGGCGATGCCGAGGCCAGCTGGCGCACCAGCGACCCGGCCACCTCGAGCAGCAAGGCGCGCTTTCCCGGCGTGCTCGACCTGCGCGGCAAGCTGACCCGGGCCGACGGCACGCGGGTCTACCGCTACCTGCCGCTCGACATCCCGCAGCACACGCGCGACTACGTGCGCGACGCGGTCACCAAGGGCGTCGCGAGCAGCGTCGACTTCCGCGTGCGCGGCGACCTGCACGACATGCCCTTCATGGACCCGCGGCTCGGCGAGTTCCGCATCGCGGCCAAGGTGCAGGACGTGCACTACGCCTACGCGCCGCCGCACGTGCCCGCGGCCACGCCCGTTCCCGCCGCGCCGGCGCCCGCACGCGGCACCGCGGCCTCCCGCGTCGCCGCCGCGCCCAATCCGCCGACCGTCGCCTCGCCCGCCGCGCCCGGCGTGGCCCAGTGGCCCGCGATCACCGGCCTGTCGGGCGAGCTGATCTTCGAGCGCGCCGGCATGCAGGTGCGCAACGCGCGCGGCCGGCTCGCGGGCGCCACCGCCATCGAGGTGTCGAAGGCCGAGGCGCAGATCCCCGACATGTCGCACCACGCCGCGCTGCTCAAGGTCGACGCGCAGGCGCGCGGGCCGCTGGGCGAGCTGCTGCGCGTGGGCGCGCCGCTGGCCGGCGATGCCGGCGAGTTCCTGCGCGGCGTGCGCGCCAACGGCGTGGCCGACTACAAGCTGCACCTCGAGTTGCCGCTCGAGGCCATGGACAAGGCGAAGGTGCAGGCCAGCGTGGCCTTCGGCGACAACAACGAGGTGCAGCCGGTGCCCGAGGCGCCGCTGCTGACCCAGGCCAAGGGCACGCTGAACTTCACCGAGACCGGCTTCGCGCTGGCCGGCGTGCAGGCCCGGCTGCTCGGCGGCGACGTGCGCATCGACGGCCGCGGCCGCTACACCGGCCCGGCCGCGAGCCACGAGCTCGCCATCCGCGCGCAGGGCAGCGTCAGCGCCGAGGGCATGCGCGCCGCGCGCGAGGTCGACTGGCTCGCGCGGCTGGCGAAGAAGGCCACCGGCGGCGCGCCCTACAGCGCGAGCTTCTCGATGCGCGAGGGTGTCTCCGAGTTCTCGGTGGCCAGCAGCCTGCAGGGCCTGGCGCTGCAGCTGCCGGCACCGCTCGCCAAGAGCGCCGAGGAGCAGATGCCGCTGCGCATCGAGAAGAAGATCGTGCAGCGCGAGGCGCGCGCCGGCACGGCGGGCAGCGCGGCCGCGGCCAGCGTCGCCACGCAGGACCAGATCGGCCTGGAGATCGGCCGCGTCGGCTCGGTGCAGTACGTGCGCGACATCTCGGGCAGCGAGCCGCGCGTGCTGCGCGGCGCCATCGCGGTCGGCCTCGCGGCCGGCGAGACCGCGAGCGTGCCCGAGCGCGGCGTGCTCGCCAACATCAATCTCGCGCGGCTCGACATGGCGGCCTGGCAGGCGGCCTTCGGCGAGGCCACCGGCGCGAGCAATGCCGAGGTGCAGGCCGCGGCCGGCGACGAGGCCTCGCCCTACCTGCCCACGCGCATCGCGGTGCGCGCGCAGCAGCTCAGCGTGGCGGGCCGCACCCTGCACGAGGTGGTGCTCGGCGGAACGCGCGACGGCGCGCTGTGGCGCGCCAACATCGACGCCACCGAGCTCAGCGGCTATGCCGAGTACCGCCACACCCAGGCTGGCCGGCTCTATGCGCGGCTCGCGCGGCTGAAGATCGCGCCGAGCGAGGCGCCCCAGGTCGAGGCCCTGCTCGACGAGCAGCCCGGCACCCTGCCCGCGCTCGACATCGTGGTCGACGACTTCGAGCTGCTCGGCAAGCGCCTGGGCCGCGCCGAGATCGACGCGGTCAACCGCGGCGGCGTGGGCCGCGAATGGCTGCTCAACCGGCTGAGCTTCACCATGCCCGAGGCCAGCTTCGTGGCCAAGGGCACCTGGGCCGCGATCCCGGGCTCGGGCGGCGGCGGCCGCGCCGAGCAGCGCCGCACCGCCATGACCTTCCGCCTCGACATCAACGATGCCGGCATCCTGCTCGGGCGCTTCGGCATGCCCGGCGTGCTGCGCCGCGGCAGCGGCCGGCTCGAGGGCAACGTCGACTGGCGCGGCTCGCCGTTCTCCATCGACTACCCGAGCCTGGGCGGCCAGCTCGGCGTGAACGTCGAGTCGGGCCAGTTCCTCAAGGCCGACCCGGGTCTCGCCAAGCTGCTCGGCGTGCTGAGCCTGCAGGCGCTGCCGCGCCGGCTCACGCTCGACTTCCGCGACGTGTTCAGCCAGGGCTTCGCCTTCGACTTCATCCGCGGCGACGCCAAGATCGCGAACGGCACCGCGAGCACCAACAACCTGCAGATGAAGGGCGTGAACGCCGCCGCGCTGATGGACGGCTCGGCCGACATCGTCCACGAGACGCAGAACCTGCGCGTGGTGGTGGTGCCCGAGATCAATGCCGGCACCGCCGCGCTGGTGGCGACCGCGATCAATCCGGCCATCGGCCTCGGCACCTTCCTCGCGCAGTGGGTGCTGAGCAAGCCGCTGTCGAGCGCGGCCACCCAGGAGTTCCAGATCGAGGGCACCTGGGCCGACCCCAAAATAGCGAAGGTGGCGCGCCCGCTGCTGCCCAATATTTCCAACAATCTGCCGCACCTGCCGGCCATCCCCAGCCTGCCGGGCATCCCGGGGCTGCCGGCCGCGGGCGAGAGCAAGAGACCGGAGACCACGCAATGAGAGTCGCAGCGATCCAGATGGTGTCGGCCATCGCCCGCGAAGCCAACCTCGCGCGCGCGCACGACCTGCTCGCGCGCGCCGCCGCCGAGGGCGCCGAGCTCGCGGTGCTGCCCGAGTACTTCTGCATGATGGGCGCGCGCGACACCGACAAGCTGGCCTTGCGCGAGACCGCCGGCGCGGGCACGGTGCAGGGCTTCCTGGCCGACGCGGCGCGCGAGTTCGGCCTGTGGATCGTCGGCGGCACGCTGCCGATCGAGAGCACCGATGCCGACCACGTCTTCAACAGCTCGCTGGCCTTCTCGCCCGAGGGCAAGTGCGTGGCGCGCTACGACAAGATCCACCTGTTCTTCTTCGACAACGGCCGCGAGCGCTTCGACGAGCGCCGCGTGATCGCGCCGGGTGCCGAGCCGGTGCTGTTCGAGCTGCCCTCGCGCGACGGCCATGCCTGGCGCATCGGCCTGAGCGTGTGCTACGACCTGCGCTTTCCCGAGCTCTACCGCGCGCTCTCGCGCCAGGGCGCCGACCTGCTGCTGGTGCCCAGCGCCTTCACCCACACCACGGGCGCCGCGCACTGGGAGGTGCTGCTGCGCGCGCGCGCCATCGAGAACCTGGCCTGGGTGGTCGCGCCCGCGCAGGGCGGCACGCACGAGAACGGCCGCCGCACCTGGGGCCAGTCGCTGATCGTCGATCCCTGGGGCACGGTGGTCGCGCAGCAGGCGAGCGAGGAGGGCGTGGTGCTGTTCGACATCGACACCGCGCAGGTCGAGCGCGCGCGCACGCAGCTGCCCGCGCTGTCGCACCGCATCCTGTAGGGCCGGGCGCGATGGCGGTGGATGCGGCCGATCTTGCGGTGCCCGGCGCGCCGGAGCCCGGCTTCGCGCCACCGCCGATGCCGGTGCCGCCCTATCGCCGCGTCGTGACCGGCCTCGCGCGGCTGCGCTCGCTGTGGCAGCGCTGGTTCCTCTGGCTGCTGCTCGCGATCCTGGTGCTGGCGCTGCTGGTCACCGTGGTCTGGCTCGCGGGCAAGCACGAGGTCGAGCAGGTGCAGGCCGCGCTCGACCGCGACACCGCCGACGCCGTGACCGACCTGCGCAGCGGCATGCAGCGCAATGCCCAGAGCCTGCGCGCCACGCAGGCGCCCGGCCCCGACCGCTCGCACTGGCCCGAGGCCGCGGCCGCGCTGCTGCGCGAGCACCGCGAATGGCTGCGGCTCGAATGGCGCGACGCGCGGCTGCGCACGCTCGACGCGGTCGACACGCCCTACCGGCTGCATGTGCTCGATCCCGCGACCCGCACCGCCGAGCAGTCCGACGTCTCGCTCGCCTGCGCCGCTGCGCGCAAGCTCGGCACGCCGGCCTACTCGCCGAGCCACTACGTGCCGCTGGGTGGCGGTGGCGGCATGGAGGTGATGGAGCTGTGCGTGCCGATGGACGCCGGCGGCGGCTTCCTGGTGGCCAGCTACTCGCTGCGCGACACGCTGGCCGAGCTGGTCGGCCCCACGCTCACGCGCGGCCAGGAGGTGGCCTTCACCGAGACCGACGGCACGCGTCTCGTGGCCATCGGCACCGCGCGCCGCGTCGGCACGCGCGTGTTCACCTCGCAGCAGCTGATCGACCTGCCGGGCGCCGCGCTGATGCTGCGCGTGGACGGCTGGCGCTCCGCGCCCGACCTGTTCCCGAACGTGCTGACCGCGCTGGTCACGGCGATCTCGATCGCGCTGGTGTCGGTGCTGGTGCTGCTGGCGCGCGACACGCGGCGGCGCCTGCGCGCCGAGCGCGACCTCGCCGACTCGCTGGCCTTCCGCAAGGCGATGGAGGACTCGGTGATCACCGGCCTGCGCGCGCGCGACCTGCAGGGCCGCATCACCTACGTCAATCCGGCCTTCTGCGAGATGGTGGGCTTCAGCGCCGAGGAGCTGATGGCACGCGAGGCCAACGACGCGCCCTACTGGCCGACCGAGCTCGCGCACGAGTACCAGCAGCGCCAGGCGCGCCGGCTGGCCGGCGGCATGCCGCCGCGCGAGGGCTTCGAGTCGGTCTTCATGCGCAAGGACGGCACCCGCTTCCCGGTGCTGATCTTCGAGGCGCCGCTGCTCAACGCGCAGCGCGTGCAGACCGGCTGGATGAGCGCCTTCATCGACGTCAGCGAGCAGCGCCGCATCGAGGAGCTCTCGCGCGCCAGCCAGGAGCGGCTGCAGGCCAGCGCGCGATTGGCCACCGTGGGCGAGATGGCCTCGCTGCTGAGCCACGAGCTCACCCAGCCGCTGGCCGCGATCGCCAGCTACGCCACCGGTTCGCTCAACATGCTCGGTCCCGACGCGCGCGGCGAACAGGGCGAGGTGGCGATGGCGGTGCGCCGCATCGCCGAGCAGGCCGACCGCGCGGGCCAGGTGATCCGCAGCGTGCACGACTTCGTGCGCCGGCGCGACCGCACGCGCGAGGCGGTGGCGCCGCAGGCGCTGATCGATGCCGTGCTGCCGCTGGTGCGGCTGCAGGCGCGCAAGCTCGGCGTGATCATCGAGGTGGTGCTCGAGGACCGGCTGCCGGCCGCGATGTGCGACCGCACGCTGGTCGAGCAGGTGCTGCTGAACCTCGCGCGCAAC
Organism: Variovorax endophyticus; assembly: GCF_025376855.1. Lineage (NCBI taxonomy): Bacteria > Pseudomonadati > Pseudomonadota > Betaproteobacteria > Burkholderiales > Comamonadaceae > Variovorax > Variovorax endophyticus. Next base: position 136,695 of record NZ_JAHUTH010000005.1, read on the forward strand.
GCGATGCAGGCCATGGACACGGCCGACAACATCGGCAACCGCGTGCTGCGGCTGCGCGTGGCGCGCGCGGTGGCGGTCGGCGGCAGCGGCACGGAGGATGCACGGCGCTGGCTCGAGTTCTCGGTGGCCGACCTTGGCAGCGGCATTGGCGAGGAGGTCGCCGCGCGCCTGTTCACGCCCTTCTTCACCACCCGCGCCGACGGCATGGGGCTGGGCCTGAGCCTGTGCCGCACCGTGGTCGAGCAGCACGGCGGCGCGCTGATGTTCGAGCCCAACCGGCCGCGCGGCACCGTGTTCCGGTTTACCCTCCCGGCCGCGGCCTGAGGCCGCCACCCCCCGACTTCTCTTCGATTTCCTTCCCGACCGATATGCAACCGCTGATCGATGGCCTGATCTTCATCGTCGACGACGACGCCAGCGTGCGCGAGGCGCTGGCCTGGCTGCTGCGCTCGCGCCGCCTGGCCAGCGAGGACTACGGCAGCGCCGAGGCCTTCGAGCAGCGCCTGGCCGAGGGCCCGCTGCCCGAGCAGCCGCTGTGCCTGCTGCTCGACGTGCGCATGCCCGGCACCAGCGGGCTGGTGCTGTTCGACCGGCTGGTCGAGCGCGGCCTGCTGGCGGCCCTGCCCGTGATCTTCCTGACCGGCCATGCCGACGTGCCGACCGCGGTCGACGCGGTCAAGCGCGGCGCCTTCGACTTCTGCGAGAAGCCCTTCTCGGACAACGCGCTGGTCGACCGCATCGAGCAGGCGCTGCTGCTGTCGCAGGACGCGCTCGAGGCGCGGCGCGCGCGGCGCGGGCTGTCCGACCGCATCGCGGAGCTGACCGAGCGCGAGCGCGACGTGATGCGGCTGGTGATCGAGGGGCTGCCCAACAAGCTGATCGCCGACCAGCTCGCGATCAGCGTGCGCACGGTGGAGGTCCACCGCGCGCGCGTGTTCGACAAGATGGAAGTGAAGTCGGCGGTGGAGCTCGCGAACAAGCTGCGCGGGCTCTGAGCCGCGCGAAAAAAAGCCCTCCGCGAAGGGAGGGCTGGCGATGCGTCCGGCGGGCCGGCGCTCAGGCCTTCTCGGCCACGAACAATTCGACGCGGCGGTTCTGCGCGCGGCCGGCCACCGTGCCGTTGTCGGCCACCGGCTCGCGCGAGCCGCGGCCGTCGGTGGTGATGGCGGTGGTCGACACGCCGCGGCCCACCAGGTGGTTGCGCACGCTGTCGGCGCGGCTCACCGAGAGGCGCTCGTTGCCTTCCTCGCTGCCGGTGTTGTCGGTGTGGCCGATCACGCGCACGCTGGCGGCGGTGGCGCTCTTCAGGCCGTCGGCGACCTTGTCGAGCACCTGCGCGAGGTTGCGCTTCACGTTGGCGCGGCCGGTGTCGAACGACAGCTCGTTCGGGATCACGAGGTGCAGCTGGTTGTCGGCCGTCTGCTCGATCACCACGCCCGTGCCCTTGGTGGCGGTCTCCAGGTCGGTCTTCAGCGTGGCCAGCCGCGCGGTCCAGCTGTTGGCGGCCGGGGCTTCGGTCTTGGCGGCGGGCGCGGCGGCGTCGGCCGGTGGCGCGGACGATTGCGAGGCGCAACCGGCGATGAACAGGAGCACGGCGGCGGCCGCGCTCGAAACAGCGAGCTTCCTCATGAAATTTCCCTCTGATGAACCATTGGACAAGACGTGGATGTGGGCGCCGGTGGTCCGGCGCGCCTGCCTTCCCTGCAGGGGGACGGCCGCTTGGCGGCCGTCCGGTCGTCAGCCGCGCGGTCCGCGCTCGCCGACGTAGATCTCGACGCGGCGGTTCTGCGCCCGGCCCGCGTCGCTGTTGTTGTCGGCGATCGGCTCGTGCGAGCCGCGGCCCTCGATGCGGAAGATGGCCGCGTTCACGCCGCGCGCCACCAGGTAGTCGCGCGTGCTCGCGGCGCGATCGACCGACAGCGGGTTGTTGATGGCGTCGGAGCCGGTGCTGTCGGTGTGGCCGATGATGCGCACCTCGGCGGCCGGGTTGTTGCGCAGGCCGCTGGCGAACTGGTCGAGCACCGGCGCGAAGTTGGGCTTGATGTTCGAGCGGCCCACGTCGAAGGAGACGTCGCTCGGGATCGCGAGCTTGAGCTCGTTGTTGGGGGTTTGCGTCACGGCCACGCCGGTGCCTTGGGTGGCGGCTTCCATCTGGCGCTTCTGCGCTTCCATGCGCTGCGACCACAGGTAGCCGCCGAGCGCGCCGGCCGCCGCGCCGACCACGGCACCGGTGCCGATCGCCCCGCGGTTGCCGCCGGTGGCCGAGCCGATGACGGCGCCGCCCAGGGCGCCAGCGCCCGCGCCGATGGCGGTGTTGCGCTGCGTGTCGGACATGCCGCCGCCCGCGCAGCCCGCGAGAACGATGGCGAGCGAGGTGGTGGCGAGTACGAGTTTCTTCATGGCGATCCCTTTCGAGGTTGGTTCAAGCGGGCACAGCTTAGCCTTGCGGCGGCTGGGATGGTACGGCTTCCGGGGCCGTCCTGAAACACCGGAAGCCGTGACAGGGCCCGTGATTGCTCGCTGGATTGCTACCAAAGTAATAGCCAATGGGCCGTTCTCCGACAGCGCGCGTCGACCCGGGACTGCAGGAGGAATTCACGGATGCGGCGGCGGGTCTTGTTGGTCCTTCGCGTCCCCCGCCTTGGGCTCGTCCTCCTCGTGCAGCTCGCCTTTCTTGCGGCCCGAGAACATGGTCCACCAGACGATGCCGATGAACAGGAGTCCGGCCGCGAGGGCTTCAAGCAAAATCAAACCCATGAGAAATGGACTCCAGTGGCTGGTTGGGCTCGCGATCGTAGCAACGCTGGCCGGCTGCTCCGTCGGGCCGCGCGTGCCCGACACCCCCACCCGCCCCCCCGTCGTGCAGCCGCCGCGCGACCTCGGCCCCCTCACCGGATCGATGGCGCATCCCAAGAGCCGCTGGGTGCCTGTCGGCTGGGCCGAGCTGCCGGGCTTCGGCGAGGACCCGTTGCACGAGGCCTGGATCGCGCTGGTGGCGAACTGCTCGCGGCCCAACGCCGCCTTCGCGCCGCTGTGCCGCGAGGTGCGCCAGCTCGCGATCGCGAGCCTGGACGAGCAGCGCCAGTGGATGACCCAGCGGCTGCAGCCCTACCGCGTCGAGTCGCTCGCCGGCTCGAGCGAGGGCAAGCTCACCAGCTACTACGAGCCCGTGTACGAGGCCTCGCGCGTGCCGACCGCGCAGTTCAACATCCCGCTCTACCAAGTGCCCGCGGGCTTCGTGCCGCGGCGTCCCTGGTACACGCGCCAGGAGATCGAGACCCTGCCCGAGGCCCAGGCCGCGCTGCGCGGCCGCGAGATCGCGTGGATGGCCGACCCCATCGACGCGCTGATGCTGCACATCCAGGGCTCGGGCCGGCTGCGCCTGACCGAGGCCGACGGCTCGCAGCGCACGGTGCGCATGGCCTTCGCCGGCACCAACGAGCAGCCCTACCGCAGCGTGCAGCAGTGGCTGATGTCGCAGGGCGTGACCAAGGTCGGCCGCTGGCCCGACGACACCAAGGCCTGGGTGGCGCAGAACCCGCAGCGCGTGTCGCAGCTCCTGTGGAGCAATCCGCGCTACGTGTTCTTCCGCGAGGAGGACCTGAACGAGGTCGATGCCGCCTTCGGCCCGCGCGGCGCCCAGGGCGTGCCGCTGACCGCGGGCCGCTCGATCGCGGTCGACCGCGAGAGCATCCCCTACGGCACCCCGGTATGGCTGGCCTCCGCGGGCCCGTCCGCGCAGCTGCAGAAGCTGGTGGTGGCGCAGGACACCGGCAGCGCCATCGTCGGCGCGGTGCGCGCCGACTACTTCGCGGGCACCGGCGCCGATGCCGGGCGCTTCGCGGCCAGCATGAACCAGTCGCTGCGCCTGTGGGCGCTGTGGCCGAAGCAGCTGCCGCCGCCTTGACTCCGCGCGGGGCTCGATGCCTCGTCCATTCATCGGGGGCTCGAAGCCCCCTTTTTTTCGTCCGCATCTGGATGCCGGGAGCCGTCGCATGGCGGCATCGTGACAACCACAAAAACACAAGTCGAATGAACCTGAACAGAAGCTGACCAATTCACGGAACTGTCATTCGTTCTACCTAACTTCGCGGGCTGGTTTCTTTTCCAACCCACGAGAAAGACAGCGCGCATGACCGCACCTACCCGCGACGACCCTTCGTACGATCTCGACGACGTCGGCACCAATCCCAGCAAGAACCCGTCGTTCAACGACCTGATCGCTTCGCGCCTGAGCCGCCGCCATCTGTTCGGCCTGGGCGTCGGCACCGCCGGCACCGCGCTGCTGCAGGCCTGCGGCGGTGGCGGCGGCGGTGGCGGGTTCCTGCCCATCGTCCCGCCCCCGCCCGCGCCGGCTCCCCCGCCGCCCGCGCCCCCGGCACCGCTGAAGCTCAACTTCAACCCCGTGGCCAAGAGCCTCGCCGACGTGGTCACCGTGCCCGCCGGCTACACCGCCAGCGTGCTCTTCCGCCTGGGCGACCCGATGGCCGCCGGCGTGGCCGCGTACAAGAACGACGGCACCGACGATCCGGCCACCTACGACCGCCGCGCTGGCGACCACCACGACGGCATGACCTTCTTCGGCATGAACGGCTCGAACAAGTGGGATGCCGTCAACGCGACGCGCGGCCTGCTGGTGATGAACCACGAGGCCATCACGCCGCTGTTCCTGCATCCCACCGGCCAGACCGTGGCCGGCGGCGTGCGCACCGTGGCCGACGAGGTCAAGCGCGAGTTCTACCTGCACGGCGTCAGCGTGATCGAGGTCCTCAAGAACGGCAACGCCTGGAGCTACAAGCAGGACTCGAGCTTCAACCGCCGCGTCCACACGCTGACCGAAATGGCTTTCTCGGGCCCGGCCGCCAGGACCGACTACCTGAAGACCAAGTTCTCGGCCGACGGCAGCAAGACCCGCGGCACGGTCAACAACTGCGCCAACGGCACCACGCCCTGGGGCACCTACCTGACCTGCGAGGAGAACTGGGCCGGCTACTTCCGCCGCGTCGCCGCCACCGACAACCCCAAGCGCAGCGACAAGGAAAAAGCGTCCTTCGCGCGTTACGGCGTCTCCGGCACCGGCCGCGAACTCTGGGCCACCGTCACGCCCGACACCGCCGACAACCAGTACGGCCGCTGGAACACCGAGCTGCTCGGCGCCAGCGCCACCGCCGACTACCGCAACGGCCACAACACCTACGGCTGGGTGGTCGAGATCGATCCCTTCAACCCCTCGAGCACGCCGAAGAAGCGCACCGCGCTCGGCCGCTTCGGCCACGAAGGTGCCTGCCTCGGCCCGGTCGTGGTCGGCAAGCCGCTGGTCTGGTACATGGGCGACGACTCGCGCAACGAGTACATCTACAAGTTCGTCTCGACGAAGAACTGGGATGCGGCCGACATCGGCGGCGGCATGGCCGCGGGCGACAAGTACATGGACGACGGCCGCCTCTACGTGGCGCGCTTCGATGCCGACGGCACCGGCAAGTGGCTCGAGCTCAAGCTCGGCGTCAACGGCATCACCTCGAGCAACACCGTCTACGCCTTCGCCGACGCGGCCGACGTGCTGATCAACGCGCGCCTGGCCGCCGATTCCGCCGGCGCGACCAAGATGGACCGTCCCGAGTGGACCGCCGTGAACCCGAAGAACGGCGACGTCTACGTGACGCTGACCAACACCAACGCGAGCTCGCGTCCGATCGCCTCGACCGATGGTGCCAACCCGCGCTTCTACAACGACAAGAAGAACAACGAGACGACGAACCAGATCGGCAACCCGAACGGCCACATCGTGCGTTTCGCGGACGACAACGCCGACCCGGCGGCGCTGAGCTTCAAGTGGGACGTCTACCTGTTCGGCGCGCGCTCCACCGCCGCGGCCGACGTCAACGTGTCGCAGCTCTCGGCCGACAACGACTTCTCGAGCCCCGACGGCATGTGGTTCAGCCACGCCGCGCCGGGCCTGCTGTGGCTGCAGACCGACGACGGTGCCTACACCGACGTCACCAACTGCATGCTGCTGGCGGCCCTGCCGGGCAAGCTCGGCGACGGCGGCGCGAAGGTGATCACCAACACCGACGGCACGACCACGCGCACGCAGAACACCTTCGTGGGCAAGGCCCCCGGCACCGACGGCCTGCGCCGTTTCCTGGTGGGACCGAAGGACTGCGAGCTGACCGGCATCGCCGAGTCGGGCGACGGCCGCGCGCTGTTCGTGAACATCCAGCATCCCGGCGAGACCACGCCCACCGGCGACATCGGCGATCCGGCCAAGTTCGGCAGCCACTGGCCGCAGGGCGGCAATGCCCGCCCGCTCTCGGCCACGCTGGTGATCACGAAGGACGACGGCGGCCTGATCGGCCTCTGAGCGACCGTGCCGCGGACCGGCCTCGCCGGTCCGCGGACACGATTCCCGAGCGTGGACGACACGCGGCCGTCGTCACGGCCGCGTGCGTGGTGTCACGGCCTTGTCATGTGCGATGCATGCCGTCGTCACAGTAGTTAACTAAGGTTCGCGGCTGACCGGCAGCGGAGAGAAACAGAGGCTGCACGGTCGTCCTCGACACCCCACGACAACTCGGGAGAAATCCATGTCCGATTCCACCAAGGCGCAGTCCGGCGCCTCGCGCCGCCACGCCCTCAAACTGCTCGGTGCCGCACCGATGCTGCCGCTCGGCGGCGTTGCCTTCCTGACCGCCTGCGGCGGTGGCGGAGGCGGCGGCGGCTTCCTGCCCGTCATTCCTCCGGCACCCGCGCCCGCACCCGCACCGGCGCCCGCCGCGCAGTTCAAGTCGGCCGAATTCACCGGCATGGCCGCCCCCACGCTGGCCGACCCCGCGGCCATGGCCACCACCACGGTCGGTTCCACGCTGAAGATCTCGTTCGACAACGGCAGCTCGACCGAGTACCGCCTTGCCTACCAGCCCTTCTTCCTGACCGGCGACCTGGTGTCGGACGGCAAGGGCGGCAAGGTCCTGGCCGGCGGCTACTACGACATCAAGAACCAGCCCATCCTCGACAAGTCGGTGCCGGCCAACACGCGCCAGTTCTACTCCGACAGCCCCGATGGCACCTCGCTGCTGACCGTGCCGAATGCCAAGGTCGACGGCGTCAAGGGCAAGCCGGTGTTCGCCGTGGTCCAGTTCGAATACACCACGCGCGACCTCGCCGGCAACAGCACCTACGGCACGCTGCCCTCGCCCATCGCCGTGCTCACGCTCGACCAGGACCAGGCCACCGGCAAGCTCAGCCTGGTGAAGTACCACAACGTCGACATGTCGAGCGCGCACGGCCTGTGGATCACCTGCGGCGCGAGCCTGTCGCCCTGGGGCACCCACCTGTCGAGCGAGGAGTACGAGCCCGACGCGGCCAGCATCTCCACCAACACGATGTTCAAGGCCTACAGCAAGAACGTGTTCGGCGACGAGACCACGGCCAACCCCTACCACTATGGCCACCTGCCCGAGATCACCGTCAATGCCGACGGCACCGGCAGCGTGAAGAAGCACTACTGCATGGGCCGCATCTCGCACGAGCTGATCCAGGTCATGCCCGACATGCGCACCGCCATCATGGGCGACGACTACACCAACGGCGGCTTCTTCATGTTCGTCGCCGACAAGGAGAAGGACCTGTCGGCCGGCACGCTCTACGTCGCCAAGTACGACGCGGGCTATTCGATCGACCCGGCCGCCGCCGCCACGAAGATGTCGTGGATCAAGCTCGGCCACGCCACCAGCGCCGAGATCGAGGCCCTGGCCAATACGCTCAAGGCCAGCGACATCATGGACGTGGTCTACACCGACCCGTCGGACGCGAGCTACACCAAGATGTTCTGCGACGGCGCCGCCAACTGGGTCCGCCTGAAGCCGGGCATGGAGAAGGCCGCCGCCTTCCTCGAGACCCACCGCTACGCCAACCTCAAGGGCGCGAGCATGGCCTTCACCAAGATGGAAGGCACGACCGTCAACATCAAGGACAAGGTCGCCTACTCGGCATTGCAGAACATCCAGGACTCGATGGTCAGCGGCGGCAAGGGCTGGACCGCCGCCACCAACATCGCGCTGCCGAAGAAGCTCAGCGCGGGTGGCGTGATGGCCCACAACCTCGCGGGCGGCCAGAAGGACGGCGACGGCGCCGCGATCGTCAGCGAATGGGTGCCGACCCAGACCCGCGCACTGATCGTGGGCGAGGACATCGCGTCCGACGCGCTGGGCAATACCTCGAACCCGGACATCATCGGCAACCCCGACAACCTGAAGTTCTCCGAGAAGATGCGCACCCTCTTCATCGGCGAGGACAGCAGCAGCCACGTCAACAACTTCCTGTGGGCGTACAACGTCGACACCAAGAAGCTGGCGCGCATCATGTCGATCCCCGCGGGCGGCGAGTCGACCGGCCTGCATGCCGTGGACGAGATCAACGGCTGGACCTACATCATGAGCAACTTCCAGCACCCGGGCGACTGGGGCGGCATCCACTCGAAGGTCCAGGCCACGCTCGATCCGTACGTGCGCGCGAACTACAAGGAACGCTACGCTGCGGCCGTCGGCTACCTCACGGCCGACCCGATCCAGCCGAAGCTCTCGAAGTAATCGGCCCCGCCGAAGAGATCAGGACGGCGCTGTCGGCAACGGCAGCGCCGTTTTGTATCGCACCTGCTTGAGCGCAAAGCTCGAGCGGATCTTCTCGATCCCCGGGATCGGCGTGAGCTGCTCGAGGATGAACTTCTCGAGCGCCGCCATGTCCGCCACCGCGATGCGGATCAGGTAGTCGCTGTCGCCGGTCATCAGGTAGCACTCCATCACCTCGTCGTGCTCGGCGATGCGCTGCTCGAAGTCGGCCAGCGACTGCTTGCTCTGCGTCGTGAGGCTGATCGAGATGAACACGTTGAGGCCCAGGCCCAGCGCCTTGGCGCTCGCGAGCGCCACGTAGCGGTCGATCACGCCCTCGGTCTCGAGCAGCTTCACGCGCGCGAGGCAGGGCGAGGGCGACAGGTGCACGCGGCGCGCGAGCTCCACGTTCGACAGCGCGCCGTCGCGCTGCAGTTCGTCGAGGATGCGCAGGTCGATCGCGTCGAGTTGCATGAAATGCCGTGATCTGATGGATTGGCGGAATTTTATGCCGACGAGCCGTCAAGTTGCGGGCCGCAGCAGTAGCCAATTCTTTTCGTGGCGGCTTAAAGTGCCGACATGAACGCCCCGATTTCCGCCGACCAGATCCGTGCCCTGCTGCTCGACGTGGCAGCGCTGTCGCACGACCCCGATCCCGCCGAGACCGCCGAATGGCGCGAGTCCTTCCTCGCGCTGGCGCAGGTCCACGGCCCGCAGCGCGCGCGCCAGATGCTCGACGAACTCGCGCGGCTCGCGCGCCAGCAGCGCATCGGCTGGCAGCCGGAGCTGTCGACGCCGTACGTCAACACCATCGCGGCCGAGGACCAACCGCCGTTCCCGGGCGACCTCGCGGTCGAGGAGAAGCTGGCCTCGCTGATGCGCTGGAACGCGCTCGCGATGGTGGCCAAGGCCAACCAGGCCTACGGCGAGCTCGGCGGCCACATCGCGAGCTATGCGAGCGCGGCCGACCTGTTCGAGACCGGCTTCAACCATTTCTTCCATGCGCGCAGTGCCGCCCATGGCGGCGACCTCGTGTTCTTCCAGCCGCACAGCGCGCCCGGCGTCTATGCGCGCGCCTACCTCGAGGGGCGTCTGAGCGAGGACGACCTCGCCCACTACCGCCAGGAACTCACGTCGCCCGCCTTCGTCGACGGCAGCGGCGCGCGCGGCCTGTGCAGCTACCCGCATCCCTACCTGATGCCGGACTTCTGGCAGTTCCCCACCGGCTCGATGGGGATCGGCCCGATCAGCTCGATCTACCACGCGCGCTTCATGCGCTACCTCTCGCACCGCAACCTGCTGAACTGCGAGGGCCGCAAGGTCTGGGGCGTGTTCGGCGACGGCGAGATGGACGAGCCCGAGTCGATGAGCGCGCTGACCCTGGCCGCGCGCGAGAAGCTCGACAACCTCGTGTGGGTGGTCAACTGCAACCTGCAGCGGCTCGACGGCCCGGTGCGCGGCAACGGCCGCATCATCGACGAGCTCGAGAAGCTGTTCGCGGGCGCCGGCTGGAACGTCATCAAGCTGGTCTGGGGCAGCGACTGGGACGGCCTGTTCGCGCGCGACACCAGCGGTGCGCTGGCGCGCGCCTTCGCCGCCACCGTCGACGGCCAGATGCAGACCTTCGCGGCCAAGGACGGCCGCTTCAACCGCGACAACTTCTTCGGCCAGAACCCCGAGCTCGCGCGCCTGGCCGAGGGCATGACCGACGAGCAGATCGACCGCCTCAAGCGCGGCGGCCACGACCTCGTGAAGATCCATGCCGCCTATGCCGCGGCGGCCGCCCACAAGGGCCGGCCCACCGTGATCCTGGCCCACACCAAGAAGGGCTACGGCATGGGCAGCGCGGCCCAGGGCAAGATGACCACGCACTCGCACAAGAAGATGGGCGAGGTCGACCTGATCGAGTTCCGCGACCGCTTCGACCTGCCGCTGAGCGACGCGCAGGCCGCCGCCATGGACTTCTACCGCCCGGCCGAGGACAGCGCCGAGATGCGCTATCTGCGCCAGCACCGCGAGGCGCTCGGCGGCGCCATGCCGCGCCGCGAGACCGCCTGCGAGGCGGTGGCCAAGCCCGACCTCGCGAACTACGCGCAGTTCGCGGTCGCGGCCGCCGGCAAGGAGATGAGCACCACCATGGCCTTCGTGCGCCTCTTGGGCAACCTGCTCAAGGACAAGGCGCTGGGCCCGCGCATCGTGCCGATCGTGGCCGACGAGGCGCGCACCTTCGGCATGGCGAACCTGTTCAAGCAGGTCGGCATCTATTCGAGCGTGGGCCAGCGCTACGCGCCCGAGGACATCGGCTCGGTGCTCAGCTACCGCGAGGCCACCGACGGCCAGATCCTCGAGGAAGGCATCAGCGAGGCCGGCGCCATCGCGAGCTGGACCGCCGCGGCCACCAGCTACAGCGTGCACGGCCTGGCGATGCTGCCGTTCTACATCTACTACTCGATGTTCGGCTTCCAGCGCGTGGGCGACGCGATCTGGGCCGCGGCCGACCAGCGCGCGCGCGGCTTCCTGCTCGGCGCCACCTCGGGCCGCACCACGCTCGGCGGCGAGGGGCTGCAGCACCAGGACGGCAGCAGCCACCTCGTGGCCGCGACCATTCCCAACTGCAAGGCCTACGACCCGGCCTATGCGGGCGAGATGGCGGTGATCGTCGACGCGGGCATCCGCGAGATGATGGTCGAGCAGCAGGACGTGTTCTATTACGTCACGCTGATGAACGAGAACTACGCGCAGCCCGACGTGCCCGCGGGCGCCGAGGCCGACATCCTGCGCGGCTGCTACCGCTTCGGCACCTACGCGCCGGCCTCGGGCAAGGCGAAGAAGAAGGTCACGCTGATGGGCTCGGGCGCGATCCTCACCGAGGTCGTGAAGGCCGCGCAATTGCTGGCCGGCGAAGGCATCGAGGCCGAGGTGTTCAGCGTCACGAGCTGGAGCGAGCTCGCGCGCGACGGCCTGGCCTGCGAGCAGCGCGCCATCGCGGGCGAGGAGGCGGGCGAGGCCTTCGTCGCGCGCCAGCTCGGCCAGGGCAAGGCGCCGATCGTCGCTGCCACCGACTACGTGCGCGCCGTGCCCGAGAGCATCCGCGCCTTCCTGCCCGCGGGCCGCCGCTACCTCACGCTGGGCACCGACGGCTTCGGGCGCAGCGACACGCGCGCCGCCCTGCGCGGCTTCTTCGGCGTCGACGCGCAGAGCATCGCGAAGGCCGCGCGGCACGCGCTGGGCTGACCCGCCACACGGGCCGGCCACGCCGAAAGTGGCCGGATCCGTGGGGTCGTTGTCGTTGCGGCCAATTGCGGGGCGCACGACACTGCCGGCATGCAAACGCCGCGCGCCATCGGCTGCACGATCTACCCCGATGTCCAGGTGCTGGACGTCACCGGTCCGCTGCAGGTGTTCGCCTCGGCCAATGTCGAGCTGCAGCGCCAGGGCCGCCCGGCCGGCTATTCGCTGCACCTGCTGGCCGACGCGGTGGGACCGGTGGCCTGCTCGGCCGGCTTCTCGCTGCTGGCCGAGGCCGCGCGCGAGGACCAGGACCCGGCGCGCTTCGACACCGTGCTCGTGCCCGGCGGCTGGGGCGCCGAGGCCCAGCTGCGCAACGCGCCGCTGCTGGCCTGGCTCCAGCGCGCCGAGCCGCGCGTGCGCCGGCTCGGCTCGGTCTGCTCGGGCGCGCTGATCCTCGCGCAGTCCGGCCTGCTCGACGGCCGCCTCGCCACCACCCACTGGGACAGCGTCGAGGCGCTGCGCACGCGCCATCCCGCGGTCGAGGTGGCGGCCGACCGGCTCCATACCTACGACCCGAGCGGGCGCGAGGGCGATGGCCATGTCTTCACCTCGGCCGGCGTCACCACCGGCATCGACCTCGCGCTGGCGCTGGTCGAGCACGACCTCGGCCGCGCGATCGCGCTGGCGGTGGCGCGCCGGCTCGTGATGTTCCTGCGCCGGCCCGGCGGGCAGGCGCAGTTCAGCCGCTTCCTCGCGCCCGAGGCCACGCATGCGCCGCGGCTGTCGTCGCTGCTCGAATGGATCCCGGGCCAGCTCGCGGGCGACCTCTCGCTCGAGGCGCTGGCCGAGCGCGCCTGCATGCCGCCGCGCACCCTGAGCCGCGTGTTCCGGCGCGAGCTCGGCATGACGCCCGGCCACTACGTCGAGCGGGTGCGCGTCGAGGCCGCCTCGGCCTTGCTGGCCCATGCGCAGACCTCGGTGTCGACGGTCGCGCGGCTGTGCGGCTTCGGCCATCCCGAGACGCTGCGGCGCAGCTTCCACAAGCACCTCGCCGTGAGCCCGCAGGCCTTCGTGCAGCGCTTCGGCGCCGGGGGCTGAGCGATGCAGCTGCTGCGCAATCCCGCGATCCGGCTGCTGTTCCTTGGCCAGGCGCTCTACTGGTCGTGCTCGATCATCGGCATCACGCTGACCTCGGTCGCGGGCCTGCGGCTCGCGCCCTGGCCCGCGCTGGCCACCCTGCCGCTCGCGCTGCTGGTGCTCGGCAATCTCGCGGCCGTGTCGCCGCTGTCGATGTTCATGCAGCGGCGCGGCCGCCGCCATGGCCTGATGGGCGGCGCGCTGCTCGGCGTGGTGGGCGGGCTGGTCTGCGCCACGGGCCTGGGGCTCGGCAGCTTCGCGCTGTTCTGCCTCGGCGCCGCCTGCATCGGCGGCTACCAGGCCTCGGCCGGCTTCTACCGCTATGCCGCGCTCGAGGCCGTCGAGCCGCGCCACAAGGGCCGCGCCGCCGCGCTGGTGGTCGGCGGCGGTGTCTGCGCAGCGGTGTTCGCGCCCGCCATCGCGGTCTGGACGCGCAATGCGCTGCCCGTGCCCTTCGCGGGCGCCTACCTCGCGATCGCGGTGCTGGCGCTGTGCGGCGTGGCCGCCATGTCGCGCTTGCGCGAGGGCGCGGCGCCGCCGGCCGTGGCGCGCGGCTGGGCCCAGATGCGCGTGCTGCTCGCGCGGCCGATGCTGCGCGCCGCCATCCTCATGACCGCCATCGGCCACGGCCTCATGGTGCTGGCGATGAACGCGACCCCGCTCGCGATGGACTTCTGCGGCTTCTCCGCCGCCGCGGCCGCGCAGGTGATCCAGTGGCATGTGCTCGGCATGTTCGCGCCGGCCTTCTTCGCCGGCGCGCTGGTCGACCGCTGGGGCAGCCGCCGCGTCGCGATGCTGGGCTCGGCGATCCTCGCGACCAGCGCCGCGGTCGCGCTCTCGGGCCAGGACTTCGCGCACTTCCTCGCGAGCTCGCTGCTGCTGGGCCTGGGCTGGAACCTGATGCTGATCGCCGGCACCACGCTGCTGGCCGAGGCGCATGCCGAGCACGAGCGCGGACCCGCGCAGGCGCTGATGGAGCTGAGCAACGGCACCACGGCCGTGCTGATGTCCTTCGGCTCGGGCGCGCTGCTCGCGGGCGTGGGCTGGACTGCGATCAACCTCGCGATGCTGCCGCTGCTGGCGTTCGCGCTGACGCTGCTGTGGTTCAACGCGCGGCCGGCGGTCGGACGGGCCTAGGAGGCGTTGCAAGGGCCTGCGTTAGAGTCGCAGCCCATTCATGACCGCCCGCTTCCAATCGCTCGCCCCCGCCGTCCGCCTGGCCGACCAGGTGGCCGATGCGCTGGCGGCCGAGGTGCGCAGCGGGCGCTTGTCCGAAGGCGACCGGCTGCCGACCGAGTCCGCGCTGGCCGAGCAGTTCGGCGTCAGCCGCACGGTGGTGCGCGAAGCGGTGTCGCGGCTCAAGTCGCTCGGGCTGGTCGATTCGCGCCAGGGCAGCGGTGTGTATGTGCGCGCGGCCGGGGTCGAGCCGCTGCGCTTCGAACTGCCGCACGTGGCCTCGCGCGAGGCGGTGATCCAGATGGTCGAGCTGCGCCGTGCGCTCGAGGCCGAGGTGGCGGCGCTGGCGGCCGAGCGCCGCACGGCCGAGGACGTGCGCCGCATCCGCGACGCGATCGCGGCGCTGCATGCGGCCGTGGCCGTGGGCGGCAACGGCGCCGAGGAGGACGTGCGCTTCCATCGCGCCATCGCCGAGGCCGCGCGCAACCCGTTCCTGATCGGCACCCTGCAGTACCTGCGGCAGTTCCTGCATGGCGCCACCCGCGTCACGCGTGCCAACGAGGCGCGCCGCGCCGACTTCGCGCGCGAGGTGGCGCAGGAACACGCGCGCATCGTCGAGGCGATCGAGGCCGGCGATGCGCTGCGCGCGCGCGAGGCCGCCAAGACCCACATGGACAACGCGATCCGCCGCATCGAGCAGGCCGACCCGGCCTTCTGGCAGCAGGAGGGCGCGCAGCTCGCGCGGCCGCTGGTCGAGGGGCTGCAGGAGAGCGCGGCGGCCGGCAAGGGGCGGCGCAAGAAGGCTTCCTGAGAGTCGGTCGGGGGGGGCGGTCGGGGGAATTCCGGGCAAGACAAAGTCGCTTCAAATTTGTATGATGACCTGACAAATCATCCTGCCCCTTCCTCCATGACCACTTCCTCCCCTCCCGTCGTCGGCCTCGTGGGCCTCGGCGCCATGGGCGCCGGCATGGCGCGGTCGCTGCGCCGCGCGGGCCATGCGCCGCACGTGTTCGACCTGCGCCGCGAGGCCGCGCAGGCCTTCGCGCGCGACGGCGGCACCGCCTGCGACACGCTGGCCGCGCTCGGCGCCGCCAGCGACATCGTGATCTCGGTCGTCGTGAACGCGCAGCAGACCGAGGCGGTGCTGTTCGGCGACGGCGACACGCCGGGCTGCGCGGCCTCGATGAAGCCCGGCAGCCTGTTCGTGATGTGCTCGACCGTCGACCCGAACTGGTCGGTAGCGCTCGAGGCGCGGCTCGCGAAGCTCGGCCTGCTCTACCTCGACGCGCCGATCTCGGGCGGTGCCGCCAAGGCCGCGAACGGCCAGATGACGATGATGACCGCCGGCACGCCCGCGGCCTACGATAAGGCCGCGGGCGTGCTCGACGCGATGGCCGCCAAGGTCTACCGGCTCGGCGACAGCGCGGGCGCGGGCAGCAAGGTGAAGGTCATCAACCAGCTGCTGGCCGGCGTGCACATCGCGGCCGCGGCCGAGGCCATGGCGCTGGGCCTGCGCGAGGGCGTGGACCCGGCCGCGCTCTACGAGGTCATCACCCACAGCGCGGGCAACAGCTGGATGTTCGAGAACCGCATGGCGCACGTGCTTGCCGGCGACTACACGCCGCTGTCGGCGGTCGACATCTTCGTGAAGGACCTGGGCCTGGTGCTCGACGTGGCGCGCGCGAGCAAGTTTCCGCTGCCGCTGTCGTCGACCGCGCACCAGATGTTCATGCAGGCCTCGACCGCGGGCCATGCGCGCGAGGACGACAGCGCGGTGATCAAGATCTTCCCGGGCATCACGCTGCCTTCCTCGACATCCACTCCAGAATGACGACCATGAACATCCTCATCACCGGCGGCTGCGGCTTCCTCGGCGCGCGCCTCGCGCGCACGCTGCTCGCCCAGGGGCCGCTGGCGCTGGCCGGCGCCGCGCCGCAATCCATCGAACGCATCGTGCTGGCCGACCGCGTGGCGCCGCCGGCCGACCTCGCGGCCGACGCGCGCGTGCAGTTCCTGCAGGGCGACCTGCTCGAGCAGGCGCAAAGCGGCGCGCTGCCGATCGCCAGCAGCCAGCTCGTGTTCCACCTGGCGGCCGCCGTCAGCGGCGAATGCGAGGCCGACTTCGACCTCGGCATGCGCAGCAACCTCGACACCACGCGCGCGCTGCTCGAAGCCGCGCGCCGCGCCGGCCATGCGCCGGTGTTCGTGTTCTCGAGCTCGGTCGCGGTGTTCGGCGATTCGCCCGAGCAGCGGCTGCCGGCCCTGATCGAGGACACGACGCTGCCCACGCCGCAGAACAGCTACGGCATCCAGAAGTTCGTCGGCGAGCAACTGGTGGCCGACTTCACGCGCAAGGGCTTCGTGCAGGGCCGCAACGTGCGGCTGATGACGGTGTCGGTGCGTCCGGGCCGGCCCAACGGCGCGGCCTCGAGCTTCCTCAGCGGCATGCTGCGCGAACCGCTGGCGGGCGAACGCGCGCGCTGCCCGGTCGCGCCCGACACGCCGGTGGCGCTGGCCTCACCCGGCAACACCATCGCGGGCATCGTGCGCGCGGCCACGGCCAGCGGCGCCGAGTGGGGCGCGCGCACGGCGGTCAACCTGCCCGCGCTGACCACCACCGTGCGCGAGATGGCGCAGGCGCTCGAGCGCATCGCGGGAACCGAGGCAACGAGCCTGATCGATTGGGAGCCCGACGCGGCGATCGCGAAGATCGTCACGAGCTGGCCCAGCCGCGTGCATGCGGCGCGTGCCGAGGCGCTGGGCCTGAAGGCCGATGCCAGCTTCGACGCGATCCTGCGCGACTACGTGCGCGAGAACCCGCAGGCGGTCAAGCTCGCGGTGAAGGGCTGAGTCATGGCGAAGCTGCTGCTCGGCTGCATCGCCGACGATTTCACCGGCGCCACCGACCTCGCCAACAACCTGGTGCGCGCGGGCATGCGCGTGGTGCAGACGATCGGCGTGCCCGCGGGGCCGCTGGCGGCCGACGTGGATGCGGTGGTGGTGGCGCTCAAGTCGCGCACCATCGCACCGGCCGAGGCCATCGCGCAGTCGCTCGAGGCGCTGCGCTGGCTGCAGGCGCAGGGCGCGCAACAGATCTACTTCAAGTACTGCTCGACCTTCGACAGCACGCCGCAGGGCAACATCGGCCCGGTGACCGAGGCGCTGATGGAGGCGCTGGGCTGCGACTTCACCATCGCCACGCCGGCCTTCCCCGACAACAAGCGCACGGTGTTCAAGGGCTACCTGTTCGCGGGCGAGGTGCTGCTCAACGAGAGCGGCATGCAGAACCATCCGCTGACGCCGATGACCGACCCGAACCTGGTGCGGGTGCTGCAGGCGCAGTGCCGGCGCAAGGTGGGGCTGATCGATCACGCGGTGGTGGCGCGCGGCGCGGAAGCCATCGAAGCGCGCATCGCGCAGTTGAAGGCCGAGGGCGTGTCGATCGCGATCGTCGACGCGGTATCGAACGACGACCTGCTGCGCATGGGCCCGGCGCTCGCGAAGTTGCCGCTGGTCACCGCGGGCTCGGGCGTGGCCATTGGCTTGCCGGCCAATTTCGGGCTCGCACCCTCCTCGCAGGCCAGCGCGCTGCCGAAGGCCGGCGGCCGCACGGCGGTGGTGTCGGGCAGCTGCTCGCTGGCCACCAACCGGCAGGTGCTCGACTTCATCGGCCGTGGCGGCGCGGCATTGGCCATCGATCCTCTGCGCATCGCGGCCGGTGTCGATGTCGCGGCGGAGGCGTTGGCCTGGGCCGCGCCGCTGATCGACAAGGGGCCGGTGCTCGTCTACTCCACGGCCGAAGCCGGTGCCGTGAAGTCGGTGCAAGGCCAACTGGGCGTGGAAGAGGCCGGCGCGATGGTCGAGCGCACCATCGCCGCGATCGCGCGCGGGCTGGTCGAGCACGGTGTGCGCCAGCTCGTGGTGGCAGGCGGGGAAACTTCCGGGGCTTGCGTGCAAGCGCTCGGCATCGCGCAGATGCAGATCGGGCCGCAGATCGATCCGGGGGTGCCGTGGTGTCATGCGCGTTCCTCGTTGGCGCCTGACACTGGGGTGCATATCGCGTTGAAGTCGGGGAACTTTGGGGGGGATGATTTCTTTACCAAGGCGTTTGCGGTGTTGGGGTGATGCCTTGGGGTGTTGAACGATCGGGGCGGGCGTACGCCGATGGGGTACTCCCCTCCGCGAATGTCCCCCGCCTTCGGCTCCTCCTTTATTTCGCTGCGGGGAGTACCCCATCGACGCGCGCCTGGACGCAATCGTTGTTGAACCGCCCGCACCACCGCAGTGCCTCTCGTGCACAGGGCAGTGGGTGCTTCCCGCAGCGAAATAAAGGAGGAGGCCGAAGGCCGGGGGACATTCGCGGAGGGAAGTACCCGCTGTCCTGTGCACGCGCCCCGAACAAGCCAAAAAAACCATGACCGAAACAGAAGCAAGAGAAGAAATCTGCCGCACGGCAAAAAGCCTGTTCGACCGAGGCTACGTCCACGCCACGGCCGGCAACATCAGCGTGCGCCTGGAAGACGGTGGCTTCCTCATCACCCCCACCGATGCCTGCCTGGGTTTCCTCGACCCCGCGCGGCTCGCGAGGCTCGATGCGCAGGGGCAACAGACCAGCGGTGACCGCGCCAGCAAGACCATCGCACTGCACATGCGCATCTACCAAGCAGCGCGAGCATTCGATGCCGGCACCGCCTGCGTGATCCACACCCACAGCTCCCACTGCGTCGCACTCACCTTGAGCGGAACCAGCGACGAACTGCTGCCCGCCCTCACGCCCTATTTCGTGATGAAGGTCGGCCACGTGCCGCGCATCCACTACCACCGCCCGGGCGCGCCCGAAGCGGCGGCCGAGGTCGCCCAGGTCATCGCGCAGCGCGGCGCGGCCGGCGTGCCCATCCGCGCCGTGATGCTCGACCGCCTCGGCCCCAACGTGTGGCACGACACCCCCGCCGCCGCGATGGCCGTGCTCGAGGAACTCGAGGAGACCGCCAGGCTCCACCTCATGACGCGCGACCATGCCACGCCACCCGCGCCGCTGTCGCCCGAACAGATCGCCGAACTGCGCGCGACTTTCGGCGCGCGCTGGTAAGTTCGTTCGAGACCACAATCGCCAGAACTTCAAAGAGACAACGCCATGCCACGCTTCGCCGCCAACCTCTCGATGCTCTATCCCGAGCTGGACTTCCTCGATCGCTTCGATGCCGCCGCGAAGGACGGCTTCGAGGCCGTCGAGTACCTGTTCCCCTATGCCTTCTCCAAGGAGGACATCGTCGCGCGCCTCCGGCAAAACGGCCTGCAACAGGTGCTCTTCAATGGCCCGCCCGGCAATTGGGAGGGCGGCGAACGCGGCCTGGCCTGCCTGCCGGGGCGCGATGCCGAGTTCCGCGAAGGCATTGCCAAGGCCATCGACTACGCGGTCGCGCTCGACTGCCCGCGCATCCACGTCATGGCCGGGCTGGTGCCCGAGGGCCTCACGGCCGATGCCGTGCAGCAGGTGTACGTCGACAACCTGCGCTGGGCCGCCGAGGAGGCCGCCAAGGCCGGGCGCGACGTGCTCATCGAGCCGATCAACACGCGCGACATCCCGCGCTTCTTCCTCAACCGCCAGGACCATGCGCACGCCATCGTCGAGAGCATCGGCGCGCCCAACCTCAAGGTGCAGATGGACCTCTACCACTGCCAGATCGTCGAGGGCGACGTCGCGATGAAGATCCGCCAGTACCTGCCCACCGGCCGCGTCGGCCACATCCAGATCGCCGGCGTGCCCGAGCGCCACGAGCCCGACATCGGCGAGCAGAACTATCCCTACCTGTTCCAGGTGATCGACGAGGTGTCGGCGCAGACCGGCTGGCAGGGCTGGGTCGGCTGCGAATACCGGCCGCGGCGCGGCAGCGAACCCGGCGGCACCTCGGCCGGGCTGGGCTGGCTGCGCGCGTGGCGCGAGGCGCAGTGAAGCTCGAGGCGCTGCGCATCCCGAAGCCGCTGCGCGGCTTCGCGTCGGAGGCCGAGCTGTTCGACCTGGTGCTGGACGGCGATCGCGTGGCCTCGGTCGCGCCGAGCGCGCAGCAAGAGGTGGCGTGCGGCATCGTGCTGAGCGCCTGCGTCGACGCGCATGCGCACATCGACAAGAACTACACCGTGCAGGAAGTGGGCGCGGCGCAGGGCAACCTGTTCGCGGCCATCGAGCGCATGAACGGCCACCGCGCCGGCTGGACCGCCGGCTCGCTGCGCCCGCGCATGGAGCGCGCGCTCGAGGACGCCTGGCGCAGCGGCACGCGCGCGCTGCGCACCCACCTCGACTGGGTGCAGCCCGAGGCGCCGGTCTCGCTCGCGGTGTTCGAATCGCTGCGCGAGGCCTGGCGCGGCCGCGTCGAGCTGCAGTTCGTCTCGCTCACGCCGCTCGACCTGTTCGCCGATGCCGAGGCCGGCGAGCGCATCGCGCGCGAGGTGGCGCGCGCGGGCGGCGCGCTCGGCGCCTTCGTCTACCGCAACGAGGCCCTGCTGCCCAAGCTCGACCGCGTGTTCGAGCTCGCGCACAGGCACGGGCTGTCGCTCGACTTCCATGTCGACGAGGGCCTCGATGCCGACGCCAGCGGCCTGCGCGCCATCGCGCAGCTGGTGCGCGCGCGCGGCTTCGCGGGCCGCGTGGTCTGCGGCCATGCCTGCTCGCTCTCGGTGCAGGACGATGCCGTGGCGCACGAAACCCTGGCGCTGTGCGCGGGCGCGGGCCTGCACCTGGTCGCGCTGCCCACCACCAACCTCTACCTGCAGGGCGCCTGGGACCGCACGCCGGTGCCGCGCGGCATCACGCGCATCCGCGAGGCCGCGGCACGCGGCTTGCGTGCGAGCCTGGCGACGGACAACGTGCAGGACGCCTTCTATCCCTACGGCAGCTACGACCTCGTCGAGACCTTCGGCCTCGGCGTGCAGGTGGCGCACCTCGCGCCGGCGCTCGACTGGATCGACAGCATCACGCTCGCACCGGCGTGCGCGCTCGGGCTGGCCTGGGACGGTCGCATCGCCGCGGGTTGTCCGGCCGACCTGGTGGTGCTGGCCGCCACCGACGAACACGAACTCATCGACCCGCGCGGCCGCCGCCGCAGCGTCATCCGCGCGGGCCGGATCCTGGAGCACACCGCATGAGCATGGGCAAGCCGATGGCCAACTATGCCGCCGCCAAGCGCGTCGGCGATTTCGTCTACATGAGCGGCGTGGTCGCCGTCGATCCGGCCACGCGCCGCGCGGTCGCCGGCTACGACGCCATTCCCGAGGCCGGGCGCAGCGCGCTGCAGGGCCTGGGCTATGCCACCGGCCAGATGTCGGTCGACGTGTTCGAGGCGCCGATCGTGGCGCAGAGCTGGTTCGTGCTCGAGCGCATCCGCCAGATCGCGGCCGAGCACGGCGGCACCATGGAGGACGTGGTGAAGCTGGTGCAGTACTTCCGCCACCTGCCGCACTACGCCTTCTACAACCGCGTGCGCGGTTTGTTCTACCCAGGCGAGCCGCCGGTCAGCACGGTGGTGGAGGTGTCGCGCTTCCTGCCGGGCGACGAGGTGCTGGTGGAGGTCGAGGCCACCATGTACCTGCCGGTGCGCGCTACCTGACGCCCGCGCCCTTGAACAGGAACGCCGTCACCTGCTCGACCAGGTATTCGCGGTCCTGCGCGTCGCCGTGCTGCGCGGTGTTGCGGAAGTACGCGGCCTGGGTCGCGTGGTCGGCGTAGAACTGCGTCACGGCCCAGATGTGGAACAGCACCAGCATCGGGTCGGCCTCGTCCATCAGGCCCTGGTCCATCCAGTTGCGGATCACGGCGGCCGCCTGGTCGGTGCGCTGCTTGCTCGTGTCCATCAGGGGGTTGAGCACCGGCGCGCCGCGCAGCATCTCGGCCGTGAAGATGCGCGAGCGCAGCGGGTGCTCGAACGAGAACGCCATCTTGCGGCGGATCAGATCGCCGAGCACCTTGCGCGGGCCCAGGGCCTCGTCGTCGAAGCCGAACACCACGATCCAGTCGGTGAGGATGTCCTGCAGGATCTGCCGGTACAGCGCCTCCTTGCTGTCGATGTAGTAGTGCAGCTGCGCCTTCGAGAGCCCGGCCTTGTCGGCGATCGCCTGCGTCGAGGCGCCGGCCAGGCCCTCGCTCGCGAACACCTCGATCGCGGCCTGGTTGATCACGCCGAGCACCTGCGCGTACTTGCGCGAGCGCCCGCGCGTGGCGGGGCCCTCGGCGTCCTCGGCGGTGTCGACGGCGGTGGTCCTGGCCATGCGCGGTCTCAGAGCTGCACCACCAGCTCGGCCCCCTTGGCGCGCGAACAGCACAGCGCCACCTTGTGGCGCCGCTCGCTGCCCGTGAGGCAGAAGTCGCGGTGCTCGGCGCCCTCGCCTTCGGCGCCGACCACGCAGGTGCCGCACAGGCCCTGCTCGCAGGACACCGGAATGTCGATGCCGACCTCGTGCAGCGCATCGACCGCGGTCTGGTCGGCCGCCACCGGCACCACGATGCCGCGCTGCGCGAGCCGCAGCACGAAGGGCTGGCCCGCGGTGGCGGCGGCATCGGTGGGCGCGGCGAAGTACTCGGCGTGGATCGCGTCCTCGGGCCACCGCGCGGCGGCGGCCGCGTCGCGCACCGCCTGCATGAAGCCGCCGGGGCCGCAGACATAGAGATGGGCGGCACCGGCATGCGCGGCCAGCAGCGCGCGCAGGTCGATGCGCTGCGAGGCGTCGCCCTGGTCGAGGTGCAGCCGCACGTGCGGTGCCAGCGCCGGATCGCGCAGCGCCTCGGCGAAGGCCAGGTGCTCCTCGGCGCGCGCGAACACGCACAGCGTGAAGCCCTCGCCGCGCGCGGCCAGTGCCTGCGCCATCGCCAGCAGCGGCGTCATGCCGATGCCGCCGGCCAGCAGCAGGTGATGGCGCGCCCGCGCCTGCAGCGGGAAGGTGTTGCGCGGCGTGCTGATCGGCAGCAGGTCGCCCTCGCGCACGCGCTCGTGCATCGAGGCCGAGCCGCCGCGGCTCGCGGCCTCGCGCTTGACGCCGATCAGGTAGGACGAGACGGTGCCGTCCGAGGGCGCGCGCGCCAGCGAGTACTGGCGCGAGAAGCCGCCGGGCATGTGCACGTCGATGTGCGCGCCGGCCTCGTAGCCGGGCAGCGCGCGGCCCCAGGGATGGGCCAGTTCGAAGGCCAGGATTTCGGGCGTCTGGCGCGCGATGCGCGTCACGCGGACGGTGAGCGTGCGTTCGAGGCTCATGGTGTTTTCTCCCGGATCGTTGGGGTCGTGGTCACAGCGTTTGCAGCTTGCGCGCCACGCGCTCGATGAAGCGCGTGCGGTCGAGCGCGGTCACGGCGTTCATGTCGTGCAGCTGCAGCCAGGTCACCTTGCAGCGCCAGGCGAACAGGGCGCGCAGCGCGCGCGTGAACAGCCGCCGCCCGGGGTCGCCGATGGCCATCACGAACCAGCGCGGCGAGCCGCCCGTGGTGACCACCGTGAGCCGCTGGATGTGGCGCATGCCCGAGCGCGCGGCCTGGCCCTTGCGCTCGGCCGGCAGGAAGGCCACGCCGGGCAGCCACACCCGCTCCAGCCAGCCCTTGAGCATCGAGGGCGGTCCGTGGAACCAGGTGGGATAGACGAACACCAGGTGCTCGGCCCACAGCAGCGCTTCGACGTGGGGTTGCACGCGTTCGCGGATCAATTGGGTGTTGTCGAGGTACGCGATGCGTTCCTCGCGGGTCAGCGTCGGGTCGAAGCCCTCGGCGTACAGGTCGATGGCCCGGACCTGGTGGCGGGGTTCGAGGGCGGCGAGCGCCGTGCGGTAGAGCGCGTGGTTGAAGCTGTCAGGGTTCGGATGGCAATGAACGACGAGCGTTTTCATGGAAGGGCCGGTTCGCCGACGCAGCGGCGATACGGGGTCAGAGCCCAGCGAATGAAGAGCCGCACGGTGCCTTATGGCATCCCAGGCGCCGGCATCTGACCCCGGCGCAAGCACCGCGCGGCCCGCGGAGAAATCGGTGTGGTCGTGGATCGGATCCCTGGTCGCGGCTTACTTGCCCGTGAGCTTCTTGCGCACGTCCAGGCCCACGCCCTTGTTGACGAACTGGGTCGTGACCACCTTCGACAGGTCGACCTCGCCGGGCTTGTAGAGGCCGGCCTTGACCATCTTGTCGTAGAAGTCTTTCACGCGCGCCTCGTCCATCGCGCCGATGCCCTTGGTCAGCGACTCGCCGCTGTCGACGATGCCCATCTTCTTCATGAGCTCGATCGAGCCCTGCAGCGCGGCCACGGGCGAGTCGGGGTTGGTCTTGGCGATCAGCTCGTTGGCGGCCTTGTTGTCGCCGTAGAGGTAGTTGTTCCAGCCGATGATCGAGGCCTCGACGAACTTGCGCACCGTCTCGGGCTTGGTCTTCACGAGGTCGGCGCGCGTCTCGATGGTGGTCGAGTAGGTCGAGAAGCCGTTGTCGGCCAGCAGCTGCACCACCGGGTCGAAGCCGGCCTGGGCCTTGATCGACAGCGGCTCGGAGATCGCGTAGCCCTGCTGGATCGACTTCTTGTCGGCCAGGAACGGACCCACGTTGAAGGTGTAGGGCTTGAGCTGCGAGTCCTTGAAGCCGTGCTCCGACTTCATCCACTGCCAGAAGCTGAACTGGCCGTCCTTGCCGATGAAGGCCACGGGCGCCTTGGTCATGTCCTTGAAGGTGTCGAAGCCCTGGCCCGGGTGCGCGAACATGGCCTGCGGGTCCTTCTGGAAGAAGGCCGCGACCACCACCGTGGGCACGCCGTTCTTCACGTTGTCGAAGGACTGCAGCAGGTTGCCGGTCATCAGGAAGTCGATCTTGCCGGCCGGCAGCATCGGCCGGTTGTTGACCATCGGGCCGCCCTGCTGGATCTCGACGTCGAGGCCGTACTTCTTGTAGGTGCCGTCCACCAGCGCCTGGTAGAAGCCGCCATGGCCGGCCTGCGCCTTCCAGTTGGTGGCGAACACCACCTTCTCCTGCGCCTGCGCGGCGAAGGCGGCGGCGGTCAGCGCCAGGCCGAGGGCCAGGCTGCCGAGCGGGCGGATGCGGAAAGCGGGGATGCGCATGAGGACGTGCTCCTGTGGAGGTTTCTTGGAAAAGGGACGGGACGCGAAGCCTAAATCTTTTCAGCCCTCGGTGGCCATGTCAGCGGTCCAGCCGCGCGTCTTGCCGGGGTTCATCAGCCCCATCGGGTCGCTGCGCTTCTTGAACTCGATCTGCTGCGTGTCGATGGTCTTCATGCCGCCGTCCTCGATGGTCACCACGTGCGGGTTGAAGATCTTGCAGCCGCCCTGCGACTCGATCTCGCGGATCAGCTCGTACTGGCGCGCCTCGCCGGTCCAGCGCACCAGCAGGATGCCGAAGGTACCGGCCTCGCCGCCCGCGCGCGCGAAGTCCTGGTGCTGCAGCACCTCGTCGCCGAAGATCTCGAGGTGGCGCTCGACCACCGCGGGATCGAAGGGCTGCGCATAGGCCACCTGCAGGTAGGTCCAGCCGCGGTCCATCTTGAGCGCCTGCAGCGTCGTGTGGTTGAACGCGCATTCGTAGGCCGGCGGCAGGCCGGCCGCGAGCAGCTCGGCCTCGGTGCCGGCCAGCGCGACGTGGCCGCCGTGCGCGGCGGCGAGCGCGCGGAAGTCTTCCATCGACGCGGGCGCGACCATCGTGAAGACCGCATGCCGGTCGGCGGGAAAGTGCTCGCCCATCGCCGTGTAGTAGGGCGAGAAGCGCGCCTCCACGGTCGACAGCAGGAACAGGTCGAGATCGGGCGTGCTGGCCGCGATGCCGAAGTCCAGCGCCGCGCGGTAGCGCTCGAACAGCACCGTGCAGTGCACCCAGTCGACGGCCGGGCTCAGCGCCACCTCCACGTCTAGGATCACGCCGTTGGTGCCGTAGGCATGGTGCACCTGCTGGATCTCGTCGCCCGCGAGCTCGATCACGCGCGGCTCGCGCTCCACCGTCATCACGCGCGCGCGCAGCAGGTTGCCGGGGTCGCGCAGGATGCCGTGGCGGAACGAGCCGATGCCGCCGAAGCCGCCCGCGATGAAGCCGCCGATGCTGGCCACGTGCCAGGTCGAGGGCCACATGCGCAGCGCCTGGCCGGTCTCGCGCGCGGCCAGGTCGATGTCGTGCATGCGCGCGCCGGCCTCCACCCGCATGCGGCCGTCGCCGATGTCGAGCACGCGGCACAGCTGCGTCACGTCCATCACCAGGCCGCCCTCGAGCGGCACGCACTGGCCGTAGTTGCCGGTGCCGCCCGCGCGCACCGTGAGCGGCAGCTTCCACTTGGCGGCGGTGGCGCAGACCTGGCGCACGTCGTCCTCGGTGCCGACCTTCACGACCAGCTCGGCCACGCAGCCCGAGAGCTGCGCCGTGAGGATCGGGCTGTACCAGAAGAAGTCCTTCGACAGCTGCTTGCGCTGGCCCGGCGCGGTGACCAGGTTCAGGCCCGCGAGGTCGCGGCGCACCGCGTCCCAGTCGATGGCCGGGGCGAGCGAGGTCCTAGCGTTCACGGCGCATTTCGCTTTCATGCCAGTGGCCCAGCACCAGGCGCGACAGCGCGGCGAAGACGATGAAGATCACGATCCCGAGCAGCGACACCAGCAGCAGCGCCGCGAACATCATCGGGATCTCGGTGCGGAAGCTCGACTCGAGGATGCGCGAGGCCAGCCCGGTTTCCTTGCCGGCCGTGCCCGCGGTGAACTCGGCCACCACCGCGCCGATCAGGCTCAGGCCGCCCGCGATCTTCAGGCCCGCCATGAAGTAGGGCAGCGCGCTGGGCGCGAGCAGGTAGCGGAAGGTCTGCCAGGGCGAGGCCTTGTAGAGCTGGAACAGGTCGCGCAGGTTGCTGTCGGCGCTCTTGAGGCCCACCACCGTGTTCGACAGGATCGGGAAGAAGGCCACGATCCAGGCGCACAGCAGCAGTGCCGCGGTGGTGCTCGAGACGTAGATCAGGATCAGCGGCGCGATCGCGATGATCGGCGTGACCTGCAGGATCACCGCGATCGGGAACAGCCCGATCTCCACCCACTTGAACAGCGCGAAGGCGATCGCCAGCAGCACGCCGCCGACGATGGCCGCGGCCAGCGCGAGCAGCGTGAGCCGCACGGTGAACCACAGCGCGCTCGAGAGCGACTCCCAGTTGTCGAACAGCGTCTTCAGGATCAGCGAGGGCGCGGGCAGGATGTAGTGCGGGATGTTGTTGGCGCGCACGGTCCATTCCCACAGCAGCAGCAGCGCGCCGACCACCACGGCGGGCACCACGATGCGCAGCAGCGATTCGCGCCGGCGCTGCCGGTCCTCGTGGGCGCGCTGGGCATCGGCCGAGGGCGTGGCGAGGTCGTCGTCGTGCAGGGCGGTGACCGCGGGCTCAGTGATCGATGTCGACGCCATGCAGGGCTCCATGCAGGGATTGGGACACCGCGGTGCAGTGCGCGTTGTAGCGGCTCGAGGTGCGGAAGGACTCGCCGCGCGGGTAGGGCTCGTCGATGCGGATCTCGTCGATCACGCGGCCCGGGCGCGCGGCCATCACCACGATGCGGTTCGAGAGGTAGACCGACTCGTAGACGCTGTGCGTGACGAACACCACCGAGAAGCGGTGCTCGCGCCAGATCGCGAGCAGGTCGTTGTTGAGCTTGATGCGCGTCATCTCGTCGAGCGCGGCGAAGGGCTCGTCCATCAGCAAGAGGCGCGGGTGCGTGACCAGCGCGCGCGCGATCGACACCCGCATCTTCATGCCGCCCGAGAGCTCGCGCGGATAGACGTCGGCGAAGCGCGAGAGCCCGACCATCTCGAGCACCTGCTGCACCACGGGCGCGGCGGCGTCGCGCTTCATGCCCGCGAGCTTGAGCGGCAGCCAGACGTTGTCGAACACCTTGGCCCAGGGCATCAGCGTGGGCTCCTGGAACACGAAGCCCAGGTCGCGGTCGGTGCGCGCCGCGGCGCCGCCGGTCCAGGCCATCTCGCCGCTGCTGGCGCGCGTGAGGCCCGCGATCAGCCGCAGCGCCGTGCTCTTGCCGCAGCCCGAGGGGCCGAGGAAGCTGATGAAGTCGTGCGCGCCGATGTCGAGCGACATGCCCTGCAGCGCGAGCGTGCCGTTGGCGAAGCGCTTGCCGACGTTGCGCAGCCGGACCAGCGGCGCTTCGGCATCGGGGGTGGATGGCGTGGTGCTTTCCATGGGGTGTTCCGAAGGGCGTGGCGGAGAGGGGCGCGAGCCTAGCGCCAGGCGGGCTCGTTGGCCAGGCGCGACAGCGGGAAGCGGTCGATCTCGTGCAGCAGGTCGACGAAGCGCCGGCCCACGTGGTCGAGCACCGCGGCGCCCTTCTCGGCGGTGGCGCGGGTGGCGTCGCCGGCCGCGCCCATCGGGTTGATGTCGTGCATCTGCCAGCCGAGCTTGCCGCTGGGCGTGATCGAGAGGTACTTGTTCTCGGCCGCGAGGTCCTCGGTCATCGAATGGAAGTTGCGGAACTGGTCGGCGCGCACGTAGTCGGGCGTGAGGTGCAGCATCACCGAGCTCTCGAGGTCGCCGGCGTGGATGCCGTGCTTGCCCTCGTGCGCGGTGAACAGGCCCTCGGGCAGGCCCAGCGTGTACCAGTTGGCGGCCACCACCATCATCCCGTGCGCCTCGCGCAGGTCGCGCGCCACGATGTCCATCACGCTCATCTGGCCGCCGTGGCTGTTGTAGAGCACCAGCTTGCGCACGCCGGCACGCGCCACGCAGGCGCCGATGTCGGTCCACATCGCGATCAGCGTGCTGGCCGAGACCGTGAGCGTGCCCGGGTAGCGCGAGTGCTCGTTGCTCTTGCCGTAGGGCACCGTGGGCAGGAACAGCACGGGCAGGTCGTCGGGCAGGTGGGGCAATGTCGCGCGCACCATGCCGTCGATGGTGGCGGTGTCGGTCGACATCGGCAGGTGCGGACCGTGCTGCTCGGTGGCGCCCACCGGCAGCACGGCGATCAGCCGTTCGCGGTCGAGGCGGGAGAACTCTTCGCTGGTCAGGTCCGACCAGAAGCGGCTGCGCGGGGTGACCGGGTTCATCGGGGTGGTCCTCGTTCGTGGCGACGGCGCGGATGATGACCTAAATCATCCGAATGGTCAAAAAAAGTCGCGTCAGGGTTTTCCACGGCGTGCCGCCGCCCTGCGCTCAGGTCGTCGCGCTCAGGTCGTCGCGATCCCGGACTTGCGCCACGGCCACGGCAGCAGCAGGCAGGCGCCGACCAGCGTCACGCCGCCGGCCAGCGCGCAGAACACTTCCACGGGGAAGCGCGGCACCACGCTGCCGAGCAGGAACGAGACCGAGAAGATGCCGAGGTTGAGCAGGCTCGCGTGGTACGAGTTGATGGTGCCGCGGTAGCGCTCCGACAGCGCGCTGAGCCGCGCATGGTGCAGCGGCCCCGCGCAGCCGTAGCCGAAGGCCCAGGGCAGGCCGAGCAGCACCAGCTGCGTGGTCGAGCCCACCGGCAGCGCCAGGCCCAGCAGGCCCGCCGCCGCGGCCAGCGCCGCGAGCGGCAGCGCGGCCTCGCCGAGCGCGCGCTGCAGCCGGCCGCTGGCGAGGTTGCCGGCGATCACGGCCAGGCCGAACAGGCCGGCGATCAGGCCGGTGTCGGTCGACGACAGCACCAGCTTGCGCGCCGCCACCTCGGCCACCACGGCGCCGAAGCCCGCCACCCAGCCGAGCCAGAGGTAGCTGACCGCGAGCCGCCGCCGCACGCCGGGCGTGCGCAGCGCCCGCGCGTGCGTGGCGAGGAAGCCCGCGTGCGACGCGGCCGCGGGCACGCGTTGGACGAAGGTGCGCGTCACCGCGAGAAAGGCCAGCGCGGCCATCGCCGCGAGCGTGTAGTAGGCCGAGCGCCAGCCCGCGGTGTCGCTCAGCCAGCCGGCCACCACCGGCGTGAGCACGAAGGCCAGCATCAGGCCGACGAACACGTGGCTGAGCCGGCGGCCGATCTGCTCGGGCGGCGATTCGTCGGCCACCAGCGACAGCGCATTGGGCTGGATCAGACCCGCGCACAGCCCCGCCAGCGCCGACAGCACGATCGCCACCGCCAGGCTCGGCGCGCTCGGGAGCGCGGCGCTCAGCAGCGCGAAGCCCAGCAGCCCGGCCTGCAGCGGCCGCCGGCGGCCCCAGCGGTCCGACAGCGGCCCGGCGATCAGCGCGAAGGCGCCGTAGGCGAGACCGTAGGCGGCCGGCAGGTAGGCGATGGCGCTCGAGCGCACGCCGAGGTCGGCGCTCATCGCGCCCATCATCGGGCCCGCCACCACCTCGGCCGAGCCGATGAGGAACAGGCAGCAGAACAGCGTGGCGACCTGGGTCGTCTTCATGGCGTCAGGGGGCTTGTGTGGATCAGCGGCGCACGACGTAGCGCGTGACCACCGGCGGCGATTCGCCCAGGTGGAAGGCCAGCCGGCGCTCGCGCAGCGCCATGTCGGCGGCGGTCGCGCGGTTGAAGCGGCGCAGGTGCTCGGTCCAGCTCTCGTCGACGATCTGCTCGACGTAGCGGCCCGGCTCGCCGATGTCGTGCAGCAGCTCCCAGCCGATCGCGCCCTGGCTCAGCCGCGCGCGGCGCGTCTGCTGCATCACCAGGTGAAAGGCGGCGGCGCGCGCCGGGTCGATGATGAACTCGACGTGGATCACCACGCGGCCGTTCTCCTGCGGCGCCTCGGACGGCGGCCCCGAGGCCCAGCCGGCCTTGGCGGGCGTGGTGTCGTCCTCGCCCGAGACGTCGGTGACCCAGCGCAGCGCGGCCAGCATCAGCAGCGTGCCGGTGACCGAGGCCACCACCAGGCTCACCTGCAGGTCGGTGACCGTGGCGACCTGGCCCCACAGCGCGGCGCCGATCGCGCTCGCGCCCATGATCGCCATCTGGTAGGTCGACATGCCGCGCGCGCGCACCCAGTCGGGCAGCGCGAGCTGGGCCGACACCGAGAGCGAATTGGCCACCGTGATCCAGGCCATGCCGCCGAAGAACATCGCCGGCACCGCGACCCAGGCATTGGGCGCGAAGGCCATCACCGCCGTGGCGGCCGACTGCAGCGCGGTGCCGCGCAGCACCAGCTGGTCGCGCCCCAGCGCCTGGCGCAGCCGCGGCAGGAACAGCACCGCCACGATCGCGCCCGAGCCCATGGCCGCCAGCAGCAGGGTGAAGGTGCCGGCGCCGCCGCCCTGGAGGTTGCGTGCCAGCAGCGGCAGCAGCGCCAGCAGCGCCGTCGAATGGAAGAAGAAGATCGTGATGCGGCTGAGCACCGCGCGCATGCGCTGCGACTGCCAGACGAACTGCACGCCCACGCGCATCGCGCTGATCAGCCGCTCGCGGCCCAGCGGATTGGGCGTGTGCTCGCGGCGCCAGCGCAGCACCACGAAGCCCGAGGCCACCGACAGCACCGCGTTGAGCGCGAACACCCAGACGCTGCCCGCGCTCGCGATCAGCATGCCGGCCGTGAGCGGGCCGATGATGCGCGAGGCATTCATCGCGATGCCGTTGAGCCCGAGCGCGGCCGGCAATTGCGGGCGCGGCACCAGCTCGGGCACGATGGCCGAGAACACCGGCCAGCGCAGCGCCAGCCCGATGCCGTTGGCGAAGGTCAGTGCCAAGAGCAGCGGCGCGGTCATCATGTCGAGCGCGATCGCGGCGCACAGCACGATCGCCGTGCCCGCGAGCCAGAACTGCGTGGCCATCAGCCAGCGCCGGCGGTCGAGGATGTCGGCCAGCGCGCCGCTGGGCAGGCCGAGCAGGAACACCGGCAGCGTGGAGGCCGACTGCACCAGCGCGACCCAGATCGGCGAGGTGGTCAGCGAGGTCATCATCCACGCCGCCGCCACGTCGTTCATCCACATGCAGATGTTGGCGATCAGCCAGGTGCTCCACAGCATGCGGAACACCGGCAGCTTCAGCGGCTCGAGCGCGGCGAGCTTGGGCGGCTTCGGCCGCGCGGGCGGGATGGGCGTCTCTTCGGGCGATATCGGGGGCATGTGGGGCTATTGTCGCCGCGAGCCCCGGCCGGTCAGTTCGCGGTCAGCCGCGGTCGCTGCGCGCGAGCCGGTGCTCGAGCCGGCGCAGCAGCGTGGTCAGCACCAGCGTCATCACCCAGTAGATCACCGAGATCGCGAGGTAGGGCTCCCAGTAGCGCGCATAGGCGCCGGCCACCGTGCGCGCCGCGTAGGCCAGCTCGGCCAGGCCGATGGCGGAGACCAGGGAGGTGTCCTTCAGCAGCGCGATCGCGTTGTTGCCCAGCGGCGGCAGCATGCGGCGGAAGGCCTGCGGCAGCACCACGTAGCGCATCACCTGCGCCGGGTTGAAGCCCAGCGAGCGGCCGGCGTCGAACTGGCCGCGCGAGATCGACTGGATGCCCGCGCGGAACACCTCGGAGATGTAGGCCGCCGAATTGAGCGTGAGCGCCACCACGCCCGAGATCAGCGCGCCGTGCTCCTGCTTGAGCGTGCGCGCGAGCTCGCCGTCGATCAGCAGGCCGGACGTGGGGTGGATGAACACCGGCATCACCGCGAAGTGGATCAAGAGGATCTGCACGAACAGCGGCGTGCCGCGGAAGAAGCTCACGTACACCGTGGCCGGCCAGCGCAGGAAGAAGCGCGCCACCCAGGTCCAGGGCGCATGCCGCGGCTGCGCCAGCCGCGCCAGCGCCAGGCACAGGCCCCAGCTCGCGCCCAGCAGCACGCAGACCACCGTCATGCGCAACGTCATCCAGGCGCCCTGCCAGAACAGGTCCTTGTATTCGACCAGGATGTCCCAGCGGAACCATCCGAACAGCAACACCGGTTGTTCCATGGCGGCTTCCTTCAATGCAGAGAAACGAACGAAAAGAAAAACGAAACGGCCGCGAAGCGCGGCCGTGGGAGCAGAACGGGGGCCGTGCGGCTCAGCGCACGTTCGGGTCCTTGTTGAACCACTTCTTGTAGATCGTCACGTAGCTGCCGTCGGCGCGGATCGCCGCCAGGCCGGCCGAGAGCTTGTCGAGCAGCGCCTTGTCGCCCTTCTTCACCACGATGCCGAAGCCTTCCTCGGGGAAGGACTTGTCGTCGACGGTCTTCAGATCGGGGTTCTGCGACACGCGGTAGGCGATCACGCCGTTGTCGCCCATCGCCGCGTCGACGCCACCGCCGGCCAGCTCGGAGATGATCAGCGGCGTGCTCTCGAAGCGGCGGATGTTCGGGCTGGTCTTGCCGAACTCGCGCGACGCGATGTCGTCGGCCGTCGAGGCGCTCACCACCGCGATCTTCTTGCCCGTGAGGTCCTTGAGCGAGGCGACCGTGCTGTTCTTCGGCAGCGCGATCAACTGGCGCGCCGCGAAGTAGGGCGGCGTGAAGTCGTAGCTCTGCTTGCGCTTCTCGTTGATCGTCACGCCCGAGATCACGAGGTCCACGTCGCCGTTGTTGAGCGCGCCGAAGATGCCCGTGAACGGCGTGTTCACGATCTTGATCTTCAGGCCCTGCTGCTTGGCGATCGCGTTGATGATGTCGATGTCGAAACCGACGATCTGCTTGTCCTTGTTCTCGAACGCGAACGGCGCATAGGTGGCGCTGGACGCCACGGTCAGTTCGCGGTTCTGCGCCTGGACGGGCGCCAGGGCGCCGAAAGCCATCACAGCGGCGGCAAAGCCAAGCGCCAGGGCGCGGCGGGTGGGGGTCATGCGGGGTCCTTGGGTGCCGGGGGGCGGGTTTTGGGGTGGGCGAGGATTTTAGGCTGGCGGGCGGGGGCCGGATTGCCGGCACTGTCAGTCCAGGATGCGGATGCCCTTGAAAAGGCCCTCCACCAGGGTGTTCTGCGCGTTGCGCGCCAGGGCCGGGTTCTGCAGTTCCATGTGGATGCAGATGTTCGAGCGCGAGGTGAAGCACATCAGGTACGCGTTGATGGCCGAGCGGGCGCCGTCGCCCTGCAGGGAGTCGATGAGGGCCCACTGGCCGGTCCATCGCGGTCCGTTGATTCGCCTTTGCCAGGCGACGTGCCGGAAGTAGCGCCCTCCCGCGTCTTCCATTGCGAGCAGTTCCCGTGGGCTGGTCGGCTCGAGGGGCAAGGCGGTGGCGGGTGCATCGAGCGCGCAGCTCAACCGGGTCTGTACGGTGCGGGGGCTGCCGGAAGTGTCCGGCACCCTGCTCTCCAGGAGGAAGCTGCCATAGCGTCTTCCGTCGACCTCCCTCCGATCGACATGCGCCGCCGACAAGCCATCGTTGAACGCTGGGGCAAGCCTCAGGCGACAGTGGGATTCAACGAGCTGCAATACCTCGCGTGGTGATTTTTCCTGCGCATGCGTCGACCCCGCGCAAAGCAATGCAAGGGCAAGGCCGATGCTTCTCATGGCAGCACTCTCTTCGTGAAGTCGTCTGGCACCGGTTGCGACATGCCGTGTAAGTCCTGGAATCTCTCCACATCCATCAGAACGGTCAGGGCATTGGTGAAGGCCGTGGAGCGATCGATCAGGCCGTTCATGTTCGGCGGATTCTGTCCCACGGTTGCCGGATAGTTGACCGCCGCGGCGCAGTTCGTGAACGACTGGTTGTAGTACCAGGCCTTGTTGCCATGCTGACTCGTCGCCGCCACGTTCCTGATGTTGAGGTCGTCGGCCGCCAGGTCCGCGTATTCGTTGGTGTTTCCGACCAGTGGCAAGGCAGGCGAGCGCGCGCTGGGGAGGCTCTTGTCGGGCCATACCCAGTAGGCGGCCGCGCTGTCGGCCGCATGGTGGGGGTCGTCGGCCACCGCATCCCGCCAGCCGACTTCGATGGTGCCGGGCGGGACGCCGGGTTGCCTGCCCAGAAACCGGAAGTACTTGTAGTAGTTGTTGTTCCCGCCGTTGATGTTGCCTTGCGGGTTCGTCAATTGCAGAAAGCCTCTGCCGTACCACCCTGCATGCAGGGACGGTGTGCGGCCATTGTTTTCCTTCATGTGGCTGAGCCACTGCGTTTCCTGGGTTGCGTTGCCGAAGAAGCACGCCTGGCGGATCGGAGTGGATATCAGGTACTTTCGAAGTGCGCGATTCAGCGCCTGGGCGTGGGAGCTCAGAAGTCGCTGTGCAGGTGCGAGCGATGGCGACTCCCAGACCGCCGCGCTTGGCGACCTGTGGCTTCCGGGCTTGCGCAACACATGCGCGGGAATCAGCTGTGCGAGTTCTCGCGGGCTGCGCCAACCGCATTGCCTCATGTGTTCGATGAACTCCCGTGGATGGAAGCGCCAATCGGCTTTCAGCAGCGTCTCGGGCAGCGATTCGAAGCTCAAGGCGTGCGCGTGTGCCACGAAGCGCTCCCACTTCCGCGCGGCCGCGGCATCGTCGTCGCCGAGCTTGAAGTCGTGGGTCTGGAGCCAGCCATAGCGAGCCGCGACGCTGGCGCGTTCCCACTCGCTGGGAAACTTGCAGACGGCGCGGCGCAGTTTCGCTCTGACCTCCGCACCCCCCAGCCGACTCGCGAGTTGCAGGAGCTCCATTCGGCGCAGGTTGCCCGCATCGGGATCGCGAATCAGCGCCTTGATGTGCATCGAGTCGCAACGCTGGTCGTTGGGTGTTCCATCGTCGTCGAAGAAGTTCCAACCCATGACCGCGGGGAAATCAGCATCGCTGAACTTGAAGGTGCCAGCCGCGTTGAGATCCGCCCAGACTTCGCCCGTGGTGCTCTCGATCTTGCGCCAGTGGGCAGCGCCGGGCGGCAAGGGGTCGGGCCCGAGATTGCGGCCGAAGCGCAGCAGTTCGTACCAGCCACTGGGGCTGCTCAGTGCCCGCGTGCTTGCATCAAGGCTCGCATGCCGCGCATGGGCTTCGGCATACAGCTCGTACTCGAAACGCTGCGCTGCTTGCGGTGCCGTTCCCGAGGCGCCGCGGGCATAGTCATCGCGGCTGTCATGCCGCGGCTTGCCGATCGGCGCGCCGCAGCGGTCATGGCTGCGCAGCGTGGCCTGGCCGCGGTCGTGGCTGATCGACACCCAATGGGGCACACGCAGCATGTCGGGTGGGAAATGATCGGTGACGGCGCTGGCACCGCCGGTGGCGGAGTCCGCCCCTTGGATGTGGTGGCTAGGCTGGCGCGAGCGCGCGGGCGTGCCGGCCGGCAGATAGACATGAATGCTGCCGAAGACGCTGTCCCGCCGGCCGTCTGCGGTGGGGGCGGGAGGGCTTGATGGGTCTATCCAGGCCGGTTTGCGGTGGACCAGTTTTTCGAGATTCGCGGCATCGCAGCAGATCTCGAAGTGAAGCTGGCCTGCGTGTCCATAGATTTGGCCAGGGTGGCCGAGAACGTCTTTGCGGTAGACGGTGTCGCCCACTGACCATGGCGCGGTGGCGCCGCGTGCGCGGTTCGCGATCTGCGACAGGTGCATGTAGACGCTGTAATAGACGACCCCCGTCGCCACCGCCTGCACCGCCCCGATCTCGGTCCGATGCTCGATGGCCATGAACCCGTCGCTGGTCCAGGCCGCGGTGGGTGGGCTGGCGCCGAAGGGGTTGTAGTTGAGCGGATGGTCGGGGTCGCTGTTCGGCGCGGTCGGCGCATGGACGAAGACGATCCTGCCGTCGGCGACGGCGCGCACCGGCAGGTAGGCGCCGGCGGCTTGCGGGGCCTGGATGTGCAGGCCGTTGTGCCAGGCCAACTGCAGGCTCAGCGGAAAGGAACCTTCGGGCGCCTGGGTGCCGGGCAGGCGCGAAGCCGGCGGTGCCATCGCGATGTCGAGCCAGGCGCTCTCGGACTGGCCTGCGGCACGCTCGGGGAGGAAGGGCGGGCTAATGATCATGGTGCGCTCGACGCTTCGCTTTCAGAGCGACACCGGATAGGCCGCATCCCGGTCGGGCGACCGTCGCCATGTCGCCCGGGGAAAGGTCTGGCGTTCGAGCGGCCTCTGCATCGGCCCAACCTGCGCATGCAGCGCCGCATGCTCCTGCCAGGTGCCGGCGGTGCCATGCACGATCCCCTGCGCGCTCCATTCGGTGTAGCTGCCGCCGCCGATGATCACGACCTTCTTGCGGGCGCTGATGTGGAGCTCGCCGTCGATGCTCCGGATTCGCACGTCCTCGTGCGCGAGCAGCACCAGCTCGTCCGCATGGGCTTCGATGTCGATCGGCCCTTTGGCGGCGATGAAGCGGATGCCGTGCCGCTGCGTGAAGGCGCGGATGCCCTCGGCGGCGCTGGCGAGCCAGCGTCTGGCGCTGCTGAAGCCGAGATGGCCGCTGCTCGTGAAGGCCGCGTGTGTCTTGGCGTGCAAGTGCAGCGGACCCGCTGTCGAGGCCACGATGCCGGCGGGGCTCGCGAGCACCAGGTGCGGCGCTTCCAGTTCGGGGAATGGATCGCCCGTGCCGGCGATGGCCGTGTTCTGCCTTGCGAGCGCCTGCTGCACTTCGTCCTGGTCGATGCCGGCCTCCTGCGCGCGGTGCAGCCTGGCGGCTTCCGCGAGCATGTCGTGCTGGTCCTGCGCACGGGCCAGCCGCGCGGTGGTCTCGCCCATGTCGAGCGCATGGTTCGCCGCGTTCGGCCGGGCCTCGGTGGTGATCAGCATCCCCCGTGCCGCCCTCAGCACCCCGTGCCCGTCGATGCGCAGCTCGAAGCCCTCGCCGCGCTCCTCCTTGCGTCCCGCATGGTCCTCGATGCGCGCGAAGCGCCCCAGGCTCAGCACGCTGCACTGGTGGTCGCTCCTGAGCTGCGCCTGCATGCGATCGGGCGTGTCGTCGAGCACCAGGTGGTTGCTGCGTCCCGCCGCCGCATTGCCGCCGCCCTCGGTCAGCTCCCGGCTCCTGAACCCGCTGAGCGCGGCCTGCTGCGGCAAGGCCCAGGGCGGCAGGTTGTCCCGGTCATGCACCCGCCCCGTGCAGATCGGCAGGTCGGCATCGCCGCCGATGAAGCTCACGATCACTTCCTGGCCGATGCGCGGCAGCCAGGCGCCGCCGAGCTGGTTGCCCGCCCAGGGCGCGCTCACGCGCAGCCAGCAGCTGCCGTGGGCGTCGTGGGCGCCCTCGCGGTCCCAGGGGAACTGCACCTTGATGCGGCCCAGGGCATCGGTCCAGAGGTTCCGGCCCGCGGGGCCGACGACTCTTGCGACCTGCGGGCCGACGGCCACGGGCTTGGGCCGCACGAGCGCGGGGCGCAGCGGTTCGGCCAGCGGGTGGGCGGTGAAGTCGAGATTCACGCGCCAGTGCGCGCGGCGGTTGCTGTCGGCGCCGACCTCCTCGATCAGCAAGCGGGTGTCGAGCGCGAGGTACTCGGTGGCCCCGACCTCCTGGCGCGGGTGGCCGTGCAGGCGGAAGGTGTGTCCAGGGGCCAGGCCCCGCAGAGGTCCGCAGCCCCGCGTGCGCACCGCCTCGGCGCGCAGGGCCTGCAGGCGAAGCAGCGCCAGCTGGCGGCCCTCGGCGAAAGGATCGTTCGCGGCGTCCTCGAAGCCCCCGCGCCCGGCCCGAGGCTGCGCCCAGTGGCTGCCGCCGACCGGGTCGTGCCAGCTGTAGACCTCGGCCCGTGAATCGCCCTGGCCGACAGAAAGGTCGGCCCGCGGCCGCATGTAGTCGTACTCCCGGCTCGCATACCGCCCGCTGGCGATCCGGTGCATGGGCACGAAGCCGTGGACGTACTCCGCATCGAGCTTCCAGCCCGGCGGATGAAAGTCCAGGTCGCGGTAGCGCCCGGCGGCGGGCGCAAAAGCCCCGGTCCCATCGCCGAGCACCAGCCGGTGCGCCCCGTCCGCATGCTCGAAGTGATAGCCGATGCCCCATTCCTGGCACAGGCGCTCGAAGAAGGCGAAGTCGCTCTCGTTGAACTGGGTCTGGTAGTCGCGCGGCGGATAGTGCTCGGCCAGGCGCCAGCGCACGGGAAAGGGATAGCGCGCGAGCAGGGCCTCGAGGATCTGCACGACCGTCAGGTCCTGGAAGATCCTGCAGTCGGTGCGCAGTTCGGCCAGGTGCAGCCAGGGCCGCAGTGTCAGCAGGTACTGGGCGTGGCGGCCCGCCTCGCCGAGAAAGGCCGCCTCGGTGACGAGGGCGTTGATCTCGCGCGCGCCGTCCGCACCATCGTCGAGCGCGATGCGGCAGTGGATCTCGCGGCCGACGAAGGCATCGAGGTCGAGGTCGGCGTCATCGGGTGATTCGAGCAGCAGTTCGTAGCAGAACAGCGCATCGAGCCCCTCGCGGCCCGACAGCCGCACGGCCCGCAGCGCGGGCTGGCCATCGACAAGGGGAAGCGCCGGTCCGGAGACCGACAAGGTGCGCGGCAAGTTCGACATCGGCGTGACCTCCCAGGGAACGAGGTCGCGCAGTGTGCAAGCACCATCGCGTTTGCACTGCGAACAATGGTTGCGCCGGCGCCGCCCGGCGGGCCTCAGCGCGCGGCAGTACCGCCCAGCTGCCGCACCTGGTCCGCGTAGACCTTCTCGATGCGCTGCAGCCGCTGTTCGCGCGCGGCCTCGTTGACCCACTGCGCGGCCATCGCGCGCTGGCGGCCGAGCTGGCGGTCGAGCCGGGCCTGCGGCAGCAGCGCGCCGTCGTCGGCCGCCGCATAGCCGAAGCCGGCGCGCAAGGTCTTGAGCACCTCGCGCTCGGCATCGGCGCGCGCGCCCTTGCCCTGGCCGTAGCTGGTCAGGAAGGTCTGCAGCCGGGCCTGGAACTCGGGCGGCCAGTCGCGCCGCACCACCATCGGCGCGCCCGGCGGCGGCTGCGACTCCCACACCACCTGCAGCCGCTCGGCCTCGACCGGGAACTGCTCGCGGAAGCGCTCGAAGTCGGTCGTGTTGTTGGTCGCCACGTCGGCATCGCCGTTGGCCACCGCCAGTGCGGTGGCCTGGTGGGTGTCGACGATCTCGCTGCGAAAGCGCGTTTCCATCGCGATGTGGTTCGGCAGGAACAGCTCGCTCTGCGGCACCTGGAAGCCGGTCACCGAACGGCTGTCGCCGCGCGCGAGCCGCCACTGCTCGGGTTTGGCGAGCAGCGCCTCGAGGCTGTTGAAGGGCGGCGCCTTGCGCATCAGCAGCACGGCGCGGTGCTCGGGCATGCCGGGGCGGCGCGCGATCTGCGCGATCACCTTCATGCGGCCCTGGGTCACGGCATCGAGCGCCATCTTGGCCGACAGGAAGGCCATGTCGATCTCGTCGCGGCCGATGGCGCGGTCGAGCTCCTCGTACGAGGAGACCGAGTAGGCGCTCACGGGCACGCCGATGGCACGGCCGAGGTCGGCCAAGAGCGGCGTCCACAGCGCGCGCGACTCGACCGCGCCGCCCAGCGGCAGCACGCCGAAGCGGATCCCCTTGACGGGCGCCGGCTGCGTGGCCAGCGCGGCGGGCGCCACGGCGCAGGCCAGCACGGCGAACACCGCCAGCCACGCGGCGCGCAGCCAGGCGATCAAGGCGAGACGTCCTTCAGCACGCCGACCTGCTCGGCATAGCCGCTGTCCAGCCGCTGCAGCCGGGCCTGGCGCGCGGCGTCGTTGACCCATTGCGCGGTCTTCGCGTTCTGCGTGGCGAGCTGGTAGGCCAGCTTGGCGGCGGGCAGCAGCGAGCTGTTGTCGGCCGGCACGAAGCCCGCGAGGTCGTGCAGCGACTTCAGCACCACGCGCTCGGCATCGCCGCGCGGCCCCTTGGCGCGGCCGTAGGCCACGAGGAAGGCCTGCACCCGCTGGCGCAGCTCGGGCGGATAGTCGCGCCGCATCACGATCTGCGCATGCGGGATCAGCTCCGACTCCCACAGCACCTGCAGCCGGCCGGCCTCGGCCGGGAAGCGCAGCTTGAAGCGCTCGAAGTCGGCCGTGTTGTTGGTGGCGACGTCGGCCTCGTTGTTGGCCACGGCCAGCGCCGTGACCTGGTGCGTGCCCACCACCTCGCTCGCGAAGCGGGTCTCCATGGCGATGTGGTTGGGCAGGAAGAACTGCAGCTGCGGCACGATGAAGCCCGACACCGACTGCTTCTCGCCGCGCGCGAGGCGCCAGCGGTCGGGGTCGGCCAGCAGGCCCGCCAGCGTGTTGAAGGGCGGCGCCTTGCGCGCCAGCAGCAGCGCGCGGTAGCCGGGCAGGCCGTCGTGCCGCACCACCTGCGCCACCACCTTCATGCGGCGCTGGCTCACGGCGTCGAGCGCCATCTTCCCCGACAGGAAGGCCATGTCCACGTCGTCGCGCTGGATCGCCTGCTCGAGCGCCTCGTACGAATTGACCGAGAGCACCGCCACCGGCCGGCCGAGCGCGCGGCTGAGCTCGGCCAGCAGCGGATCCCAGTCGCTGCGCGATTCGAAGGCGCCGCCAAGCGGCAGGATGCCGAAGCGCATCGGCGCGGCCTCGGCGCCATGGCCGCCCGGGGCCGTGAAGCCGCCTTTGACGGTCTGGGCCGGCGTGGACTGGGCCGAGGGCGGGATGTTCGAGACCGAGGGCAGCGAGGGTGCCGCCGGGCCCTGCGCCATCGCGGCCCAAGGCAGCGAGGCGCCCAGCAGTGCCGCCGCCAGCCAGCGCCGCCAGGCGGGGCGACGGATACCGGTGGGCTCGGAGGGGCCTGGGGAACAGCGCAGGAAAGCCGGCATATTTGGACGGGCGAGGACGGCCGCAGCGAACCGGCCGGTCTAACATGGCGAAGCGGACGCCATTAGATATCAACCAGAAGCAGTTTTCGTGATGTTTTTCCCGTCTTCCCTGCCTCGCACGGCCTCCGTAGGCTCGGTCGCCATGCCCTTCCCGCGTCCATGAACTGGAACTTCGCCGTCGTCCGCGGCCTGGCGCGGCTCACTTTCGCGCAGCAGCTGATCCTGCTGGCGATGCTGCCGGCCATGGTGGCGACGCTGGTCGCGATCACGGTGCTCACGCGCCAGCACCTGGACAACCTCACCGAACTGATGCGCGCCAATGCGCAGACGGTGGCGCTGCAGGTGGCCACGGTGGCGCAGGCGCCGATCGTGCGCATGGACCGGCGCGCACTGCAGCGCACCGCGCAGTCGGGCACCTACCAGCCGCACGTGCAGCAGGTGCAAATCTGGTCGGAGGACGGCGAGATCGTGGCCAATTCCGAAACCATGGACCGCGCGCGCGGCGAGGGCCTGCAGGTGGTGGTGCCGATCGTCGGCGACGACGGCCGCGCCAGCGGCAAGGTGATGGTCGAGATCAGCCTCGGCGCGGTGCAGAACGCGCGCCGCTCGGTCTGGCTCAACGTGGTGCTGGTGCTCGGCGCCAGCCTGGTGGGCGTGGGCCTGGCCGGCTGGTGGGCGGCACGCCGCATCAGCGAGCCG
The DNA here is from genome assembly GCF_025376855.1 of Variovorax endophyticus. Lineage (NCBI taxonomy): Bacteria > Pseudomonadati > Pseudomonadota > Betaproteobacteria > Burkholderiales > Comamonadaceae > Variovorax > Variovorax endophyticus. Next base: position 179,016 of record NZ_JAHUTH010000005.1, read on the forward strand.
ATCCGCGCGCTCGGCAAGGCGGTCGACAGGCTCGGCGCCGGCGAGGCCGCGAGCGTGACGATCGAGGGCACCTCCGAAGTGCAGCACCTGCAGCGCGGCTTCAACGAGGCCGCGCGCGCGCTCGCCGAGAGCCACCGGCTGCTGCAGAGCCGCATCACCGAGGCCACGGCCGAACTGGCGCGCAAGAACCAGCAGCTCGAGGTCGCGAGCCAGGCCAAGACCCGCCTGCTGGCCGCCGCCAGCCATGACCTGCGCCAGCCGCTGCACGCGCTCACGCTGTTCTCCGACGGCCTGGCCAACGGCGAGACCGATCCGCTGCGGCTGCAGCGCATCGGCCACATCCGCGAATGCGTGGACTCGCTCGACCGGCTGTTCTCCGAGCTGCTGAACCTCTCGCAGCTCGACGCCGGCGTGCTGCAGCCGCAGTGGGTCGACTTCCCGCTCGACCGGCTGTTCGACGAGATCAGCCGCAACTTCCGCCCGGTGGCCGAACAGCAGGGCCTGCGGCTGGTGGCGCGCAAGACCGACCTGTGGGTGCGCTGCGACTACGTGATGCTGTCGCGCATCCTCAACAACCTGGTGTCGAACTCGCTGCGCCACACGCTCGAGGGCGGCGTGCTGATCGGCGCGCGCCAGCGCGGGCGCGGCGTGCGCATCGACGTGGTCGACACCGGCGTGGGCATCGCGCAGCAGCACCAGGCGCGGGTGTTCGAGGAGTTCTACCAGGTCGAGCCCTCGGGCCGCCAGGCCTCGCGCGGCACGCGCGGCATGGGCCTGGGACTGGCCACGGTGCAGCGGCTGGCCGAGCTGCTCAACACGCGCGTGGAGCTCAGTTCGCGCGTCAACAGGGGCACCTGCGTGCGCGTGCTGGTGCGCTCGGCGCCCGCGGGGCTGCCCGCGCCGGCCGCGGCCGCGCAGCCCGTGCTCGAGAACGACGCGCACTGCCTCGCCGGCCTGCGCATCCTGGTGATCGACGACGAGCGCACCATCCTCGAAGGCCTGACGGTGGTGCTGTCGAACTGGGGCGCCGAGGTGCTGGCCGCGCAGACCCGTGCCGAGGCGCTCGCGATGGCCGACACCTGGCCCGTGCCGCCCGACGTGGTGGTCAGCGACCTGCTGCTGCAGGGCGGCGACAACGGCCTGGACGTGATCGCCGCGCTCGAACGCCATCCGCGCGGCATCGGCATCGGCACCGCGCGGCTGCTGGTCACCGGCGAGACCAAGCCCGACCGCCTGCGCGAGGTGCAGAGCGCGGGCATCACGGTGCTCTACAAGCCGGTGTCGCCGCGCGTGCTGCGCCAGGCGATCCTCGCGCAGCGCGCGGCCGCGGCGCGGGCCGTGCAGGCCTGAGAACGCGCCGGGCAACGGGCTTCGGTGGCGATACGCCATCGGAGATAGGCCAAGCGGCCGTTGCCGCGTGAACTTCCTCACAGCCCGGCAGGGTGCGCGCCGCGGGCATAAGCCCTCCGCCTTATCGCGCGAAGGGGGGCGCTTCCGTACATTGAACCATCGCCCCCCAGTGGCAGAAGCCTTCATGTCCGTCGCCGCGAACCCCTCTCCCATCCTCCCCTGCACGACCCGGTTGCTGCGCGGCGCCATGCGTGCGCTGCTGGTCTGCGCCGCGCTGCTGGGCGCCGCGCTGTCGTCGGCCGGCGGCTTCACGGTCCTGATGGGCGACGACCTCGCCGCGCATGCCGAATTCGTGCAGCAGTTGCGCCAGGGGCTGGACCCCGCGAGCCGCTTCGAGCTGGTGCGGCTTTCTCCAGGCGCGCCCAATGCCTCCGACAGCGCGGCCGCCGAGCCCGGCGACGTCAACGTGAGCGTGCGCACGCGCAGCATGCGGCCCTCGATCTCGAGCGCCGACGGCGGCTCGCTGACCATGGCGGTGGGTGCAACGGCCGCGCGCGCCGCCATCGAGCGCCCGGGCCAGGAACCGCTGGTGCTCGCGATGCTGAGCCGGCTCGACTACGAGGGCCTGCGCGCCAGCCCCGCGCTGCGCCGCGCCGATCGCCGCGTCGGCGTGCTGCTGCGCGACCCGGCCATGGCCGACCAGCTCGCGCTGGTGGGCGCGGTGCTGCCGGCGCAGCGCCATCGCCTCGGCGTGGTCGCCACGCCCGAATCCGAACCGCTGGTGCGCGACCTGCAGCGCGCCGCGCAGGCACAGCCCGGCGGCGGCTGGGACCTGCAGGTGGAGTACACGCCCGACGCGCGCTCGCTCGCCACCGCGCTGCGCGCCGTGGTGCCGCGCAGCGATGCGCTGATGGTGCTGCCCGACCTGATCGGCGACAACCAGGCCGCCACGCTGTCGGTGCTGCGCGCGGGCGCGGGCGCCGGCCTGCCGGTGTTCGGCGCCAGCGAGGGCCTGGTGCGCTCGGGCGGCCTCGCGGCCGCGGTCTCCACGCCGGCACAGCTCGCGCAGCAGGCGCGGCTGCTGGCGCAGAAGGTCGCGGGCGGCGCCGGCGCGGGCGGTGGCGGCAATCCGCTGGTGGAGGCCGCGACGCCCGCCACCGTGCGCATCAATCCCACCGTCGCGCGCGGACTCGGGCTGCGGCTGCCCGAGGAACGCGAACTGACCGAGCGCCTGACCGCCACGCGATGAGCGCCACCCGGCCGCCCGAGGGCGCGGATTCCAGTTCGGCCGTGCCCCCCATCGCCGGTGCCCTGGTGGTGCGCGGCAACCTGCAGCGCGACCTGTTCCGCCTCGGCGTGGTGCCCTGCGTGGCGGTGGCGCTCGCGCTCACCGCCTGGTTCACCCACAACCGGCTGCAGACGCTGGAGGCCGCCTTCGACGCCGAGGGCCAGGCGGTGGCGCGCCAGGTGGCGGCCATGTCCGACCTGAGCCTCTATGCCGGCGACCTGCCCGCGCTGCAGAACGTGGCCAATGCCGCGCTGCGCGGCGGCCAGGTGATGCGCGTGGAGATCAGCAACAGCGCCGGTGTCTACGTGACGGCCGGGCCCAAGGCCGGCTCGCTCGCGCAGCTGCGCATGTTCACCGCGCCGGTCACGCTGCGCGAGGCCTCGCGCGCCAGCGCCTTCGCGCCCGCGGGCTCGACCGCCGCGGGCGAGACGCCGGTCGGCCTGGTGCAGACCTTCCGCGACACCACCGCCTATTCGCGCGAGCGCACGCGCTCGCTGCTCGCGGGCATCGGCATCGCGATGGTGGCGCTGCTCGCGGCCTGGGCCTCGGTGCGCCACATGGCGCGCACGGTGGCGCGGCCGCTGCGCCGCGTGTCGCGCACCGTGGCGGCGCTCGAGGCCGGCCATTTCGAGATGCGCTGCGGCGTGGTCGAGGGCGGCTCGCGCGGCACGCACGAGCTGGCCATGCTGGCGCACGACATCGACCGCCTCGCCGAGCGGCTGCAGCACAACCGCCAGGTCAGCGAGGAGCGCGTGCGCGAGGCCACCGCGGTCGCGCTGCAGCGCATGGCCGAGGCCGAGCAGGCCGCGCTGTCGCGCGCGCGTTTCCTGGCCGCCGCCAGCCACGACCTGCGCCAGCCGCTGCATGCCATGGGCCTGTTCATCGACGGCCTGCTGCCCGGCGCGAGCGAGGCACAGCGCCCGGCCGTGCTGCGGCTGCAGGAGAGCACCGAGTTCATGGGCGTGCTGCTCGACGACCTGCTCGAGATCTCGCGGCTCGACGCGCAGGTGCTGACGCCGGCCATCGCCAAGGTCTCGCTGGCCGCGCTGTTCGACCAGCTCGACGCCCAGCACGCGGCCAGCGCCGGCGAGCTGCGCGTGCGGCTGCGCTGGAGCGACCGCGGCCTCGCGGTGCGCAGCGACGCGGCGCTGCTCAAGCGCATCGTCGGCAACCTCGTGAGCAATGCGCTGCGCCACGCGCCCGCGGGCGGCACCGTGCTGGTGGCCGCGCGCCGCGCGCGCAGCGGCCCCGACGGCGGGCGCGGCGTGCGCATCGAGGTACGCGACAACGGCGTGGGCATCGCGCCGATCCACCAGCAGCGCATCTTCGAGGAGTTCTACCAGGTGGCGAACACCGAACGCGACCGCCGCCGCGGCTTCGGCCTCGGCCTCGCGATCTGCGCGCGCATCGCCACCCTGCTGGGCACGCGCATCGCGCTGCGCTCGGCGCTCGGCGCCGGCAGCACCTTCGCGCTGACCCTGCCCGCGGCCAATGCCGCCGACATCGCGCCGCCGCAGCCGGCACCGCCCGCGCCCGCGCCGCTCGCGGGCCTGCGCTGCCTGGTGGTGGACGACGACCCGGCCATCCTCGACGGCAGCCGCGCGCTGCTCGAGCAGTGGGGCTGCCAGGTCGAATGCGTGGCCACCGGCGCCGAGGCGATCGCGCGGCTGGGCACCGGCGACATCCCCTACGACGCCGTGCTGTGCGACCTGCAGCTGCCCGGCGACACCGACGGCATGGACGTGATCGACGCCGCCAAGCGGCTGCAGCCCGAGGCGCTCGCGGTGCTGGTCTCGGGCGCCACCGGGCCCGATGCGCTGCAGCGGCTGCGCCACAGCGGCGCGACGCTGTTGACGAAGCCGGTGGCACCGGCGAAGCTGCGGGCGCTGCTGTCGACGCGGCGGCATGCGCAGCCCGCATGAACACCGTCATTGCTCCACCACGATGCTGTCCATCGACGCCCTGAAAGACATCCGTCCCTTCATCGCCACGCCCAGCTACAGCGGCGCGATGACCAGCGACTACGTGCGCAGCCTGCTCGGGCTGGTCAACCTCGCGTGGCGCCACGGCTTCCCGATGCAGACGCGCTTCCTCGACGGCGACAGCCTGATCCCGCGCGCGCGCAACCGGCTGGTGGCCGAGTTCATGGCCGACAGCCGCTGGACCCACCTGTTCTGGATCGATGCCGACATCGGCTTCGAGCCCGAGGCCGCGCTGCGCCTGCTGCTGGCCGGCCGCGCGGTGGTGGCCGGCGCCTATCCGCACAAGAACGACGGCTGGCCGCGCGCCGGGCTCGCGCAGCCGCTGCCCGCGGGCAGCACGCGCGAGGACTTCGAGGCGCGGCACGCGGTGTTCCCGGTCAACCTCACGGGGCCCGAGGTCGCCGGCCGCATCGATGCCGACGGCTTCGTCGAGGTGCTCGACGCGCCCACCGGCTTCATGCTGATCGAGCGTTCCGTGTTCGAGCGGCTCGCGCAGGCCCTGCCCGAGCTGCGCTACACGCCCGACCGCATGGAGGACGAGGCGGCCGCGGCCTGGCCGCACCACCGCTTCTTCGACGTCTGGGCCGAGCCCGGCAACGGCCGCTACCTCAGCGAGGACTTCGCCTTCTGCCGCCGCTGGCAATCGATCGGCGGCCAGGTCTTCGTCGACACGCGCTCGCGCCTCACGCACACCGGCACGCGCGTCTACCGCGGCGATTACGCGCGCTCGCTCGCGGCCAGCGCCGGGCCGTCGGCCTGACGCAGATCGGCCGGCAAGGTCTCCAGGTCGTAGCCGCGATCGGGCGCGATCTTCTCGAGCCGCAGTCCCGGCCCCTCCTCGGCGAGGTAGTCGTAGCCGATGGCCTGCCAGCGGTGCCCGGGATCGAGTTGCCGATAACGGTCGCGCCGCGCGATGCGGTCCTCGCGCCGGATCATGCGCAGGTGGTAGAGCCGGAAGTAGCTGCGGAACATCCGGCCATGCCGCGCGACCGCGTCGGGATACCAGGGCCCGTGCAGCGCGGGTGCCGCGTCGTAGGCGATCTCGCGCGGCAGCCGGAACAGGCACACGCGCGACTTGGCGCCCCAGGGGCCGTCGTCGCGAAAGCGGTCGGGCGCATCCCAGAGTTCGCGCACCGCGAGCGAGAGGCAACCGAGTGGCGTGTCGGACAGCGAATCGACGATGGCGCCGAGGTGCTGGAGAAACAGGCGCTCGTAGCGCTCGTCGGCATCGCAGACCAGCACCCAGCCCGCGCCATGGCGCCGCGCGCCTTCGAGCAGCCGGCGCCTGTTGTCCGGCTCGTTCCAGACGCCGCCGGGCGGGTTCGACAGCAGCTCGAGCAGCTTGGGCTCGCGCCGCAGGATGCGCACGGTGTCGTCGGTCGAGCCGTCGTCGAGCGCGATGAAGCCGTCGACATGCTCGCGCAGGTGGTCGAGGCAGCCCTCGAGCAGCCGCGCCTCGTCGCGCAGCTGCAGCACGCAGACGATGCGCGGCCGCGCTGCCAGCGGCTTCGGCGGCTCGGCGCTGCAGCGCGGGCAGAAGTAGTGCGGCGCCGGTTCGTGGTGCAGCATGCGCGCGCAGAGCTCGCACTGGCGGCGCGAGCCCATCGCGAACACGGGCGCGGGTGGCGGCCACGCGGGCACGGCCCCGGCATCGGCCGGCGGCGCGTCGTCGCGGGCGATGCGCGCGAAATCGCGCCCCCAGTCCTCGCCGTTCGCGCGCGCCTGCGCGGGCGTGCACTTGCGCCAGTCGTTGTCGGGATCGAACTGCTCGGCACCGTCGCGCGTCTCGAACGACAGGTGCAGCAGCTTCAGTTCGGCGCAGGCCAAAAGCCGCCAGCCCGCCATCTCGAGCCGCACGCGGAAGTCGTCGTCGTCGCCGCCCCAGCCGGCGAAGGACTCGTCGTAGCCGCCAACCGCCTCGAAGGCCTCGCGCGGGCCGCACAACGAGCCATAGAAGGTGCGCAGGAACAGCGCCTCGGGCACCTGGCGCGCGAACAGGACGGGCAGCGGCCCGTCGACCTCGTCGAAGCGCGCGAAGCCCACGCGGCCCAGCACCACGCCGCGCTCGACCGCCAGCGCGGCCTGCAGCGCCAGCGCGGGTGCGTCGTCCACATAGGCCGACTCGGGCGAATGCACGAGCACGAAGCGGCCGCGCGCATGGCGCACGCCGACGTTGATGGCCCGGCAGGGCGGGCGCCAGCCATGCGGTCGGTCGTTGACGACCACGCGCCAGCACACCGTCTCGAAGCGCGCGAGCAGTTGCAGCAGGCCCTGTTCCTCGGCCGGTTCGTCGAGCGCGATCACCACCTCGATGACGGGACGCGACCAGTGCGGCGCGTTGAGCGCGGCCACGCGCTCGAACTCCGCGAGCTTGCGATAGAACGGCAGCACCACGCTGAGCATCATGCGGTCCGCCTCTCGGCGATCGGCGCGATGGCGCAAGACAAGGGAGACAATGGCAGGACCTGCTTCATCCCTGCATCATGAACGGTTGCTTCATCAATCTGCAACGCAGTGGCGATCGCCGCACGGCCATGGAAGCGCAGCTGCGCGCGCTCGGCATCGAGGGCGTGGCGCGCTTCGAGGCGATCGACGCAGCCACCCTGCCCGCGGTGGGCCCCGATGCCGCCACCAGCGCCGGCGAACGCGCCTGCTTCCTCTCGCACGCATGCGCGCTCGAGGGCGCGCCGCCCGATGACTTCTTCCTGGTGCTCGAGGACGATGCGCTGCTGAGCCGCGCGCTGCCGCCGCTGCTGCGGCCCGAGGCGCTCGCGCAGCTCGCCGACCGGGACCTGGTGTTCCTGGAATGCCTGCCCTACACCTCGGCCCACAGCCTGCTCGCGCTGTGGCAGGCGCTGAAGAAGCAGCTGCCCGCCGACCCGGCCGCGCCGCGCGATGCGATCGCCGGCATCGAGGTGCTCGACGCGCGCGGCCTCTATAACTGGGGCGCGGTCGCCTACCTCGCCACGCCGAAGGGGCTGCGCGCCCTGCCGCCGCTGCTGCGCGAGGCGCTGGCCGAGGGCCCCGCGCAGGCCTTCGACATGGCCTTGAACCGCTGGGTGGCCGAGGGCCGCCTGCGCGCGGCGGTGCTCGCCCCCTTCCTCGCCACGCCGCGGCTCGAGAGCCATGCGCACAGCACCATCGACGACCGGCCGCGCGCGGCGGAGAACGATGCGCTCGGCGGCGCGCTGCGGCGGCTGTTCTTCGCCGGCCCCATCGACGGGCTCGAGGCCCATGTGGCCGGCTACCGCCACGCGGCGCTGACCGACGATCCGCAGCTGCGCCTGCTGGCCGACCTGATGGCGCAGCTGTTCGTCATCACGGCACGGGACGCCTAGAAGTCGGCGCAGCCGTTGCGCCGCTCGGTGTTGACGCAACTCAGCAGGTTCGGCCGCGAACGCACGCGCGACCATTCGCGCGCCAACACGTCGCCGCCCTGCGCCGCGCGGTCGCCATCCAGCGGCCCGGTCGCCACGCAGATCGGCGCCTGGCCGATGTTGCGGTCGTAGAGGTAGGTCGAGGGCTGGTCGCGCACCACGTCCACCGAGGGCAGCTCGGGCCGCTCGAGGAAGACGAAGGGCGGTGGCGGCGGCGCCACCGGCGGCGGTGGGGGCGCGGGCGGCGGCGGCGGCCCCGGATCGACGCGCAGATTGCCCGGCACCACCTGGATCGCATAGCCGGCCGCCGAGGCGAAGGCACCGTCGATCGGATAGTTGCCCGGCGGGCTCGAGGCGTTCGCGCTGGTGCCCGGCGTGCCGCTGAAGCTCGAGGCGTTGTCGCCGAGGATCAGCCCGCTGACGCTGTAGGTGAAGGTGGGGTTGGCCGCGCCTTCCTGGCGCGAGGCATTGCCCACGGTCACGATCGCGGTCGGCTGCTGCGCGTAGATGAAGTGGTTGTTGGTGGCCGGCACCGTCACCGTGCACAGGCCCAGGTAGGCACAGTGGTAGAGGTTGGGCAAGGGGCCCGAGCCCGCGAGGCCGCCACGCGTCTCGCCGATCCAGGTGTCGGCCCAGACGCGCCAGGTGCCGGCGCCGATGGTGAAGCTGCCCGGATTCTGGAAGCGCGCCGCCGCCACCAGGTCTGCGCTGGTGCTCGCGTTGACGCTGGTGCCCAGCGTGAGGTCGCCCGCGAGCGTGCGCACGAACACCGTGCCGGCCGACATCGAGGTGGTGGCCGTCGGCGCGAGCTGGTTGGTCGCGGCGTCGAAGCCGTTGACGCTCAGCGCGCCGACGGTCACGGCGTTCGCGTCGACGTAGGCGAAGCCGCCCTCGGCACCGCCGCTCACGGTCACCACGTTGTTCGCGGGATTCCGCAGGTCGACACCCGCGCCGCTCGAGCGCGCGAGCAGCCCGGTGGCGGTGATCGCGCCCGCGGCCGACTGCGTGATGTTGCCGTCGGACAGCAGGCCCAGTTGCGAGGCGCCGACCGTACCGTTGAGCGCGATGTTGCCGCCCGCGTCGTTCTGCAGGGTGAGCGCGCCCGGCGTGGCGATGGCGCCGGCCACCGTGATGTCGGCCGCATGGGTGGCGCTGCCCGCCACGATGGTGGGTGCGGCGAGGCGCGCGAACTCCGCGCTCGAGACCGAGTAGCCGCCGGTGCCCGCGCCGCCCAGCACGATCGGCGCATTGGTGCTGTCCGACACCGCGAAGTTGGCGTCCATGCCGCCGGGCCGCAGGTTGATCGCGGTGGCCGCGCTCACCGGCGTGCCGATGACGATCGCGTCGGTGCTGCCGTCGTTGACCGCGCGCAGCACCAGGTTGCGGCTGCTCTGCACCACCGGCGCCGCGCCGGGCACGCTGGGCGAGCCGCCGGCCTCGATCGAGACGCCGCTGCCGCCGTTCTGCGAGCGGCCCGTGATCTCGATGTCGCCGCCGCCGGTGGTGACGATGCGCGCGCCGTTTTCCAGCCGCACGCCCGAATCGGGCGCGGCCGCGGGCACGGTGGTGTCGTTGTTGAAGTTGTAGCCGCGCAGCGCGATGCTGCCGCTGCCGGTGGTGATGCTGCTGCCGCCGTTGACCAGCACGCCGTGCGCCGCCGCGAAGGTCGACGAGGCCTGGCGCCGCGCCACGCCCTGCACCGTGACGTTGCCGCTGGTGGTCGAGATGGTCGAGGGCGTGCGGCCGTCGGTGATGACCACGCCGCTGTTCCAGTCGGCCGAGCTGCCGCGAATGTCGACGTTGCCGGTCGACGTCGCGATCTGCGCGCCCGCCAGCGTCACGTTGCCGCCGGCGATCTGCACCGCGCCGCCCGCGCCGGCATCGGTCTGGCCCACGCGGGTGTCGATCTGGCTGTCGACCAGCGTGACGTAGCCGGTGGGCGCGCCGGGCTGGCCGCTGTAGAGCGTGACCGCGCCGCCATCGGTCTGCACCGAGGCGCCATTCATCTGGATGAAGCCGCTGGTGGCGCCGCCATCGCCACGCGCATTCATCGTGACGCTGCCGCCGCGCGTGGCGATGGTGCCGTTGTAGCTGATCGAGCCGGGCGTGGCCGAGGGCGTGCCGTCGGGATTGACGCCCGCGTTGAACAGCACGTTGAGCGGCCCGCCCTTGCCCGACGAGCGGATCACCGTGCCCAGCCCGCCCTGGATGCTGTTGCCCGAGGCCAGCTCGAAGCTCAGCGGGCCGAAGGCGGCGGTGTAGTCGATCAGCGCGTTGTTCGCGAGCGTGATGCTGCCCGCGCCCGGCCCGCCGGTGCCGGTGGTGATCTTCACGCTCGCGCCGCCGTTGAGCGCGGCATTGATGTCGCCGTCCTGGATCGTGGAGTTGGTGACGGCATCGAAGGGGTTGGTCGGCAGCGTGCCGGCCGCCGCGCCATTGACGATGGTGACCGCATAGGGGTCGATCAGCCACTGGCCCGCGGTGCCGGCCGGCGCGCCCGCGTTGACGCGGATGCCGGTCAGGTCGAACTGCGTGCCCGAGGTCTCGACGAAGCCGCCGTTGCCACCCGTGCTGCCGCCGCGCGCCGACAGCGTGCCGTGCGCGCGCAGGCTGTCGCCCGCGAGCAGCCGGATGTCGCCGCCGTTGCCGCTGGCCGAGGTGCTGTCGGCACGCAGGGTCATGCCCGTGGCCAGCGCGAGCATGCCGCCGGTCTTGTCGCTGACCGTCGATTCGAAGCGGATGCTGCCGCCCGTGCCCGCGCCGCTCGCATCGGCCAGCGTGCCGGTGGCGCCCGCGAGGCCGCCGCCGTAGATGTTGCGGCCGGTGACGGCGATGGCGCCGCCGGCGACGTTGTTGCTCGCGGTGCTCAGCAGCGCATCGGCCTGCGCGCCGCGCTGCAGCAGCACGTCGCCATTGCCGCCGACGACATTGATCTGGCCGCCCTCGGCACGCAGGCCCTGGCCGGCGCCGCTGGCGCGGATCCACACCGCCGTGGGCGTGAAGCCTTCGTTGATGCCCGCCGGCGGTGGCGTCGGCACGCCGTTGAAGTCGTAGGTCAGGCCCGCGCTGCCGGCGGTGCCGACGATGTCGATGCGCCGGCCCTGCCCGGCCGCGATGCCGGTGTCGCCGATCAGCACGCCGTGCGAGGCATTGATGGTGGACGAGGCCGAGAGCTTGGCGAAGCCGGGATCGGCCAGCAGCGCGCCGAGGTCGGCGCCCTTGCCTTCCACGCGCGCATTGCCGCCGGTGACGATGTCGGTGCCCGCGAGGCGCACGCCCGCGCCGCTGGCGCCGAACTGCAACCGCTCCACGTCCTCGCCCGCGGTCCAGCCGCGCGTGCTGCCGCGCACCGTCACGTCGCCGCTGGCCGAGGCGATGCGGTTGCGCGGCCCCGGCGTGCCGCCGGAGGAGGACTGGCCCATCGCCACGCCGGTGGCGGCCAGCCCGCCCGTCCCGTCGACGGTGATGGCGCCGCTGCCGCTGATCAGCTCGGTGCTCGCGAGCAGCACGCCGGTGCTGCCGACCAGGTAGGAGCTCGAGAGCACGGTCTGGCCCGCGCCGCGCAGGCTGATCTCGCCGCCCTGCGCGCAGCTCGCGGCGCCCATGGCGCAGGTCGAGATGCGCCCGCCGGTCACCTGCACGCCGGCACTGGAGAAGGGCAGGCTGGAGAAGCTGACGTTGGCATAGCCGAGCGCGCGGCCGTTCTGCGCGTCGCCCTGGCCATAGAAGCGCACGTTGCCGCCATTGGTCTCGATGACGGCGTCGGTCATCTGGATCGGCGCGATGCGCGCCGCGCCCTCGCCGACGATCGGCGCGTCGCCGGCCGGCAGCGCGGGGCCGTTGGCATCGGCGTTGAAGTCGACGTGGAGCGCGCCGGTCTTCGACTGGATGGTCGAGCGCTCGAGCATCGCGATGCCGGTGGCCGAATCCACGCGCAGCGAGGCATTGCCGCCCTCGTTCTTGACCACCTGGGCCGCGGTGTCGAACACCACGCCGAAGATCTCCTGCCCGCCCTCGGCATTGGCCGCGCCGCTCGCGAGCGTGACGTCGGTGCCCTGGCCGAGCGCGCGGCCCAGCGCCTGCGAACTGATCGGGCTGGAAGCCATGCCGCCGGCGCTGGGATAGCTGCCGGGGTCGTAGTTCGGCGCCTCGGACGTGACCACGATCTGCTTGTTCGAGTTGAGCGTCCACTTGCCGTTGGCGCCGCCGTTCGCGCCGCCCGCGGCCGACAGCGCGAGGTCGCTGCCGACCTGGATCGCATCGGCGCTGGTGGTGATGCTGCCGCCAGCGCCCGAGCCGGCGCCCTTGGCCGACAGCGTGCCCGACAGGTGCATGCCGAGCCGGGTGGCCGGCGGCGCCTCGCTGCCGGTGCCGGGCAGCGCGCCGTAGCTCGCCTCCTCGATGCGGATCTCGCCGCCCGCGGCATTGCCGGCGCGGCCATCGGCACGCACCACGGCCCCCGACGCCAGCAGCGCGGCGGGCGGGGCCGACGCGATCGACAGCCCGTTCAGCGCCTTGAGCTGCACCGAGCCGCCGCCCGCGTCGCCGCTCGCGTCGAGCAGCGCGCCATCCATCACGCGCACGCTGCCCGCCGCCACCGAGATGCGGCCACCCACCGCCGTGCCGGTGGAGGTGGCATCGAGCGTGCCGCCCGCATGCACCTCGTTGTCGGCGCCGCCGCCGAGCACGATCTCGCCGTTCTTCGTGCCGAGCGAGCGCGCGCGCACCACGCCGGCCTGGTTCACGACCAGTTCGCCGAGGGTGGTCGACTGGCCCACCATCACGACCTTGCCGCCGTCGGCCTGCACGGTGCCGGTGTTGCCGACCGAGGCGTTGGTCGCCATCGAGTCGGATGCGATCGCGATGTTGGTGAGGCCGTCGCCCGCGAGGTCGAAGGTGATCTTGCGACCCGAGACCAGCGCCACGGTCTGGCCGTCGGCCGTGATGGTGCCGGTGTTGCTCACGCCCGCGCCCATCAGCACCACGGGGCCGCCGGTGGCCGTGATGCCGCCGTCGTTCACCACCGTCTTGGCGTTGGCGTTCAGCCGCTCGAAGCTGAAGTTGGTCGTGCCGCCGAGGAAGTTCGCGTCGCTAGTGGTCAGGCCCAGCGTCGAGGCCACGAGCCCGCCCACGTTGACGCTGGCACCCGAACCGAACAGCACGCCGTTGGGATTGATCAGGAACACGCGGCCGTTGGCGTTGAGCTGGCCCGCGATGGTCGAGAGCTCGTTGCCGGTGACGCGGTTGAGCAGGATCGCCGAGGCATTGGGCTGCTGGATGTTGACGATGTTCTTGGCGCCGATCGAGAACGTGGTCCAGTTGACGATGCCGCGCTGGCTGCCCTGCACGATGCTCATGATGTTGCCGGCCTGGGTCATCGAGACCATGTTGCCCGGCAGCGCCGAGGGCAGGAAGCCCGTGGGCAGCACCTGCGCCATGGCGGGCACGGCGCCCGCGCAGATCAGCGAGAACGCGACCGGCCGCAGCCGCAGGCGGCGCGCGGTGGCGCGAAGAAGAGGAGACGTGCGTTGCTTCATGGTCAGAACGCCTTTTGAACCTGGACGTACAGCCGCGGGTTGTGGCCGCCGCCGTCGGTCTGTGCCCGCGGTGTGCCGTCACGCCAGGCCAGCGTCGCGTTGATCGAGAAATTGCCCGGGCGCGACCAGCTCAGGCCGATGCCGTAGCCGCGCAGGCTGCGCGAGTTCTCGCCGTCGAAGGGCGAGGGATGGCGCGCGAGCTTGCCGCGCGCCGCGTCGTAGAACACGAAGGGCGTGAGCTCCTCGTTGACCGACCAGCGCCATTCGACGGTGCCGATCACGCCCTGGTCGGCCAGCAGTTCGCCCGAGGGGTAGGCGCGCACCGCGCGCGCGCCGCCGAGCGCGAGCTTCTCGGAAGCATCGAGGTTCTTGCTGGCCCACTGGCCGCCGATCGAGAGATAGAGCGAATGGCGCGGCACGATCGACTGCAGCCGCGAGAGCTGGAAGCTCATCTTGGTGAAGCCGCCCTCGGTCTGGCGTCCGCCGAAGGCCTGGTCGGCCGCGAGGGTCTGCGGGTCGCGGATCGACAGCGAGCCGTGGTAAAGAGTGCCGGTGCTGGCCCAGTAGCCGCCGCCGAGGACCTCGTCGCGCCGCTCCCAGGTCCAGCCCAGGCCGATGCCGCGCACGCGCTTCTTGACGTCGTAGTCGACGGCGCGGATCTCGTCGCGCAGGTCCTTGAAGTCGGCGGTCAGCCGCAGGAACAGGTTCTGCTGGCGTTGGCGGATCAGCGGATAGTTGAGCGAAAAATCGAGCACGTCGGCGCGGCCCTGCGCGTCGAGGTCGGAGAACTGGCCACCGAGGTCGTAGCTCACGCGCGCCAGGCCCATGCCGGCGCGCAGGCCGCTGGTGCCGATCGGCGCCTCGTAGGCGATGCGGCCGTACTGCAGCGCGTTGCTGTCGGACACCATGACGCGCGCATCGAGGTTGTCGCCGATGCCGAAGGGGCTGAGCCAGCGCACGGTGCCGCCGAGCCGGTAGCGGCCCGACTCCTTGGTGCCGTGGTTGTCGCCCTCGGCGGTGAAGGCCCAGCGCGGCGCGGCTGCGACCTCGACCGAGAGATCGGTGGTGCCGGGCTGCGTGCCCTCCTGCAACGCCGACGACACCTTGACGCCGGGCTGGTCCGACAGCAGCAGCATCGCGCGTTCGTAGGCGGGCGCGTTGACGGCCTCGCCCGGCTGCAGCGGCGCGAGGAAGCCGCGCACGCGCGCCTCGGCGATCGGCGCCTCGGGTGCCACCAGCACGTCGACGCGGCCCAGCCGGCCCTCGATCACGCTGATCTCGACGATGCCGTCGCGCACGGTCTGCACGGGCACCACGGCCTGCGCGAGGAAGTAGCCGCGCTCCTTGTAGCGCGCGGTGATCGCCTTCGCGAGCTCCTCGAGGTCGGCCAGCGTGACGTCGCGGCCGATGTAGGGCGTGGTGATCGACTGCAGTTCCTCGTTGCTCAGCGCCTTCACGCCATTGAGGCGCAGGTCGTTGAGCTTGAAGGCACCGGTGGCGGAAGCGTTGCGCGACGGCGCGGGCAGGGTCTGCGGCGCGACACCGCCGGTGGCCTGGGCGATGGGCCGGTTGCAACTGCCGCAGGGGTCCTGCGTGGGCAGCAGCGCGGTCTTCTCGGCCTCGGTGGCATGGGCACGCTGGGCGGCCACGAGCAAGGCGGCGCCGAACAGGGCGGAGACGGCGAGGGCGATCGGCGTGGAGCGTTGCAGGACGCGCATGGGGATGCTCCGCCGCGCATCGGGGCGCGGGCTTTTCGAGAGGTTTTCGTTTCGCATCTCAGTTATCCATTGCGCTGCGCGCCACCCGCATCGCATGAAGCGACGGACGGGGTCGAAAACGAAAGCGGACTTCCGGACGCAGAGGACGCGAAGATTTCGCGAAGGACGCAAAAGGAAGGCAAGAAAATTTTTGAATTTCTCTTTCGCGCCCTTTGCGAAATCTTCGCGTCCTCTGCGTCCGGCTGTTGGTGTTTCATTTCAGCCTCCCACCGTCAGACGCCAGTTGCCGATCAGATTGAACGGCGCCCAGAAGAAGGGATGCGACATCTTGGGATCCTTGAGCACCGCGAGCTGCCCCGCCTGCATCGCCTTCTGCAGGTCGCGGCCCTTGGCGAGTTCGCCGTAGAGCGTGCTCATCAGCACGGCCGTCGCGTCGTCCGACACCGGCCACAGCGATGCGATCAGGCTCGAGCTGCCCGCGGAGAGGAAGGAGCGCGTGAAGCCCAGCACCTCGTCGCCCTGCGCGATGCGGCCCAGGCCCGACTCGCAGGCCGACAGCGTCACCAGCGCCGTGCCCTGCATCGGCAGCTCGAGGATCTCGTGCGCCTCGAGGAAGTTCTGCTTGCCGCCTTCGTTGGCCAGCAGGATGCGCGAGTACAGCGGATCGACCTCGTCGGCTTCCGCATGCGCCGCCACGTGCATCAGCGGCGAGCGCGCGGCCACGTCGCGGAACTGCGTCTTGGTGGCGGCCGCGCCCATGTAGACGGTGTTGCTCGGGAAGTATCGGGCGAGCTGCTTGACCTCGCTCTCCGCGCCCGGCAGGTCGTACTTGTCCTCGATGCGCGGATTGCCGAAGGCCGTGAGCGTGGCGTTCACGCGCGGCGTGCGCTGCGCGAGCTGCACCGCGATGCTGATCGAGGGCGCCACCGCCACCGGGTGCGTCTCGATCACGTAGCGGCCGTTCAGGCGCAATGCCTGGAACGGCAGGTAGTGCAGCGGACCGTGGGGCACGATCACCAGCCGCTGGCCGGGCTGCAGGTTCAGCGGGCCGAGCAGCGCGGCGCCGAGCTTGTCGGCGTTGGTGATCGCGGTGCGGCGGCCGCGCACGATGGTGTTGCGGAAGGTCTCGACCAGTTCGTTGAGTTCCTCGCGCCTGACCGGGATCGTCTTGCTCTCGATGCCCGCGGGGCTCACCACCCACACCATCAGCCGGTCGGGCAGCGAATGGAACTGCACCACGCGCTCGTCGGCGGCCAGCGTGCGCTGCAGCGTCGCCAGGTCCACCGTGGCCGCGGCCTGCTCGCTGAGCTTGGCGCGCCCGCGCACCGCGTCGAGCAGCGCGCGCGAGCGGCTGTGCTCGCTGACCTCGAAGGCGCGGGCGCTGTCGCCCGCGTCGCTGTAGATCGCCACGCCGCGCTCGAACACCGACTGCAGGTCGGAGAACAGCCCCATCTTGAATTCTTCGCTGCGGAACTTCGCGCGCACCTTGTCCACGCCATCGAGCGCGCGGCCCACGGCCTCGGCCGCGGCCTGCTTCTGGCCCAGCGCCACCTCGCTGCGCGCCACGCCGTCCCAGGCCCAGAGCTGGTAGTAGCCGCTGTCCGCGCCGACCTGGCGCGTGGCCAGCGTGCGGTAGAGGTCGCGTGCCTCGGCCGGCTTGTTCTCGGCCAGCAGCAGCCGCGCGCGCGTGCGGTCGAGCTGCGCGGCCAGCGGTGCGTCCTTCGGCTGCGGCAGCGTGCCGATCAGCTCGCGCGCGCGCTGCGTGTTGGCCGGCGTGCCCGATTCGATCAGCGCATTGACCAGCGAGGCCTGCACCAGCGGCGCATAGCGCGGCGAGCTGTTGGCGAGCGCCTCGTCGTAGCTGAGGATCGCGCCCTCGTAGTCGGCGCGGCGCGTGCGCACGTCGCCGATCACCTTCTGCACCGGGCCCACCACCAGCTTGGGATCGCGCGCCTCGCTCTTGAGCGCCTCGCGGGCGAACTGCTCGGCCTTCTCGAGCTGGCCCGAGTAGCTGTAGACGATGGCCAGGTCGCGGTTGGCCATGGCGCGCAGGTTCGGGTCGTTGGTGGTGTTGGCCAGGTGCAGCGCCTTGCTCGCGGCGCGCACGCTCTGGCGGAACTCGCCCGACTCGGCCAGCGCCACCGCCTGGCTGCAGTACTGGTAGCCCGAGAGCTTGACGTTGTCCTGGCCGTAGAGCACCGCGCCTTCGCTGGTCAGCGCCAGCAGCGTGTCGGTGTCGGCGAGCCGGGCCTGCTCCATCTTGCTGGCCGCGGCCTCGGCGCTCGGGCCTTCCTGCGCCTGCGCCGGCGACAGCTGCGTCAGCAGCACCACGCCGGCCCATCCCAGCGCCCATCCCATTCTCGAAAACCTCGCCATTGGACCCCCGCGCGCGGCCGGCATGCCCGCCTTGGCGGGCATCGACGCCGCGGAAGTGCGCGCCGTTCTGGCCTCGTGGGGAAAGTCTAGGGACGGCCCCTACCCCCGCCTATTCGCAATACGGTCTAGCGCAAATGGACTAGGGCCACGGCCTCAGAAGTTGTGCGAGATGCCGAACTGCAGCCCGCTCGAGGGCATGCCGGGCGAGCCGGCCGGCGAGGAATCGGCGACCACGTAGGCCGCGTTGCCGCGGTTGCGGATGCGCGAATAGGCCGTGTAGACCGCGGTGCGCTTGCTGAGCCAGTGCACGTAGCCGACCGCGAACTGGGTCGCGTCGTCGGCATCGAGGCCGGGGCCGCTGCGATTGGCACGCGCGGCCGACAGCTTGATGACACCCGGGCCCACCGGCATGCTCGCGCCCACCATCAGGTGCACCTGGCGGTCGTTGTACGTCTGGTGGCGGTGGTAGTTGGCGTAGAGCTTCACCGGCCCGAAGTCGTAGGTGCCGCCCACGGTCGCGGTGCGGTAGACCTGCCCGTTGGCCACCGGCGTGCGGCCATAGGCGGCCGCGATGTCGAGCGGGCCGCTGGCATAGCCCAGGCGCGCGCCCGCATAGCGCATGCCCTCGGCGCCCTCGGGCATCGCGTACATCGCCTGGCCGTAGAAGCCGCCGAGGTCGCGCGGCAGGAAGTAGCCGACCGAGTTGTCGACCCGCACCAGCGTGCGCGCGCCACCCAGGCCGAACGGCCAGCCCTCGACCATCGCGGCCGAGCCGCCCACGCCCACCGTGCCGAAGGGCGAGAACTGCGAGACGTTCCAGAAGGTGGGCACGTAGTCGCGGCCCAGCCGCAGCTCGCCCCAGGTCCGGCTCGACAGGCTCAGCGTGGAGCGCCGGTGCCAGTAGACGCCCTGGTACTCGCCGGTGTCGGGCAGCAGCGCCGACTCGAGCCAGAAGCTCGCGACCAGCCCGCCCCCCAGGTCCTCGCTGCCGCGAAAGCCCAGCCGGCTCGGGAAGATGTTGCCGCCCTGGTCCATGGCGCGCACGCTCTTGCCGCCGGCCTTGCTGTAGGTGAAGTTGAGGTCGACGGTGCCGAACACCTGCACGCTCGACTGGGCCTGCGAGAGCAGCGGCAGGGACGAAAGGAACACGGCGGCCAGGACGGCGCGGAACGCGAAGGGGATGTTGCGCATGGGTGTCTCCGAGAAATGGGCGAGCGAAAGCCGGCGCTGCGGCCCTCGGGCCGGCGCGGCGCGGTCGAAATGGAAAAGGCTTGCGAGGTGGCGCGGGGCGAAGCCCGGCCCCGGCACTCAGTCGATGCGGATGTTCTTGGCCTTGATGAGCTTGCCCATCGCCTCGGCCTCGCGCCGCACGATGGCGCGCGTCTCCTCGGGCGTGGTGCCCATCGGCTCGAGCCCGGCCTCGGCGATCAGCCGCTGCATCTCGGGCGACTGCGTGGCCGCGCGGATCTCGCGGTTGAAGCGGTCGACGATCTCGGGCGGCGTCTTCGCGGGCAGCCAGAAGCCCAGCCAGGTGAACACCTCCAGGCCCGGATAGCGCTCGGCCAGCGTGGGCACGTCGGGCAGCGCGGCGCTGCGCTGGCTGCCGGTGTAGGCGATGGGCTTGATGCGGCCCGCGCGGATGTTGGGCAGCGCGGAGATCGGCGGCTCGAAGCCCAGCATCACCTGGCCCGCGATCACGTCGGGCATGGCACTCTGCTTGTAGGGCACGTGCAGCAGCTCGATGCCCGCGGCATCCTGCAGCAGCTCGAAGCCCAGGTGCGCGGTGCTGCCCGAGCCGTAGGAGGCGAAGCTCACGCGGCCCGGGTCCTTCTTCGCGAGCGCCACCAGCTCCACCAGGTTCTTCGCGGGCACCGAGGGGTTGGCGACGATGAACGAGCCGCCCTTGAGCGCCTGCGTGACCGGCACCAGGTCGGTCTGCGGGTTGTAGGGCAGCTTCGACAGCAGGAACGGCGTCATGGTGAACGGGTTGCTGGTCGAGAACAGGATGGTGTAGCCGTCGGGCGCGGCCTTGGCGACCGCGTCGGTGCCGATCGCCGCGAGCGCGCCGGGGCGGTTCTCGACCACCACCGGCGTCTTGAGCATCTGGCCGAGCCGCTCGGCATAGGCGCGCGCGAACACGTCCGAGCCCACGCCGGCCGGCGTGGGCGTGACGATCCGGATCGGGCGCTGGGGCCAGGCGCCGGACTGCGCCTGCGCGCCGGCGCTGGCCAGCGTCAGCGCGAGGGCGGCGCCCCACAGGGTTGCGAGTTTTCTCATGGTCTTGTCTCCGTTTCTCTTTTCTATGAATCGAATGCGCGCGGCGTCGCCGCCGGCGTGCCTGCCGTCCTGCTCTTCTTCTTTTGCTGTCCCGCCTCCGCGAACCCGATCGGTCCGCCGCGTTCCGCTCAACCGCCGGCGCGTGGTGCCAGCGGCGGATAGCTCACGTTGTCCAGCCCCGGCACCACCAGCCGCGCGGGGTCGTTGCCGTTGGCGCGCAGCTGGTCGACCGCGTAGTCGACCACGCAGCCCGAGAGCAGCTGCCGCGGATCCTCGAGCACCACGCGCAGCCGCGTATTGAGCGCGAACCAGTCGTCGGGACTCGCGATCGCGGGCATCTCGCCGACCGACTCCGTCCGCGCGTCGATGCGAGGCCGCCCCGCGGCGCCGGGCTCGAAGCGCGGATAGCCCTCGTACATCAGCGGCCCGAGTTCGCTCACCGTGCGCGTGTGGGCCCAGATCTGGCGCAGCGGCTCCTCGAAGGCGCGCACCGCCGCGAGGTCGGGCAGCTCGGCCACCTTGAAGCTCGGGCCGTGCGGCGCGATGTAGAGCCGGTCGAGCGCGAGCCGCTGGCCCGAAGCCGCGAGGATCATGGCGGCGACCGAATTGGTGGTCCAGGTCACGCCGGCCGTGGGCCGGCCCTGGCGGCCGACGATCAGCACCATGGCGCGCGACCAGTCGATCGCATGGCGGTCGAACCAGCCGATCACGCGGTGGCCGGTGTCCATGCCGACCAGGAAGAAGGTGGCGATCATCACGGCGTTCATCGGCACCGTGGCGCCCGCGGCATCGCCGCGCGCCTCGATGTAGTGCTCGCGCATGTCGGCGGCGGTGAAGCTCTCGGGCTCGCGCAGCGCGCGCTCGAGGTAGCGCTCGGTCAGCGCGCACGAATAGTCGACCAGTTGCGCGATGCGCGCCTCGCGGCCGCGGTAGGCCGGCACCGCGACGGTGTCGCGCCACAGCGCCTCGGAGTTGGCGGCGCGCGCGGCGCGCGTGCTGTCGATCAGGCGTCGGGTCTCCGCGCGCCAGAGTTCGCCCTCGGGATCGAGCTCGCGCAGCCGCAGCAGCGAGGCCACCGCGGGCCCGTGGTGCGAGATGCCCGCGAGCTCCTTGAAGCCGCGCGTGGACATGCGAAAGCCCTCGATCTCGGGCGGCCGGCCGCCGCCGGGGAACAGCACGATGTCGGTGCTGGTCGCGACGATCAGCGGATCGTGCGCGCTGGCGGCCGCGGTGCGCGCCGTCAGCGTGGCGCCGATGCTCGTGGGCCCGGCCGTGTAGGTCTCGAACAGGCGGACCAGCTCGGGGCTTTCGTGGGGTGCGTAGGTGGCCATGACGGGTCAGCCGTTGGTGGAAGCGTCGACGCGGTAGATGCGGCTGGGCGTCGCGAAGCGCACCGCCGCGCTCAGGCTGTTGGCCACCGCGAGATGCAGCGCGCCGTCGGCCTCGAAGAAGGCGGCGTCGGTGCCGCCCGAGGTCGCGAAGCGCGCGGCCTCGACCAGCCGGCCGTCGTCCATGCGGAACACGATCGACTCGAGCTCGGGGATCGGCGCCTCGCGCGTGCCGTGCAGGAAGTTGACGAGCACCAGGTGCCCACCCCGCGCATCGCCGCGCCAGGCGAACTCGCGCCCGCCCGGGCCCGCGAGCACCTGGTGGACCGCGAAGCCGCCGTCCTGCCAGCGGTAGAGCAGCGTGTCGCCATGCAGGTTGGCGAAGGCCAGCCAGGCCTGGCCCTGGGTCTCGAAGAAGCAGAAGGCGCGGCCGCTGCGGCCATCGAGCTGCTGGAACGGCTCGAAGCGCTCGCCGTTCCAGCGCAGCAGCAGCGAGGGCACGGCATGGTCGGCATGGGCCAGCAACCGCTCGCCCCCGACCTCGAAGAAGGCCCAGTTGTAGCCCCAGGCCGAGGGCACGTCCTGGAACGGCACGAAGCGCGCGCCGTCCCATTCGAGGAGGCACGACGACACCGGCCGCGCGGGCTGCTCGCCCGGCAGGGTCACGCCCTGCGCGAGCGCGAGGAAGTGCCGTTCGCCGATCGCGAAGTGGTGCCACTGCTTGGCCGCGAAGCCGTCGATGCGCTGGAAGGGCTCGAAGCGGCCGTCGACCAGCTCGAAGATCGTCGACGGCACGGCCAGCGTGTAGGGATCGCGCCCGCTGCGCAGGCTCGCGGTGGCGAGGAAGGCGCGTTCGCCGATGCGGAAGAACTCGGCGTCCTCGCCGCCGGGCACCGGCAGGCTGGCATGCGGCACGAAGCGCCCGCCCTCCCATCGGTACACGGGCATCTCGAGGTCGCTGTCGCCCAGCGTCATCTTCGCGGGCTGGCCCTCGGCGTCGCGCGCCAGCTGCGGCACCGCGAGGTAGCGCGTGCCGCCGTGGACGAAGCCGGCCACCGCGCGCGCGCCGGTGGTGGCGAGTTCCTGGATGCAGTTCAGTTGCATGGCCGCGCTTTCGATCGTGGAGGCATCCATGGTCTCAGAACCCGAACAGCCGCGCCGGGTTGTCGGCCAGGATGCGCCGGCGCGCGGCGGCATCGGGGATCCAGTCGCCCAGCAGGTTCAGCAGCTCGCCGGTGTCGCGCCCGCCCTCGGGGATGTGCGGCCAGTCGCTGCCCCAGATCACGCGCTCGGGCACGGCCTCGACGATGGCCTGCGCGAGCGGGCGCAGCCGCTCGTAGTTGCCGTCCTTGGCGAGCCGGTACGGGCCCGAGAGCTTGAACCAGCCGCGGCCATCGTGCACCGCGCGCAGCAGGCGGTCGAAGTCGGCGCGCGTGAGGCCGTCGCTCTCGAGCATGTAGCCCATGTGGTCGATCACGAAGTCGCTCTCGATCTCGGGCAGGAACGGGATCAGGTCGCGCACCACCCAGCCCGGCGTGTAGAACTGGACGTGCCAGCCGAGCGCGCGCGTGCGCTCCACGCTGCGCGCGATGAAGCGTTGCAGCTCGGCCGTCGGCAGGCCCGAGCGCAGGAACAGGTCGAGCCGCAGCGCGCGCACGCCGCGCGCATGCATCGCGGCGAGTTCCTCCGCCGAGGTGCCGTCCTCGACCATCGCGACGCCGCGCGCGGCATCGCCCGCGAGGTCGAGCGCATCGAGCATGCAGCGGTTGTCGGTGCCGTAGAAGCTGGGCTGCACGATCACGAAGCGCTCGAGGCCGAGCACGCCGAGCGCGGCGCGCAGCTGCGGCAGGTCGCCGTCGGGCAGCGTGTAGTGCGGCGCGGGCACGCGCGGGTAGCGTGCCTCGGGGCCGAACACGTGCACGTGCGCGTCGCAGGCACCGGCGGGCACCTCGAAGGCGGCGCGGGTCAGGGTCTGCGCATCGCGCATCGGCTTGGAAACGAGGATCTGGTCGGTCATGGAAAAGGTCGGATCGGAAATTCGAAGGAGCTCAGTCGAGCAGAACGGCGCCGTCGAGCGGCCGCACCGAATCGAGCGCCTGCGCCACGCGCTCGTGCAGCACGGCGAGCAGCAGGTCGGTGTCGATGCCGGTCATGAGGAAGGGGGCGGCGCCGCGGCGGATGCAGTCGGCCACGTAGGCAATGTCGGCCACGCCGCCGATGGCCAGCGGCTTGCCGGCGCGCGCGCAGGCCGCGAGCGCGGCGTCGTGCGCCTCGCGCAGCCGCGGATGCACGGCGGGGCCGCCCGCGAGGTTCATCTCGGCGCCGAGGTCGTTGCTGCCGATCGCCAGCAGGTCCACGCCCGGCACGCGCGCGATGGCCTCGATGTTCTCGATGCCGCGCGGGCTCTCGATCAGCAGCTTGACCACGGTCGAGCGGTTGGCGCGTTCGCGCAGTTCGGCGGCGGGCAGCCGGCGGTAGCCGAAGGCGGGCAGCGCGGCGATGGCCGAGCGATGGCCCTCGGGCGGAAAGCGGCAGGCCGCGACCGCGTCGGCCGCCTGTTCGGCCGTTTCCACGCGCGGCACGATGATGCCGGCCGCGCCCGCGTCGAGCAGCCGGCCGATCACGCCGTATTCGCGTTCGGGCACGCGCACGAAGGGCACCAGGCCGATGTCGAGCGCGGTGGCGCAGATGGCGCCGGCCGCGTCGATCGGCATCGCGCTGTGCTCGAGGTCGACCCAGATCGCATGGTGGCCGCTGGCCTTGGCCAGCCGCGCGATCTCGGCGCCGCGCGCATGGCGCACGCCGAGCGCGGCCACCCACTGGCGGCGCGCGAGCCGCTGCATCACGGGGCTGGTGCTGCCGGCGGAGGCCGGCGAAGGGGTGTCTCTTGTCTCCATGGCGGCGACTGTAGGCAGTCGGCCTTATATTTGGAAATACTGATTGCTCACAGATTCCCATACGCAGGAGATATCGATGGAACTACGGCATCTGCGCTATTTCGTGGCGGTGGCGGAGGAGCTGAACTTCACGCGCGCGGCACAGCGGCTGCACATGGCGCAGCCGCCGCTGAGCACGCAGATCCGCCTGCTCGAGGAGGAGCTGCAGGTGCGCCTGCTCGACCGCGACAAGCGCCGCGTGCACCTCACGCAGGCCGGGCGCCACTTCCTCGAGCGCGCGCAGGCCATCCTCGCCTCGGTGGAATCGGCCAAGGGCGAGGCGCGCGACGCGGCGACGGGCGGCATCGGCAAGATCGCGCTGGGCTACACCGCCTCGTCGATGCTGTCGGCCACGCTGCCGGCCGCGATCCGCGAGTTCCAGGCCGCGCATCCGCGCATCGCGCTGGCGCTGCACGAGATGACCTCGCTCGACCAGCTCGACGCGGTGCACGGCCACGCGCTCGACCTCGGCATCCTGCGCCATCCCAACGTGCCGATCCCCGCGGGCATCGCGATCGAGGCCTGGTACCAGGCGCCGTTGATGGTGGCGGTGCCGGCCACGCATCCGCTGAGCCAGGCCCCGGTGCGCATCGCCGACCTGCGCGACGAGCCGCTGATCCTCTACCCGCGTCATTCGGGCATCGGGCTGTACTGGAAGGTGCAGGAGCTGTGCTCGAAGGCGGGCTTCCGCCCGCGCATGGTGCAGGAGGCGCGCGACGCCTCGACCATCGTCGGCCTGGTGTCGGCCGGCGTGGGCCTCGCGATCGTGCCCAGCGGCACCGAGTCGATCCGGCTCGAGGGCGTGGTCTACCAGCGGCTGCGCGAGAAGAGCGCCGTGTCGGCGCTGCACCTGGGCTACCGCGAGGCCGACCCGAACCCGTACCTGGGCCTGCTGCTCAAGCAGCTGCGGCGTTCGGCACGGGTCTGAGCGGGCTCAGGCCGGCACGGCGTCGATGTTCGGCCGGTCCCAGTGCCGGTGCTTCGCGATCGCGGCGACGAAGTCCTGCGCGATCTGCTGCGCGGCGCTGGTGTCGCCGAGGTTGGTGACCGGCGTGGCCGCCACCACCACGCCCGGCGGCAGGCTGTCGGCCGGCGTGTCGGCGGCGATGCCCAGGGTGGACAGCAGTTGCACGCCCTCGCCCACCGTGCACACGGCCTTGCAGTGCTTGAAGGCCTCGAGCACGAAGTGCACCGCGTCGCCGCTGGCGGCCAGGGCGCGCGCACCCTCGGCGCCCGCGGGCACCAGCACCGCGTCGAACATCACCGAGGGCATGTTGGCGAAGGTGGCGTCGGTGTCGACCTGGCGCTTGGAGCCGCTGACCACCGAACCCAGGCGCGGGCCCACGACCTTGCATTGGGCGCCGGCCTGTTCGAGCGCCTCGCGGATCGGCTTGAGCGAGGCCGAGTCGATGCCGTCGGCCACCAGGATCGCGACCTTGCGCGTGCGGATCGAGCCGTCGCCGGTGCCCGCCATGCTGAGCGCGGGCGATTCCTCGATCGGCAGGTGGATGCGGTGCTCGCGGAAGCCCGCGCGCCCGGCGGCCGCGCGCGCATCGGGCTCGCCGATGCCCAGCGGCTCGGCCACGCGGCGTGCCAGCTTCTCGTCGACGTGCGCGAGGTTGTCGACCATGCGCTGGCGGATCGCCGGCACCTCCACCTTCGACAGCTCGAAGCGGAAGGCCGCGACGATGTGCTCCTTCTCGGGCGCGCTCTGGCTCTCGAAGAACAGGCGCGCCTGCGTGAAGTGGTCGTCGAAGGTGTGGCTGCGGCGGCGCAGCTTGGGCGCCTCGTAGTCGGCGTCGGGATAGCTCTGGAAGCCGGCGCTGTCGCCGTCCACGCGGAACTCGGCGCCCGAGCCCAGCGTGTTGGGCTCGTAGGCGACCTGGCCGCGCGCGATGGTCTGGCGGTGCATGCCGTCGCGCTGGAAGTTGTGGAACGGGCACACGCCCTTGTTGATCGGCAGCTCGTGGAAGTTGGCGCCGCCCAGCCGCGAGATCTGCGTGTCGGTGTACGAGAACAGCCGCCCCTGCAGCAGCGGGTCGTTGGTGAAGTCGATGCCCGGCACCAGGTGGCCCGGGTGGAACGCCACCTGCTCGGTCTCGGCGAAGAAGTTGTCGGGGTTGCGGTTGAGCACCATGCGGCCGATCTTCTGCACCGGCACCATCTCCTCGGGGATCAGCTTGGTGGGGTCGAGCAGGTCGAAGCCCAGCGTGCCCTCCTTCCCCTCGGGAATCATCTGCACGCCGAGCTCCCATTCGGGGAAGTCGCCGTTCTCGATCGCCTCCCAGAGGTCGCGGCGGTGGAAGTCGGGGTCCTTGCCCGCGATCTTCTGCGCCTCGTCCCAGGCCAGGCCGTGGATGCCGAGCTTGGGCTTCCAGTGGAACTTCACGAAGTGGCTCTCGCCGCGTGCGTTGACGAGGCGGAAGGTGTGGACGCCGAAGCCTTCCATCATGCGCAGGCTGCGCGGGATCGCGCGGTCGCTCATGGCCCACATCAGCATGTGGGTGGTCTCGGGCATCAGCGAGGCAAAGTCCCAGAAGGTGTCGTGCGCGCTCGCGGCCTGCGGCATCTCGTGGTGCGGCTCGGGCTTCACGGCATGGATCAGGTCGGGGAACTTCATCGCGTCCTGGATGAAGAACACCGGCACGTTGTTGCCCACGAGGTCGTAGTTGCCCTCGCGGGTGTAGAACTTGACGGCGAAGCCGCGTACGTCGCGCACGGTATCGGCCGAGCCGCGCGAACCGGCCACGGTGGAGAAGCGCACGAACACCGGCGTCTTCGCATCGGGGTCCTGCAGGAAGTCGGCGCTGGTGAACTGCGACATCGACTTGTAGACCTGGAAGTAGCCGTGGGCCGCCTCGCCGCGCGCATGCACCACGCGCTCGGGGATGCGCTCGTGGTCGAAGTGCGTGATCTTCTCGCGCAGGATGAAGTCCTCGAGCAGCGTGGGTCCGCGCCGTCCGGCCTTCAGCGAGTTGTGGTTGTCGGGAATCCGCAGGCCCTGGTTGGTCGTCAGCTCGGCCCCGTGGTCGAGCGTGAAGCCCTCGAGCTGCTGCTGCTTGGCATCGCTGGCGTCCCCCGCTCTGGAAGTCTTGGCGGGCTTGGCGCGCCGGGCGGCGGCCTTGTTCTGTGGCGTCATCGAGGGGCTTTCTGGGTGTCTTGGAAGGAGCTCAGGCTCATCCGGCGCCACCGTTGTCGAGAAGCATGTCCAGCACATTCACCAATGCGACCAGGCAGATGCAGCCGGCGACGGCGGCAACGGACCAGATCAGGATCTCGTCGCCCCAATGGGTGGCGAACGAGTCGAACAGCGACGAAAACTCCATGATTCCCTCCAGCGGACCGGTTGAACGCGCCCGTGCGATATGGATCGCTCTGGCCAGGACTTGCGACCTCTCCCTGCCTGGCTTCGATACGGGCGGAGACCGAGCGTAGGGGTCGCACCGCGCGAAACCCGTAGTGGCGCCCCGCCCCCGTCTGTGGGAGAGCGGACGCCGCTGCGGTAGGAAGACGCCGACAGCGCGACGGACTACGAGCGATGCGCGCGATGACCCCGCGCGCGCGCATGTCTTCGACCCCAAGATGGGTGTCGGGGAATCTCCCCCGCGAAAGAACCCATGCTCATCCGGATCGGCTTCGACATCGAGCTCGCGCTCGCCACGGCCCCCATCGCGCCCACCGCGCTGGTCTACATGCTGCAGGTCCATCCCTCGCGCGTGGCGGACCTGCGCGGCGGCGGCGAGCAGCTCACGCTCGAGCCGCCGCTGTTCACCGACCACTACTTCGACGCCTTCGGCAATGCCTGCGCGCGCGTGCAGATCTCCGCGGGCGTGACGAACGTGCGGCTGCGCAACCAGGCCGTGATCGCCGACCCCGGCACGCCCGACCCGGTGGAGCGCGACGCCGTCGAGCACGGCCCCGCCGCGCTGCCGGTGGAGACGCTGGCCTTCCTGCTGCCCAGCCGCTACTGCGAGGTCGACAGCGAGCTGCTGCAGTTCGCCTGGGACCGCTTCGGCGGCGTGGCGCCGGGCTGGTCGCGCGTGCAGGCGATCTCGGACTTCGTGCACGGCCACCTGCGCTTCGACTACGCGAGCGCGCGCGCCACGCGCACCGCCGCGCAGGGCCTGCGCGAGGGCACCGGCGTGTGCCGCGACTTCGCGCACCTGGCGATCACGCTGTGCCGCTGCATGAACATCCCGGCGCGCTACGTCACCGGCTACCTCGGCGACATCGGCGTGCCGCCGGTGCGCTCGCCGATGGACTTCAGCGCCTGGTTCGAGGTCTACCTCGGCGACCGCTGGCACACCTTCGACGCGCGCCACAACCAGCGCCGCATCGGCCGCGTGACGGTGGCGCGCGGGCGCGACGCGGCCGACGTGCCGATCACGATGATGTTCGGCGCGCACACGCTGGCGCGCTTCGACGTGACGACGGAAGAAGAGCGCTAGCGCCGGCGGCCCGCGGGGCCCGCCTTGTGGCACATTCAGGCGCCGCCCCACGAACCGCAAGCCGCGCATGAGCCACCTCGACCTCAACCTCGTCCGCGTGTTCGTCGCGATCTACGAAACCCGCAGCGTGACCCATGCGGCCGAGCGGCTCGACGTCACGCAGTCGACCGTGAGCTACGCGCTCGCGAAACTGCGCAAGGTCTACCTCGACCGGCTGTTCTCGCGCGGCAGCGACGGCCTGGTGCCCACGGGCATGGCCGAGCAGCTGTTCCAGCGCTTCCGCGAGGCGCTGACCATGGTCGAGGGCACGCTCGAGCAGAACGCCAGCTTCGATCCGCTGCGCTCGACGCGGCGCTTCCGGCTCGCGATGTCGGACATCGGCGTTTTGTACTTCGTGCCGCCGCTGCTGCGCCGCTTCCAGGAGGTGGCGCCGCGCATCGAGATCGAGATCGCGCAGATCTCCGACACGCTGGGCGAGGAGCTGTCGACCGGGCGCCTGGACATGGCGGTCGGCAACATCCCCGCGCTGGGTTCGCCGATGCACGGCGCGCTGCTGTTCCGCGAGCACTACGTGTGCCTGATGTCGGCCAGCCATCCGAGCATCGGCGAGCGCATGAGCCTCGCGGCCTTCTCGGCGGCGCGCCACGTGATGGTGTCGTCGCCGCGCTCGGGCCACTTCCTGATCGAGGACATGCTGGCCGAGCGCGGCATCAACCGCAACATCGTGGCGCGCGTGCCGCAGTTCACCGTGCTGCCGCAGCTGCTGTCGCAGAGCGACCTGCTGGTGCTGCTGCCCTCGCGCGTGGCCGACCTCTACGTGCGCCAGGGCGGGCTCAAGGCGCTGCCGCTGCCGCTGGCGCTGCCCGACTTCCAGGTGCAGGCGCACTGGCATGCGCGCCACGAGTACAGCGCGGCGCACCGCTGGCTGGTCGACGAGATCGTGCGCACGCTCGGCAAGCTCTGAACCTCACACGAGGCAGCGCCTGACGGCCTCCTCGTTCCACGCGATGCCGGTGCCGGGCTCGGCCGGCGCGGTCGCCATGCCGTCCTCGAAGGCCAGCGGCCGCGCCAGCACCGGCGCCGCCAGGTCCATGCGCTCGAGCAGGTGGGCCGTCGGCGTCACCGCCATCAGGTGCACGCTGACCTCCTGGAAGATGTGGCTCGACATCGGCACGCCGTGCGCCTGCGCCAGCGCGGCGGCGCGCAGCCAGCCGGTCACGCCGCCGATCTTCATCGCGTCGGGCATCGCGAGGTCGCAAGCACCGGCCTGCAGCGCCTTGGCCATCTCCTCGGGGCCGCACCAGTTCTCGCCCATCTGCAGCGGCAGCGCCACGCGCTCGCGGATGCGAGCATGGCCCGCGTAGTCCTCCTGCAAGGTGGGCTCTTCGACCCAGCCGACGCCCTCGTCCTCGAGCGCGCGGATGCGGCGCACCGCCTCGGGCACGCTCAGGCCCTGGTTGTAGTCCACCAGCAGCTCGACACGCTCGCCGACGACGGCGCGCAGCGCGCGCACCACCTCGAGATCCTCCGCCAGCGTGGCATGGCCGATCTTGGTCTTGATGGCGCGAAAGCCCTGCGCCGCCGCGAGCGCGGCGCGCTTCGTGCCGAGCGCGAGGCCGTCCATGCTGTGGCTGTCGTAGGCGGCGATGGCGCGGCGCGTGCCGCCCAAGAGCTCGACCAGCGGCACGCCGCGCGCCCTGGCCAGCGCGTCCCAGGCCGCCATGTCCAGCCCGGCGCCGGCCATCAGCGCAATGCCGGTGCGGCCCAAAAGGCGCAGCCGCTGCGCCAGCAGCCGGTCGAGGTCGAAGGGCGCGAGCGGCTGGTCCTTGAGCACGCTGCCCAGGGTCAGCACCATGCGCCGGGTGGCGCGCAGCGCGAGCGGCGTGTAGGTGAACAGGTAGGCATGGCCGACGGTGCCGTCGTCGGCGTGCAGGTCGACCAGCACCAGCGGCGCGGTCGCCACCACGCCCACGCTGGTGCGCACCGGATGCTCGAGCGGCACGTTGACGCAGCGCGCCTGCACGTCGGCCACGCGCAGGCCGGTATCGGGGATGGAGTTCATGCGTGCGTCGTTCCTCACAGGCCCAGGTAGGCGGCCTTCACGCGCTCGTCGCCGAGCAGTTGCGCGGCCGGTCCGCCGAGCGCGATGGCGCCGGTCTCGAGCACGTAGCCGCGATCGGCCACCGAGAGGGCGGCATGCGCGTTCTGCTCCACCAGCAGGATCGGGATGCCGCGCGACTTCAGCCGCGCGATGACGCCGAAGATCTCCTTCACCAGCAGCGGCGCCAGCCCCATCGAGGGCTCGTCGAGCAGCAGCATGCGCGGCTCGCACATCAGCGCGCGCGCGATCGCCAGCATCTGCTGCTGGCCGCCCGACAGCGTGCCGGCCGCCAGCAGGCGCTTCTCGCCGAGCACCGGGAACAGCGCGTACATCTCGTCCAGCCGCTGCGCGCGGCGCTCGGCGCGCGTGTAGCCGCCCAGCAGCAGGTTGTCCTGCACCGACAGCGGGCCGAACACCTGCCGGCCCTCGAGCACCTGCGCCAGGCCGGCGCGCACGCGCGCGTCGGCGCTGTCGCGCGCGATCTCGCGGCCGAACAGGCGCACGCTGCCGACGCTGCCGCGGATCAGGCCCGAGACCGCGCGCAACAGCGTGGTCTTGCCCGCGCCATTGGCGCCGACCAGCGCCACCAGTTCACCCGCGCCGACCCGCAGGTCGATGCCGTGCAGCGCCTCGATGCGGCCGTAACCGGCGCGCAGGCCGCTGACTTCCAGTGCGACATCGCTCATGCGGCAGCCTCCGCCTCGGTGCCCAGGTAGGCCGCGATCACCTGCGGGTTGGCGCGCACCTCGGTGGCGGTGCCCTCGGCGAGCTTGCGGCCGTAGTCGAGCACCAGCAGGTGGTCGGAGATGTTCATCACCAGCTTCATGTCGTGTTCCACCAGCAGCACCGTCACGCCCGAGGCGGCGATGCTGCGGATCAGTTCGGTGATCTCGTGGGTCTCGGTGTCGTTGAGGCCCGCGGCCGGCTCGTCGAGCAGCAGCAGGCGCGGCCGGCTCGCGAGAGCGCGCGCGATCTCCAGCCGCTTGAGCAGGCCGAACGAGAGCTGCGTGGCATGGGCATGCGCATGGCGGCCCACGCCCACGTAGTCGATCAGCCGCAGCGCCTCCTCGCGCAGCGCGGCGTCGGCGCGGCGCGTGGCGCCGGTCATTCCGCCCAGCAGCGAGCTGCGCGTGTGCAGGTGGGCGCCGAGCATCACGTTCTCGCAGGCGGTCATGTTCATGCACACCTGCAGGTTCTGGAAGGTGCGGCTCATGCCGCGCCGCGCGAGCCGGTCGGGCGCCATGCCCGCCACGTTCTCGCCGTCGAGCAGGATCTCGCCGCGCGTGGGCTCGTAGACGCCGCTGATCAGGTTGAACAGCGTGGTCTTGCCGGCGCCGTTGGGCCCGATCACCGAATGCACCGAGCCGGCGCGCACGCTGAAGCTCACGTCCTGCATGGCATGCACGCCGCCGAAGGACTTGCTGAGGTTCTTCACTTCGAGCATGGCTCAGCCCTTCCTGCGCAGCCGCAGCGCGAGCGTGGGCACCAGCCCCTTGGGCAGGAACATCATGGTGAGCATCAGCACCAGGCCGAAGAACACCATCTCGTAGCCGTGCAGGCCGCCCAGCAGCTGCGGCAGCGCGGTCAGCAGCGCGGCGCCGAGCAGCGCGCCGAAGGTCGAGGCCATGCCGCCGAGCACCACCATGGTCGCGAGCTCCACCGAATGCGTGAAGGCCGCCAGCGAGGGGCTGATGAAGCCCAGGTAGTGGGCCGTGAGGCTGCCCGAGACCGCGGCGAACACGGCCGACACCACGAAGGCGCGCACCTTGAAGCGCGCCACGTCCACGCCCATCACGCGCGCCGCCACCTCGGAGCCGTTGAGGCCGCGCAGCGCGCGCCCGGCCGGCGATTCGTAGAGGTTGAGCGACAGCAGCACCGCGAGCCACAGCAGCACCGCCGCCAGCGCGTACCAGTGCAGCACCTTGGCGAAGGCGAAGCCGGCCACCGCCAGCGGCGGCACCGGCATGCCGTCGGGGCCGCCGGTCCAGTCGACCTCGTTGATCAGCACGATGTTGACGATCACGCCCAGCCCGAGCGTGGCCATGGTCAGCGAATGGCCCTTGAGGCGCAGGATCGGCTTGGCGATCAGCCAGGCCACCAGCGCCGCGCCCACGGCCGCGGCGCAGATGGCCGGCAGCGCGGGCCAGCCGAAGCGCGCCGTCACGATGCCGCTGCCGTAGGCGCCGATGGCGACGAAGGCCGCGTGGCCGATGCTGATCTGGCCCGCGAAGCCCATCAGCAGGTTGAGCCCGATGGCGGCGATGGCCGCCAGCGCGATGCGCACCGCGACGTCGATCACGTAGTTGTTGGGCATGGCCAGCGGCAGCAGCGCCAGCACCAGGGCCAGCAGCAGCAGGGAGGGACGCAGCAGCGCCCGCGAGGACGCCTTCATACGCGCTCCGCTCCCTTGCTGCCGAACAGGCCGTGCGGCATGACCAGCAGGATGAACACGATCAGCACGAAGGGCACGGCGTCCTTGTAGGCCGAGGAGACATAGCCCGCCATCAGCGCCTCGAGCAGGCCGACGATGAGGCCGCCGACCACCGCGCCGCCCGCGCTGCCGAGCCCGCCCAGCGTGGCCGCGACGAAGCCCTTCATGCCCAGCATCAGGCCGATGTCGTAGACCGTGGTGGTGATCGGCGCGGCCACCACGCCGGCCACGGCGCCCAGCAGTGCCGACAGGCCGAACGAGAGCTGCAGCACGCGCGAGGTCGGGATGCCGACCGCGCGCGCGGCCAGCGCATTGGCCGCCACCGCGAGCATCGCCTTGCCCACCATGGTGAAGCGGAAGAAGGCGAAGCAAAGCGCCACCAGCAGCGCGGCCGTGCCCAGCACCCACAGGCTCTGCGGCAGCACGTAGGCGCCGAGGATCGACAGCGCCGCGTCGCCGCTGAAGGCCGGCAGGGTCTGCTGGTTCTTGCCGAGCACGATCTGCACCACGCCCTGGATGAAGATCGAGGCGCCGATGGTGATGATGATCAGCGACACCACGCTGGCCTCGCCCGCGGGCTTGATCGCGAGCCGGTACAGCAGCAGGCCCGCCACCACCGTGGCCAGCACGCCGCCGGCCACGGCCACGCCGTAGGGCAGGCTGGCGCCGAGCAGCGCGGCCGTGATCATGGCGCCGAGCATGAGGAAGTCGCCCTGCGCGAAGTTGATGACGCCGCTGGCGTTGTAGATCAGCGAGAAGCCCAGCGCGGCCAGCGCGTAGATCGCGCCGGTGGTGAGTCCCGAGAAGACGAATTGCATGAAGTCAGCCATGGCGTGCTCCGGCGTGGGAAAGCCCGGCGCTGCCGGGAAAGGGAAGGTTGGCGAGCAGGTGGTGGGGCGCGACCTCGTCCACGCGGTCGGCGCCCAGCAGCACCAGGGTGCGGGCGATGTCGTCGACCAGGCCGGCCAGCACGCCGCGCGCGCCCGCCTCGCCGTCGCAGGCCATGCCCCAGACCGCGGCGCGGCCGACGAAGGCCGCGGTGGCGCCGGCGGCCAGCGCCTTGACCACGTCGCTGCCGCGGCGG
This sequence comes from Variovorax endophyticus, assembly GCF_025376855.1. Lineage (NCBI taxonomy): Bacteria > Pseudomonadati > Pseudomonadota > Betaproteobacteria > Burkholderiales > Comamonadaceae > Variovorax > Variovorax endophyticus. The sequence goes on from NZ_JAHUTH010000005.1 coordinate 213,249, forward strand.
AAACCGCCGTCGACGAACACCGGGATGCGCCCGGCCACGGCATCGACCATGCGCGGCAGCACCGAGATGGTCGAGGGCGCCGCGTCGAGCTGGCGGCCGCCGTGGTTCGACACCACGATGCCGTCGGCGCCGTGGCGCACGGCCAGCGCGGCGTCGCCCGGATGCAGCAGGCCCTTGACCAGCAGCGGGCCGTCCCACAGCCGGCGCAGCCAGGCCAGGTGCTCCCAGGCCAGGGTGCGGTCCATGGTGCGCGACAGCAGCGCGGCCTGCAGCTGGGCCGAGGTGGCGCCGTCGTCGGCCTCGGCCAGGTTGACGAACGAGGGCGAGCGGCCCTGCATCGCCATCGCGAGCGACCAGCGCGGATGCAGCGCGAGGTCGAGCAGGGTCGAAGGCGTGAAGCGGAACGGCAGCCGAAAGCCGTTGCGCACGTCGCGCTCGCGCAAGCCGCTCACCGCCGCGTCGACCGTCAGCACCAGCGCCGAATAGCCCGCGGCGCGCGCACGGCGCACCAGCTGCTCGGCGATGGCGCGATCGCCCATCACGTAGAGCTGCATCCATTGCAGCGCCTCGGGGTCGCGCCGCAGCGCGGCCTCGCGCACCGCCTCGAGCCGGTCGTTCGATGGCGTCGACAGCACGTGCGGCACGCCGGTGGCGGCCGCCGCGCAGGCCAGCAGGGTGTCGCCATGCGGGCGCACCAGGCCCGAGAAGCCCACGGGCGCCACGCCCAGCGGCGCGGCCCAGCGCCGGCCGAACACCGTGATGCCGGGGTCGGCATGGCGGGTGTCGCGCAGCGCGGTCGGCACCAGGTGCAGCGCGGCCAGGTCGGCCTCGTTGCGCCGCAGGCAGTCCTCGGTCTCCGCGCCGCCGTCGACGTAGTCGAAGACGAAGCGCGGCAACCGCCGGCGCGCCTGCCGGCGGCGATCGTTCGCATTGAGATTCATGCGCTCTCCGTCGATGCGCGCGAACTCAACGGACTTCCACGAACTTGCCGTCCTTGATCTCGACCATGCGGAACGCGGACACGTCCAGGCCCATGTGGTCGGTGGCCGACATGCGGTAGATGCCGCTCACGCCGACGAAGTCCTTGGTGGCCTCGATGGCATCGCGCAGCTTCTGCTTGTCGGTGCCGCCGGCGCGCTGGATCGCGTCGATCAGCAGGTACAGCGCGTCGTGCGCGTAGCCGCCGAAGGTCGACACGTCCATCTTCGCGGTCGACTCGTAGTCCTTGGCATACGACACGCTGACCTTCTTCTGCGGATCGGCATCGGGCAGCGCCTGGGCGATCAGCAGCGCGGGCGAAGGCATGCGGATGCCTTCGGAGGACTTGCCCGCGATGCGGATGAACTCGGTCGAGGCCTGGCCGTGGGAGGTGTAGAGCGGCTGCTTCATCGCGAGCTGCTGGTGGTTGCGCGCGATGATGGCCGGCGCCTGGCCGGTGCCGAACACGAACACGGCCTGCGCGCCCGAGGACTTGATGCGCGTGAGCTGCGGCGTGACGTCGGTGTCCTTCTCGCCGTAGGTCTGGTCCTCCACCACCTTCAGGCCCAGCGTCTCGGCGAGCTTGAGCGTCTCGGTGCGGCCCGACTTGCCGAAGCCGCCGGTGTCCGACAGCAGCGCGAACTGCGTGAAGCCGCGCTTCTTCATCTCGCCGAGCACCTTCTCGGCCGCCATGCGGTCGGAGTGCGGCATCTTGAAGACGTAGGGCTTGACCGGCTCGACGATGACCGAGGCGGCGGCCAGCGAGATCAGCGGCATCTTCGCGGCCTCGGCCTGCGGCACCATCGCCATGGTGGAGCCGGTGGTGGAGGCGCCGAGGATCGCGTCGACCTCGTCCTGCATGATCAGGCGGCGCGTGAAGGCATTGGCCTTGTTCGCGTCGCTGGCGTCGTCGTAGAGCACCAGCTCGAGCTTGCGGCCGAGCACGCCGCCGGCCGCGTTGATCTTGCGCACGTACATCTCGAGCGTCTTCTGCTGCGGATCGCCGAGGAAGGAGGCCGGGCCGGTGGCCGAGACCACGGCGCCGATCTTGATCGGCCCGGCCGCATGGACCTGCGCGGCCAGCGGCAGCAGCAGCGCGCCGGCCAGCAGCGCGTTGACGGCGCGGCGGCCGAGGGAGGTGGAAGTCTTGCTGTTTCTCATCGTCTTGTCTCCTGTCGTCGTTCTCTGGGGGGAAGGGATGCGGGCCCTCAGCGCGCCGGCTTTCGCCGCACGATGTGGATGGGGTGGACGCGCGGCGCGGGCGGCGGCAGGCCCAGCGCGCGTGCCAGGGTGCGGCCCTCGGGGTCGGCCAGCGCGGCTTCGCGCGCGGCGCGCACGCGCTCGGCCGCCTGCGCGAGCGCGGCGGCGTCGCCGGGCGGCGCGGCGAACCGGGCCTGCATGTCGTCGAGCACCGCGCCGAGGTTGCGATGGCCGCGCTCGCTGGTCTCGCCGTAGCCCTTGACCAGGTTGCCGCACAGCGCGATCTCGTAGGCCAGCCGCGGGCTCAGCGCGAGCGCGGCGCGCACGGTGTCGAGCCAGCGCTCGATCATGGCCTGCTCGATCGCATAGCGCGCGCCCGCGCGGCGCAGCACGCGCAGCGAGCGCAGGCCGCACAGCATGGCGAAGCCCAGCACGGTGTCGGTGCGCATGTGCAGGCCCACGTTGAGCCGGTGCGCCTTGTGGGCCAGGCGCCGGCGCAGCCAGGCCGAGGCGCGCGGCGGCAGCAGCGAACAGACTTCGTCGAGGCCCGGCTTCAGGTATTCGGTCAGCCGCAGCGGCTCGCCCTGGCGCGCGCCCACTTCCTCGCGCACCCGTTGCAGGCGCTCGCCGCGGGTCTTGAGGTCGGCCACGCGGATCACGTCCTCGTAGCTCATCCACAGCGCGAGATGGCGCGCGGTCTCGCGCGTCACGGGCAGCTCGCCGCCGAAGGGCCGCTCGAGCGCGAGCACCGCGTCGACGCGCTGCAGGTAGAGCGCGCCGTAGCGCGCGTCCTGGTAGTCGAGCACCTGCTGCAGGCCATGGCCCAGCAGTTCGTGCAGCGGCTCGGGCATGGCGGCGATGCGCGGGTCGACGGGCGCGCGCGGCGCCGCCGCGGCGGCACTGACGGCGGCATCCGGCGTGGGACGCGTCACCTGCTCGAAGCCCGCCGCGAAGCCCTTGAGGCTGGCCTCCACCGCCTTGCCCGAGGCGCGGATCGCCTGCTCGCAGGCCTCGCGCGAGAACGGCAGCGCGCCGCTGCCGGCCATGGCGCCGAACATCACGGTGTTGATCACCGTGCCGTGGCGCCAGGCCAGCGCGCGCATGTCGAACAGGTGGCTGTGCCGCGCGAGCTCGCGCGCGGCCTCGCTCACGCGCCGGCCGTCGTAGCGGCCGTCGCCCATGGCGGACTTCTCGGCCACCGCGAACTCGCGGTGCGTCGAGGCCACGAGCGTGGTGCGCTGCGGATGCACGAAGCCGCCCTGCAGCACGCGCCCCGCCTCCATCAGCTCGGAGGCGGCGACGATGTCGACGTCGCCCGGGCTCGGCGTGAGCGAGAACACCGGGCGCGCGCCGCCGAGCCGCGCGGTCTCGACCGGGTAGATCTCGATGTAGTAGTTGGTGGCGCCGGTGCGCTGCGCCACGCCGGGCACCGAGGTGCTCTGCACCGGGAAGCCCTGGGCCGTGGCCGCGGCGATCAGCCAGTCGGCCAGCACGCCGCCGCCCTCGCCGCCCATGGCGGCAACCAGCACGGTCACGATGCGCGGTGCGTCTTCGAAGGGGGTGTCGTTCATGCCGCCAGTGCCTCCGCGCGGTCGCGCGCCTTGCCGGCCATGAGGCCGATGACGCCGCTGCGCAGCCGATGCAGCAGGCGCTCCCAGGTGCCGGCGTTCTGCACGATCTCGGCCTTGTAGAACGAGGGGCAGAGGATGGCGGCGTGCGCGTTCTCGCCGCACAGGCCGCAGCCCACGCAGCCCTGGTTGACGGTGGCCACGGGATCGGTGCGCAGCGCGCTCGGGTTGGGCTTGATGGTGAGCGAGGGGCAGCCCGACAGCCGGATGCACGAGTGGTCGCCGGTGCAGACGTCGTCGTCGATGCCGAAGCGCGTGCGCACCACGCGCTCGCCGCGCTTGAGCTTCGCGGCCGTGACGGGCTTGATGCGGCGCTGGCGCTCGAGCTGGCATTCGCCGTCGGCGATGATGACCTTGAGGCCGCCCTCCTCGGTGGTCATCGCCTCCTGCAGCGTGTCGCGCATCTCGGCCACGCTGTAGCTGCGCACCTTGCGCACCCAGCCCACGCCCACGCCCTTGAGCGCGGCCTCGATGTCCAAGGTCAGCGGCTTGGCCGCGGGCTGCGTGGGCGACGAGGGGATGGCCTGCGTGCCGGTGGCCGAGGTGTAGCCGTTCTTCAGGATCACGAGCACCGAGTCCTGGCCGTTGTAGACCGCGTTGACCACGCCGCTGGTGAAGCCGTTGTGCCAGAAGCCGCCGTCGCCCATGATGCTGACGACCCGGTTGCCCATCAGCGGCGCGATGCCCGAGGAGCTCGCGAGGCCCAGTCCGTAGCCGAGCACCGTGCTGCCGGTGTTGAACGGCGGCAGGGTGCCGAAGGTGTGGCAGCCGATGTCGGCGCTGACGTGCACGCTGCCGAGTTCCTTCTGCATCAGCTTGATGGCGGCGAACACCGGGCGCTCGGGACAGCCGATGCAGAAGCCCGGCGGCCGGCTCGGCACGGGCACGCCCAGCGCCTCGACCGCGCGCGGCTTGAGCGCGGCCAGCGGCGCGGCGCTGTCGGCCACCCGCACCGCGCCCTGGTCGCCGAGCGCTTCGGGCCGCGCCTGGCGGATGAACTCGGCCAGGCCGCGCACCAGCACCTCGCCGGTGTACTCGCCGGCCATCGGGAAGATGTCCTTGCCGTGCAGCCGCGTGTCGCAGCCGGCCTTGCGCAGCATCGCGTGCAGCGCGTCCTCCATGTAGTTGGGCTGGCCCTCTTCCACCATCAGCACCGCGCGCTTGCCGCGGCAGAAATCGACGAGCTCGTCGGGCACCATCGGGTAGACCACGTTGAGCACCTGCAGCGGAATGCGGCTGTTGCCGAAGGCATCGGCCAGGCCGAGCTGCTGCAGCGCGCGCAGGGTGCCGTTGTAGAGGCCGCCCGGCAGCACCAGGCCGACGTCGGCGCAGTCGCCGTCGAAGCGTTCGTTGAGCCGCGCGTCGCGAATGTAGGCCAGCGCGGCCGGCCAGCGCGACTCGATCTTCATGCGCTCCTGCGCGTAGATCGAGGGCGGCAGGTTGATGTTGGCGAAATCGAAGCGCGGCTGCGAAATGGCCTCGCGCGTGGAGATGGCCGGCGCGCGGTTGTCCTTGCAGACGAAGCTGCCGTGCACGTGGCAGGCGCGGATGCGCAGCTGCAGCATGACGGGCGTCTGGCTCGCCTCGGACAGCTCGAAGCCCTGCTCCACCGCGTCGACGATCGAGCCCAGGTTGGGCCGCGGATCGAGCAGCCACATCTGCGACTTCATCGCGAAGGCGTGGGTGCGCTCCTGGATGATGCTCGAGCCCTCGCCGTAGTCCTCGCCGAGGATCACCAGCGCGCCGCCCTGCACGCCGGCCGAGGCCAGGTTGGACAGCGCGTCGGACGCGACGTTGGTGCCGACCGTGGACTTCCACGTGACGGCGCCGCGCACCGGGTAGTTGATGGAGGCGCCGAGCATAGCGGCCGCGCCGGCCTCGGAGGCGCTGTTCTCGAAGTAGATGCCGAGCTCGTCGAGCAGCTCGCGCGCATCGCCGAGCACGTCGATCAGGTGCGAGACCGGCGCGCCCTGGTAGCCGCCGATGTAGCTCACGCCCGATTGCAGCAGGGCCTTGGTGACGGCCAGGATGCCCTCGCCGTGGAATTCCTCGTTCGCGCCCAGCGAGAGGCGCTTGACTTCTTCGGCGAAGGATCGCTCCATGGTGTTCTTTGTCTCCGGCCGGCGCCGCGGGAAGCGCCGCATTTCATCGTGGGTGGCTCGTGGACGGGGACTTTAGGAGTACCTGCTTATTTGCCCAATCGATGGAGTGGGAGTTACACATCGATGAATTCGATGTGATGTCGCTCGATCGCGGCCAGCCGTCCGCGCGGGACGAGAGCGTTCAGTTCACCAGGTGACCGAGCCTGCGCATCGCGTCGCCGAGCCCCTTGCGGCTGCGCTCCATCGCGGCCCAGGGCGCGTTGCCGATGTCGAGCCGCTCGGCGATGGTCGCCACGGTCCAGTGATCGGCGCTGTCGACCTCGAACAGCTCGTCCCAGTCCAGCGGCACCGACACGCCCAGGCCCGGCCGCGCGCGCGCCGACCAGGCGCTGATGGTGGTGGCGCCGAAGCCGTTGCGCAGGTAGTCGGCGAAGATTTTTCCGACGCGGTTGCGCGGCCCGCTCTTGGCGACGATGCGCTCGGGCACGCTGCGCGCGAGCTGCTGCACGATGGCCTGCGAGAAGCCCTTGACCTCGTCCCAGCCGTGCGCGCGCCGGATCGGCACCACCACGTGCAGGCCCTTGCCGCCGCTGGTCTTGAGGAAGGACGGCAGCCCGAGCTCGTCGAGCAGGGTGCGCACCAGCAGCGCGGCCTCCTGCATGCGCGGCCATTCGACGCCCTCGCCGGGGTCGAGGTCGAAGGTCATGCGATCGGGCTGGGCGAAGGCGCGCGAGAGCGCGTTCCAGGTGTGGAACTCCACCACGTTGAACTGCGCCGCGCCGAGCAGTCCCTCGGCCGTGTCGATCTGCAGCAGCGGCGCGTGGCCGGGATCGAGCGCCGGGTCGAGCAGGCCCACGCCGGCCATCTCGCCGTGCTGCGCATGCTTCTGGAAGAACAGCTCGCCCGCGATGCCGTCGGGCGCGCGCACGAGCGCCACCGGCCGGCCGCGCAGATGCGGCAGCATCAGCGGCGCGACGCGCGCGTAGTAGGCGGCGAGCTCGCCCTTGACGATGCCGCTCTTCGCGTCGACGAGGCGGTCGGCATGGGTGATGCGCGGCGTGGATGGCTGGCGGTCGGCGGCCATGGTTCGTTTCCTTGGTCCGCCATGTTCGTGCTCGCCCGGGGCCGCGGATGTAGGAACGCGACGGCGCGCCGTGTATTCCTCGCGCTCAGGCCGTGCCGTCGAGCCGCCGTTCGCTGGGCCGCGCGAAATAGAACCACTCGGTGTCCGGCAGCGCGAGCGCGTTGGGGAACACGATGCAGCCGTCGTCGGGCGCGGTCACGGGCGTGCCGTCGTGCCGCGTGCCGATGAGCTCGCCGCGCCGCACCGGATCGAAGGTGGCCCAGTCGCGCGCGAAGCGGTCCTCGGCATGCAGCCGGTCGGTCACGCTGGCCAGGCGCAACAGGCGCGGCGGCACGTCGGGGCCGGCCGACAGGCCCGGCGGCAGCGCCGCCATGCCCAGCAGCGCCAAGGTGCGGCGGATCGCGCGCCAGGCCACCTCGGGCGCCTGCGGATCCTGGTGCTGGCCGCATTCGAGCGTGACGCCGTAGCCGCCGCAGCCGCGGATGTATTCGTTGGTGCCGCGGCCGAAGTCGATGGCGGCCTCGTCGACCGCGGCGCCGCGCTGCGCCAGGCCCGCGGCATAGATGTCGAGCCAGCCCTCGACCACGATCGGCGTGCCCAGGTGCAGCGCCAGCCGGCCTTCCTCGGCGGCGCGCGCGAAGGGCTCGAGGGTGCCGGTGTTGTCGCGCGGGCCGATCATCGCGAAGGCCTCGCCCGCGCTCTGGAAGGAATGCAGGTCGAGCAGCACCTCGTGGCGCGCGATCACGGGCGCCAGCACATTGGTCACGCGGGCCTCGTAGTCGGCCGGCTCGGCCGCGGGCTTGAACAGCCGGTTGAGGTTGCGCTCGCCCTCGCGCTGCAACCGCCGGCGCGCCAGCGGATTGGCCACCGGCACCAGCGTGAGCTCGCCGCGCAAGAGCGCGAGCTCGCCCGCCGCGAATTCGGCCAGCACCCGCTCGATGCCGGCGGTGCCGCTGGTCTCGTCGCCATGCACGCCGCCCATCACGAGCAGCCGGGGACCGGGGTTCAGGGAGGCGAAGGCATGGAGACGGATGCTGTCGTGCGCGACGGCGTCGAAGGGAGAGGAAGCCATGCGGGGATTATGGGGAGGCGCCATGACGGGCGCAAAGATGCTCCTCTTTTCATAGCGCCGATCCTCGCGGCAACGTGGAAAGCAGAAGCCTACAGCGGCCCCCTGGACTGTCCTACCAGGTGCCCGCGGGTGGCCGCGCAAGCTGGATGTCGATCAACGACCGAAGGGATTCTCCATGGCCAAGGACAACACCGCGCCCCGCAAGCAGCCCGCCGATCCGCAGCAGGATGCGGGCGGTGGCAAGACCAAGGTCGAACAGGGCGGCGAGTCGTCGCCGCGGCTGCCGCACGAGCACGACCAGTCCTCGGACAGCCAGCAGACCCGCGACGGCAAGCCGACCGAACGTGGCCGCCGCGCGCATGACGACGTGGAACGCGGCCTGGTCGACACCGACCAGGGGCTGCGCGCCGACAAGGTCGGCGAGCAGTCCAGGCGCTGAGTCGACGGCCCGCGGCCGCTCAGGCGGCGGCCACGCCCGCGAGCTGCGTGCGCATCTGCGAGATCACGGCGCCGTAGTCCTTGGCGTTGAAGATCGCGCTGCCGGCCACGAAGGTGTCGGCGCCGGCCGAGGCCACGCGCGCGATGTTGTCGGCCTTGATGCCGCCGTCGACCTCGAGGCGGATGTCGCGCCCGCTCTGCTCGATGCGCTTGCGCGCCTGCTCGATCTTGCGCAGCGCCGAGTCGATGAAGCTCTGGCCGCCGAAGCCCGGGTTGACGCTCATGATCAGGATCAGGTCGATGTCGTCGATGACCCAGTCGAGCACCTCGAGCCCGCGCGCCGGGTTGAACACCACCCCCGGCTTGCAGCCGGCCGCGCGGATCGCCTGGATGCTGCGGTGCACGTGCGGCGTGGCGTCGGGGTGGAAGCTGATGTAGTCGGCCCCGGCCTGCGCGAACGAGGCCGCGAGCGCGTCGACCGGCTGCACCATCAGGTGCACGTCGATCGGCACCGGCGTGCCGTCGGCCGTCTTGGCATGCGGCTTGAGCGCCTGGCAGATCATCGGACCGAAGGTCAGGTTCGGCACGTAGTGGTTGTCCATCACGTCGAAATGGATCCAGTCCGCGCCCGCGGCGATCACGTCCGAGAGTTCTTGGCCGAGCTGGGCGAAGTCGGCGGAAAGGATGGAGGGGGCGATGCGGAAGGTCATGGGCGGCGATTGTCGCAGCCGGCCAAAGGCGCAGCGGAGCTCCCGGACTTCTACGCCTGCCAGGGATCGACGAGCGCGACGCCGGTGCCGGCATAGCCGCCCGTGTCGCGCGAGACCACCGCGAGGCCGTGCTGCGCGGCGGTGGCGGCGATGATCAGGTCGGGCTGCGAGAAGGTGCGCCCGGCCTTGCGGCCCTGCTCGACCATCAGCCGCCACTTGAACATCACGTCCTCGCCGACCGGCAGCACGCGGTAGCCGAACATCGGCCGCAGCTGCAGTTGCAGCCAGTCGCTGAGCTGGGCGCGCTTGTGGATGTCGGCCACCAGTTCGATGCCGAAGCGGATTTCGGCGAAGGTGACGGTGCTGACGAACAGGCTTTCCAGCGGCTGTGCCGCGACGAAGGCGACCACCCGGGGCTCGGGGCGCGGGCGCCGCAGCTCGGACAGCACGTTGGTGTCGAGCAGGAAGCCGCTCACGGCATCACAGCTCGACGCTGCGCACCGGCGAGGCTTCGGAGGCGCCGACCGACAGCTCGATGTCCCGATGGGGCGAGGCCTGCAGCATGTCGACCAGGGCCTGGCCCGTGCGCGCGCCCTGCAGGCGCTGGAACTCCTCGGCCGCCATCACCACGACCTCGTCGCGCCCGTGGACCGTGACGTGCTGCGGCCCCTCGCTGTGGACGCGGCGCACCAGTTCGCTGAAGCGCGCCTTGGCGTCCTGCAGCGGCCAATGGCCTGGAAGAGAAATTCTGGTCATACCGACCAGATTATCCCTTCTTCGCCATTTCCGCAAGAAAGCCGGCCCGGCACCGGGAAGCTCCCCCCGCGCCAAAAACCAGCAGTTACCATCGCGCGCATGTCACACAGCCCCCTGTCCATCGAGGTCGAGCCGCGCTACCTCGCCGACCAGTCCTCGCCGAAGGAAGGCATCTACACCTTCGCCTACACCATCACGATCACCAACACCGGCTCCACCGGTGCCCAGGTGATCGCGCGGCACTGGCTGATCAACGACGCCTCGGGGCATGCGCAGGAGGTCAAGGGCCTGGGCGTGATCGGCCAGCAGCCGCTGCTGGCGCCGGGCGAGAGCTTCCGCTACACCAGCGGCTGCCGGCTGCAGGCCGCGAGCGGCACCATGCATGGCAGCTACCTCGTGGTGACCGAGGACGGCGAGCGCTTCGACGTGCCGATCCCGATGTTCGTGCTCGAGGCCGACGTCGGCGGCGCGCCGGTCTCGCGCGTGCTGCACTAGCCCCCGCCCGGGCACCCGCACGGACACCTTCCCGCTGCGGCATCTCCCTCCTCTTCTCCCTTTTCGATCCCTCTTCCCATGGCTGCCGCTTCGCGCGACCTGCAGGGGCTGCTCGCCGGCCTCGATCCTTCCGCCGACGTGGCTCGGCGCCACATCTGGCTCATCGACCTGTTCGACTGGCTGCGCGGCGACCGTGCCTCGCCGCAGGCGGCCATGGGCCGCGTGCTGCTGCTGCTCGACGCCATCGAGGCGCGGCCCGAGCTGCGCGAGCGCGTGCGCGCCTGGTGGCGCGCCTTCACGCGCGACGTCGACCTGTCGACGCTCTTGGCCGACTACGGCTTCGCGCCGCGCACCGCCTTCCTCAGCGAATTCAACGAGCGGCTGCGCCGCAAGATCCTGCCGGGCACGCCCGAGACCACCGATGCCTCGGAGCTGTTCCGCATGGTGCTGCCGGGCGTCTTCGACGCGCGCTGGATCGCGCTGCTCGAAGCCTCGCAGCTGGTGCGCATCGGCGCGCTGCTGGCCGATGAAACGGCGGACGACGGCACCGCCGTGCCGCGCTGGCGCGCCACGCTGATGGACGCGATCACCTACTGCGCGAGCCAGCTGGTGGCCGCGGGCTTCTCGTCCGAGCTGCGGCTGCGCATGCGCAGCACCGAGGAGAGCCGCCCCTTCCATGCGCTGATGGCCGAGCTCGACGAGCTGCGCGAGCGGCTGTTCGACGACCGTCCGCGCGACGAGGCCGCGGTGCAGGCGGCCTTCGTCGCGTTCCGCGACCGGCTCGATGCCTGCCGCGCGAGCGCCGCCTCGGTCTACGAGCACCTCGAGGACAACGGCATCTCGGTCGGCCTGGTGTTCCGCGTGCGCCAGATGCGCGAGCGGGTGCTGCGCATCCGCGAGCTGCTCGACGGCCTGATGTCGCCCACGCCCGCGGTCGGCATCGCGCGGCTGGTGGCCCGGCTGGTGCAGGCCGGCAGCGAGCGCAACAGCATCCGCGCGCTGATCGCCTCGAACTCCTCGATGCTCGCGGCCAAGGTCACGGAGCGCAGCGCCGAGACCGGCGAGCACTACATCACGCGCGACCGCGCGAGCTACCGGCAGATGGTGCGCAAGGCCGCGGGCGGCGGCGCGCTGACCTCGCTCACGGTGCTCGCGAAGTTCGGCATCTACGCGCTGGGCCTGTCGGCCTTCTGGAGCGGCCTGGGCTCGGGCGTGATGTACGCCGCCAGCTTCGTCGCGATCCAGCTGCTGCACCTCACGCTCGCCACCAAGCAGCCGGCCATGACGGCGCCGGCGCTGGCCGCGCGGCTGCGCGGGATCCGCGCCGACAGCGGCCTCGACGAATTCGTCGACGAGGTCGCCAACCTGGTGCGCTCGCAGGTGGCGGCGGTGCTGGGCAACGTGCTGGTGGTGGTGCCGGCGGTGGCCGCGCTCGCCATCGCCTGGCAGCTGGCGCTGCAGCGGCCGCTGCTCGATGCCGCGCACGCGGGCGCGGTGCTGCGCTCGCTGTCGATCGCGGGCCCCACGGTGCTGTTCGCGGCCTTCACGGGGGTGCTGCTGTTCGCCTCCAGCCTGATCGCGGGCTGGGCAGAAAACGCCTTTGTCCTGCACAGGCTGGACTCCGCCATGCGGTACAACCCCCGCATCGGCGCCGTCCTGGGTGCCGCCCGGGCCCGCCGATGGGCCGACTTCATGCGCACCCATATCTCCGGCTTCGCCGCCAACATTTCGCTGGGCCTGATGCTCGGACTGCTGCCCGCGGTCGCGGGCTTCTTCGGGCTCGGCCTCGACGTGCGCCACGTGACGCTGTCGGCCGGCCAGATCGGCGCGGCCGCGGTGTCGCTCGGCCTGCCGGCACTGCAGCAGCCGCTGCTGTGGTGGGCGGTGGCGGCGATCCCGGTGATCGGTGCGCTCAACGTGAGCGTGAGTTTCTATTTCGCCTTCCGGCTGGCGCTGCGCGCGCACAGCGTGAGCCTCGCCGACCGCGCCCGCATCCGCGGCGCGCTGCGCGAGCGCTGGCGCAGCCGGCCCACGAGCTTTTTCCTACCCGCATGAACCTGACGAGTCTCACCGCCGACCTGATGGGCTTCTGGTCCGAATGGGCCCGCCCCTCGGCCGGCCTTCCCACCGTGCTGTGGTCGCTGCTGCTGGCAGCGGCCGCCGCCTCCGGCCACCTGGTGCGCCGCTACATGGGCATGCCCAAGGTGGTCGGCTATTCGATCGTGGGCACCATCGTCGGCTTCGCCGGCTTCGAGGGCGCGATCTGGCCGCTGCGCGGCATCAGCCTGTTCCTGCTCGAGCTCGGCGTGGCCGTGGTGCTGTTCGAGGCCGGCGGCCGCTTGCCGCTGCGCTGGTTCCGCCACAACCCGATGGTGCTGGTGCAGAGCCTGCTCGAGGCCACGCTGACCTACTTCGGCGTGTTCTGGGTGCTGCGCCTGCTGGGCCTGCCCGACCCGGTGGCCAACCCGCTCGCGCTGATGGCGATCGTCGCCTCGCCGGCGGTGCTCAGCCGCGTGATCATGGACACCCGCGCCGCCGGCCCGGTGACCGAGCGCGCGATGACGCTGGCCACGCTCAACACCTTCTACGCGCTCGCGCTCGGCTATGCGCAGGCCGGGCTGATCGAGCGCGCGCCGCAGACCGTGCTGCAGAAGCTCTACCCGATCGCGGTGGTGCTGGGCCTGTCCTTCGTGGTCGGCGCGCTGATGGCGCTGGCGCTGCGCACCGCGCTGCGCGTGATGAGCCCGACCAGCGAGAACACCTCGCTGCTGCTGCTCGCGCTGATCGCCGCCGGCGCCGCCGTCACCGCGCACATCGGCGGCTCCGCGCCGCTGGCCGCGCTGATCGGCGGCGTGCTGCTCAAGACCCTGAACCCCAAGCCCTGGGCCTGGCAGCGCCAGCTCGGCACCGCGGCCTCGCTGCTCACCATGCTGATGTTCGTGCTGGTGTCGATCGTCGCGGCGCAGGCCGACTGGACGCTGCCCGTGGCCAGCGTGGTGCTGGCGCTGATCGCCGTGCGCATGGTCGCCAAGATCGCCGGCGTGGCGATCGCCAATCCCGGCAGCGGCGCGAGCTGGAAGCAGGCCTTCTGGGTCGGCTGCGCGATGTCGCCGCTGTCCTCGATCGCGCTCCTGATCGCCTCCAATTTCGCCACCGCCTCGCCCCTGCTCGGCACCATGATCACCCAGGTCGCGCTGCCCTCGATCCTGCTGATGGAGCTGCTGGGCGCCGTGCTTGCCACCGTCGCGATCCACGCGGTGGGCGAGAGCTCGGTGCCCTGGGCGCCCGAGGCCTTCAGCAGCACCGCCGAGGACACGCAGCGATGAGCAGCAACACGACCCCCACCCCGACCGCCGCGATCGACCCCGACAGCGACGACGTGCGCTCGGCGCCGCTGCCGGCCGATCCCGCGAGCCGTGCCGTCAAGCTCGAGCCCTTCAACAAGTCGGAGGCGCTGTCGCTCGGCGTCGAGCTCGAGCTGCAGCTCGTGAACACGCACGACTACGACCTCGCGCCGTATGCGGAAGACATGCTGCGCCTCATGGCGCAGACCCCGCTGCCCGGCAGCGTGGTGCCCGAGATGACCTCGAGCATGATCGAGATCTCGACCGGCATCTGCCATTCGGCGCAGGACGTGATCGCGCAGCTCACGCCGATCCGCGACGCGCTGATCAAGAACGCCGACAAGCTCAACATCGCGGTGGTGGGCGGCGGCACGCATGCGTTCCAGCAGTGGCACGAGCGGCGCATCTACGACAAGCCGCGCTTTCGCGAGCTGTCGGAGCTCTACGGCTACCTGAGCAAGCAGTTCACCATCTTCGGCCAGCACGTGCACATCGGCTGCCCCGATGCCGACTCGGCGCTCCTGATGCTGCACCGCATGTCGCGCTACATCCCGCACTTCATCGCGCTGTCGGCCTCCTCGCCCTTCGTGCAGGGGCAGGACACGCAGTTCGACTCGGCGCGGCTGAACTCGGTGTTCGCCTTCCCGCTGTCGGGCCGCGCGCCCTTCACCACGAGCTGGAAGGAATTCGAGGCCTACTTCGAGCGCATGACCCGCACCGGCGTCGTGCGCAGCATGAAGGACTTCTACTGGGACATCCGGCCCAAGCCCGAGTTCGGCACCATCGAGATCCGCGTCTTCGACACCCCGCTGACCGTGGCGCGCGCCGCCGCGCTCGCGGGCTACGTGCAGTCGCTGGCCGCCTGGTTCCTGCAGGAGCAGCCCTTCGAGCCCAGCGAGGACGACTACCTGGTCTACACCTACAACCGCTTCCAGGCCTGCCGCTTCGGCCTCGACGCGGTCTACGTCGACCCCGCCAGCGGCCAGCACATGCCGCTGCGCGACCACATCCTGATGACCATGACCCAGCTCGAATGGCACAGCGAGGCGCTCAACGCCACCCAGGCGCTGGGCGAGCTGCGCACCAGCGTCGAGACCAACCGCAACGACGCGCGGTGGCTGCGCGAGCGGCAGGGGCGCGAGCGCCTGCTGGCGGAGGTGGTGCGGCAGGCGTCGCTGCGCTTTCGCGGGGCGGCGTAAGAGGCGGACAGCCGAACGCATGCATTTATGCTCGGCGCATGGGTGAATTCGACCTGATCCAACGCTATTTCCAACGCCCCGCCCTCCGTTCCCCGCTGGGCGTGGGCGACGACTGCGCGCTGCTCGCGCCCGCGCCGGGCATGCAGCTCGCGGTCTCCTCGGACATGCTGGTCGAGGGCCGGCACTTCCTCTCGACCGTCGATCCGGCGCGGCTCGGCCACAAGGCGCTGGCGGTCAACCTCAGCGATCTGGCGGCCTGCGGCGCGAAGCCGCTGGCCTTCACGCTCGCGCTGGCGCTGCCGGGCGTGGACGAAGGCTGGCTCGAGGGCTTCTCGCGCGGCCTGTTCGCGCTGGCCGACGAGCACGGCTGCGAGCTGGTGGGCGGTGACACCACGCGCGGCCCGCTCAACCTCTGCATCACCGTGTTCGGCGAGGTGCCGGCCGGCGCGGCGCTGCTGCGCTCGGGCGCGCGCGCGGGCGACGAGCTGTGGATCAGCGGCACGCTCGGCGATGCGCGGCTGGCGCTCGAGAACTTCCGCGGCACGCTGTCGCTGCCGGGCCCGCTGTTCGAGCGCACGCGCGCGCGCATGGAGCAGCCCGCGCCGCGCGTGGCGCTGGGCCAGGCGCTGCGCGGCATCGCGAGCGCGGCGGCCGACGTGAGCGACGGCCTCGCGGGCGACCTCGGCCACATCCTGCGCGCGAGCCGCGTGGGCGCGACGCTCGACGTGGACGCCGCGATGCACTGCATCGCGGCCGTGGCCGACGGCTCGGCCGCCGCCGCGGGGCTGGAACGCGACACGCTGCGCGCGATGGCGATCTCGGGCGGCGACGACTACGAGCTGGTGTTCACCGCGCCGGCCTCGGCGCGCGCGGCGGTGGAACAGGCCGGCCGCGACAGCGCGACGCCGGTCACGCGCATCGGGCGCATCGATGGCGAGAGCGGGCTGCGCTTCGTCGATGCCGCGGGCGCGCCGGTGGCGCAGCGCTTCGGCTCCTTCGATCACTTCGCCTGAACGCCAGTCCTCCTCACAGCGTGCGCTTGAGCACGTCGAGGAACTGGCGCGCCGCCTCCGACAGCGTGTGGCCGCGCTTGGTGACCACCGAGATGTCGCGCGAGACGCGCGGCGCGCTCAGCAGCTTGATGACCAGCGAGGGATCGCCCGCCGCGCGCGCGAAGGCCGAGGGCATGATCGACGGCCCCATGCCGCAGGCGGTCATCCACAGCGCGGTCGAGAGAAAGGACACCTCGTGCGCGACCTCGAGCGCCACGCCCGCATCGCTGGCGGTGCCGTCGATCAGCGGCCGCACGCCATAGCCGGGCCGCACCGTGATCACCGGATGGCGGCCGAGGTCGGTCCAGCGCACCACGCGCGCCTGCGCCAGCGGATGGTCGTCGCGGCAGACCAGCGCGAGATGGTCGCGCAGCAGGCGCTGCGTCTCGACCTCGGCGCCGGGCCGCTCGGGCGTGCCGATGCCGAAGTCCACGTGCTCGCCGAGGATGCGCGCGATGAACTGGTCGGGCGCGCAGTCGCTGACCACCACGCGCACCTTGGGATGCTGCCGCTGGAACTCTCCGATCGCCTCGGGCAGCAGGAAGGAGGCCAGGGTCGGCGTGATCGCGATCGAGACGCGGCCGCGCTCGAGCGTGGCGAGGTCGCGAAAGCCGGAAGCGAGCGCATCGACATCGCGCAGGATGCGTTCGGCCGCCGGCAGCATCTCCTGCGCGGCGGCCGTGGGCTTGAGCGAGCGCGTGGTGCGGTCGAACAGCCGCGTGCCCAATCCGTCCTCGAGCTGGCGCAGCAGCATGCTCACGGCCGACTGCGTGACGAACAGCCGCTGCGCCGCGGCGCTGAGCTGCCGCAGCTGGTAGACGGCGAGGAAGGCGCGCAGCTGGCGGATCGTAGGACTGAAGTTCGCTTTCATCAGGAAACATGATATTTGGTTCTGAATTTCTTGATTTACGAATGAATGCGCCCATCGTTCAATCGGGCGCCAGAACACGGATGCACATTCAAGGAGTACCGATGACCGCAACGATCGCCCGCGGCGCGATGCAACCGCCGCGCAGGCAATTGCTGCTGGCCGCGGCCGCCGCGCTGTGCGGCGGACCCGCTTTCGCGCAGGCGCCCGCGGCGGGCGCCTTTCCCGACAAGCCGATCCGCGTGGTCGTGACCTTCCCGCCCGGCGGCAGCGCCGACGCGGTGGTGCGCATGCTGGTGCCGCGGCTCAACGAGAGGCTGGGCCAGCCGGTGGTGGTCGACAACCGGCCCGGCGCGGGCGGCAACGTCGGGCTCACGCTGGTGGCCAAGGCACCGGGCGACGGCTACACGCTGGGCGTGGGCGCGGCGGGCGCGCTCGCGGCCAACGCGAGCCTCTATGCGCAGATGCCCTTCGATCCGCTCAAGGACTTCAAGCCCGTGGGCATGCTGGCCGCGATCCCGTTCGTGATCGTGGGCCATCCCTCGGTCGCGGCGCGCACCCAGCGCGAGCTGATCGCGCTCGCGAAGTCGCAGCCCGGCGGGCTGTCGATCGGCCATGGCGGCAACGGCACGGCGATGCACCTGTCGGCCGCGCTGTTCGCGCAGATGGCCGAGGTCAGGCTGGTCGAGGTGCCCTACCGCGGCTCGGGCCCGGCCGCGCTCGACGCGCTCGCGGGACAGGTCCCGGTCGCGGTGGTCGACCTGCCCTCGGCGCTGCAGCAGATCAAGGCCGGCAAGCTGGTCGCCTTCGCGGTCACCAGTCCCGCGCGGCTGCCGATGCTGCCCGAGGTGCCGACGGTGGCCGAGGCCGGCCTGCCCGGCTACGACTCGACCGGCTGGTTCGGCGTGGTGGCGCCGGCGGCCACGCCGGCGCCGGTGGTCGCGCGGCTCAACGCCGAGATCAACGCGGCGCTCGGCGACGAACAGATCAAGGCCGCGATGCGCAACCTCGGCGTGGAACCCGCGCCGGGGTCGAGCGAGGCCTTCGATGCCTACATCCGCGCGGAGACCCGCAAGTGGGCGCAGGTGATCCGCACCGCCAACATCAAGCTCGAATAGATCCCGTGCGCATGAAGAACGACCTCGATCTCCAGGCCGACGTGCTGATCGTCGGCGCCGGCCCGGTGGGCCTCTCGCTCGCGATGGACCTGGCCTCGCGCGGCGTCAGCACGATCGTGTGCGAGACGCGCGCCTTCGCCGAGCCGCCGAACGTGAAATGCAACCACGTGGCGTCGCGCACCATGGAGCAGTTCCGCCGCCTGGGCGTGGCGCAGAAGCTGCGCGACGCGGGCCTGCCGGCCGACCACCCGAACGACGTGGTGTTCCGCACCAGCGTGACCGGCACCGAGCTCGCGCGCATCCCGATTCCCTGCCGGCGCGATCGCTACACCGAGACCGAGGGACCCGACGCCTGGTGGCCCACGCCCGAGCCGCCGCACCGCATCAACCAGATCTACCTCGAGCCGATCCTGCTGCGCCACACGGCCGCGCTGCCGGGCGTGACCCTGCTCAACCGCACGCAGGTGGCGGGCTTCGTGCAGGACGCCGAGGGCGTGACGGCGATCGCCACCGACCTCGACAGCGGCGTGACGCGCAGCCTGCGCGGACGCTACATGGTGGGCTGCGACGGCGGCAGCTCGGCGGTGCGCAAGCAGATGGGGGCGAAGCTCGAGGGCACGGCGGTGATCCAGCGCGTGCAGTCGACCTGCATCCGAGCGCCCGGCCTGCGCGCGCTGATCCCGGGCAAGCCCGCGTGGTCGTATTACGCGATGAACCCGCGCCGTTGCGGCACCATGTTCGCCATCGACGGCCACGAGACCTGGCTGGTCCACAACCACCTCAATGCCGAGGAGCCCGAGTTCGATTCGGTGGACCGCGACCGCTCGCTGCGCGAGATCCTCGGCGTCGGCCCCGACTTCGAGTACGAGATCCTCAGCAAGGAGGACTGGGTCGGCCGCCGGCTGGTGGCCGACCGCTTCCGCAACGGCCGCGTGTTCCTCGCGGGCGACGCCGCCCACCTGTGGGTGCCCTACGCGGGCTACGGCATGAACGCCGGCATCGCCGACGCGCTCAACCTCTCGTGGCTGCTCGCGGCCAGCGTGCAGGGCTGGGCCGACGAGGGCATCCTCGACGCCTACGAGGCCGAGCGGCTGCCGATCACCGAGCAGGTCTCGCAGTTCGCGATGGACCATGCGCAGAAGATGATCCGCGCGCGCCGCGCGGTGCCCCCGAACATCGAGGCGCCCGGCCCCGAGGGCGACGCGCTGCGCGCCGACATCGGGCAGGAGGCCTACGAGCTCAACGTGCAGCAGTTCTGCTGCGCGGGCCTGAACTTCGGCTACTTCTACACCGGCTCGCCGATCATCGTGCCCGACGGCGAGCACGTGCCGCCGGCCTATTCGATGGGCGCCTTCACGGCCTCGACCGTGCCGGGCTGCCGCGCGCCGCACTTCTGGCTGGCCGACGGCCGCTCGCTGTACGACGCCTTCGGCCCGGGCTACACGCTGCTGCGCTTCGACCGCAGCGCCGACGTGCGCGCGCTGGAACGCGCTGCCGACACCTACCGCATGCCGCTCACGGTGCTCGACATCGACGCCGCCGTGGTGCCGCCGGCCTACGCGCACCGGCTGGTGCTGTGCCGCGCCGACCAGCACGTGGCCTGGCGCGGCGCCTACATCCCGGCCGACGTCTATGCGCTGGTGGCGCGGCTGCGCGGCGAGCCGCAGCGCGAGCGCGCGACCAAGCGCGCGCTGCCCTGGGAAGGCGTGCTGGCCTAGGAATCAGCGCGCGTGGCCGACACCACGCGCCGCGCCAGCAGCACCACCAGCGCCGGCGCGATCGCGAAGCTCGCGAACAGCCACACGGCCGCCGAGCGCGCACCCTCGACGCCGCCCGGCTGCGTGAGCCCGGCCGCGTTCGCCACCAGCCCGGCCACCGCGGCGCCGACCGCCATGCCGTAGAGCTGCACCGTGGTGATCGAGGCCGAGGCCAGGCCCTCCTCGCCGGCCGGCGCGCGCGACATCACGCGCGTCAGCAGGTGCGGCCAGCCGATGCCCACGCCCAGCCCCACGGCCGCCAGCGCGAGCGCGACGGCCAGCGTCTCGAGCCCGGCGGGCAGATGCCCCGGCGCCGGCAGCAGCACGGCCAGCGCCGCCAGGCCCAGCGTGCAGACCACCGGGCCGGCGCGCAGCATGCGGTCGGCCCCCGCGCCGCCGCGCCCCGACGAGAGCAGCGAGCCCACGCTCCAGCCGCCGGCCATCGCGGCCGTGAGGTAGCCGGCCGCGAGCGGCGTGTGGCCGTGCAGCAGCTGCAGGAAATAGGGCACGAAGATCTCGGTGGTGGTGCCGATCAGCAGCAGCGCCACGCTGGCGTAGATCGCGCCCAGCGGCGCCGCGATCGAATAGGCGCCCGTGGGCAGCAGCCGCACGGCCGAGGCGCGGTCGACGCGCGTGGCGGCGATGCCGAGCGCCAGCCCCAGCGCGACGCCCGCGGCCTGCGCCGGCAACGAGGCGCCGAACTCGCTGGCCGCGATCACCAACACCGAGGCCAGCAGCAGCGCGATCTGCGGCAGCGCGATGCGCGGCGCGCTGGCGGGGCGCTCGTGGCGCACGCCGGCCGCGGGGCGCAGCTGCAGCGTCACCAGCAGCGCCTGCGCGGCCGCCACCGGCAGCAGGGTCCAGAAGGCCCAGCGCCAGTGGCCGCCCTGCGCGAACAGCCCGCCCACCGCCGGCCCGCACAGCGTGGCCACGCCCCACATGCCCGACACCAGCGCCACCGCGCGCGGCCACAGCCGCGGCGCGAACACCAGCTGGATCAGACCGTAGCTCAGCGCCGCCAGCAGCCCGCCGCCCAGGCCCTGCACCGTGCGGCCGGCCAGCATCCACGGCATGGCCGGCGCGAGCGCACAGCCGATGGAGCCGGCGCTGAACACCGCCAGCGCCGCGAGGCAGGCGCCGCGCGGGCCCAGCACCGCGAGCAGGCGCACCGACAGCGCCGCGCCGAGGATCGAGCCGAGCACGAACAGCGTGGTGCTCCAGGCGTACCAGTCGAGCCCGCCGATCTCGCGCACCACCGAGGGCAGCACAGTGGTCACGATGTGGACGTTGACCGCATGCAGCGCGACGCCGCCGGTCAGCGCGAGCGCGCGCCAGCCGTTGCGGCCGCTGAAGAGTTCGCCCCAGCCGGCGGTGGCCGGCGGGTCGGCGCGGGAGCGGTCGAGGGAGGGAGAGGAGGAAGAGGCCATGATGGAAGCGGCGGCCCGATGGCGCAGCGCCCGGGCCCGGATCTGGAAGGTGCCCGGATACTAGGCCCGCGCCTTGAATTAAACAAGTAATTGCTTTGATAAATAAAAACGAAGGCGGCGCCCGCCGCGGCAAGATGCGCGACACTCCCGGCTGATGCACGCCGCCGTTCCCGTCTCCGATCCCGCCCGTCCGATGCCCACTTCCGGCGCCATGCCCCCGCCCTCCATCCGCCGCCCGAGCGCGCGCTTCCTGTTCTCGCATCCCGCGCACTTCATCGGGCTGGGCCTGGGCTCCGGCCTGTCGCGCTTCGCGCCCGGCACCGTGGGCACGCTGTGGGCCTGGGCCGCGTTCTCGGTGATGCAGCACTGGCTGTCGCCGGCCGCCATCGGCTGGATCATCGGGGTCTCGCTGCCGCTGGGCTGGTGGGCCTGCACGCTGACGGCGCGCGACATGAACCTGGCCGACCCCGGCGCGGTGGTGTGGGACGAGGTGGTCGCGTTCTGGATCGTGCTGTGGCTGGTGACGCCGGCCGGCCTGTGGGCGCAGACCGTCGCCTTCGCCCTGTTCCGCTTCTTCGATGCCGCCAAGCCGGGCCCCGTGGCCTGGGCCGACGGCCTGTTCAAGCCGCGCGATGCCGCGCCGGTGCGCTGGTGGCACGCGGGCTTCGGCATCATGCTCGACGACCTGGTGGCGGCCTTCTGCGCGCTGCTGGTGATCGCGCTCTGGCGCGCCTGGTGAGACCCCGACCCATGGAATCCTCCTTCCCGCCCCCTTCGTCGCAGGACCTCGACACGCCCGAGCTGGTGGAGGCCCTGGCCGGCCTGCTGCTGAAGAAGGGCTGGCTGCTGGCCACCGCCGAGAGCTGCACCGGCGGCCTGATCGGCGCCGCCTGCACCGAGCTCGCGGGCTCCAGCGCCTGGTTCGAGCGCGGCTTCGTGACCTACTCCAACGCGGCCAAGACCGAGCTGCTGGGCGTGGACGCCGCGCTGGTCGAGGCGCACGGCGCGGTCAGCGAGCCGGTGGCGCGCGCGATGGCGCTGGGCGCGATCGCGCATTCGGCGCCGGCGCGCGTCGCGGTGGCGGTCACCGGCATCGCCGGCCCCACCGGCGGCACGCCCGACAAGCCGGTCGGCACCGTGTGGTTCGGCTGGTCGGTCGACGGCCAGGTGCGCACCGAGCGGCGCCGCTTCGACGGCGACCGCGCCACGGTGCGCGCGGCCACGGTGCGGCATGCGCTGCACACGCTGGTGCAACTGCTCGAAGCCCCGAGCGCGACCTGATCAGGCCAGCGCGAACTCGCCCAGCGGCCGGCGCGGCGCGGGCGGCACCAGCGCCATCGGATAGCCGATCCGGCACAGCAGCTGCAGCGTGCGGCCGCGCGCGTCGCGCGGCGGCGGCAGGCCCAGCAGCATCTCGTGCGCCGCCGCGTGGTGCGCCGCCATTTCCGCGAACTCCTCGAGCGGCTGGCTCATCGGGTGCATGCCCAGCCCGAGGTCGGTGGCGCGCAGCTGCTGGCGCAGGTAGGCGCGGCCGGCGTTGAGCTGGTCGGTGCGGCTGTTGCCCGCGCTGCTGATCCAGGCGAAGCCCATGGCCGTGCCGGCCTGGTCGGCGTAGAGCGCCAGCGTGCGCTCGAAGGCACGGCTGCCCTCGCGCGCGGGCACCTCGCGGTCGAAGCGGCCCAGCGCCACGGCCAGCCGCAGCGCGGGATCGTTGAGCGAGAAGCCGTCGCGGTGCGCGAGGATCTCCTCGGGGCCCACGCGCAGCAGCCGCAGGTTCTCGCGCGCGGTGTTCGGCGTGGCGATCTCCACCCGTGCCGCGGCCAGGCAGAGCCGGCGCAGCGGCAGCACGCGGCCCATCTCGACCGTGCCGTCGGCGCGCAGCGCGCTGCCGTTGGGCACCGCCGCGAGCACGCCCTGCAGCAGCTCGGCCGAGACCGGCCGCGCGGTGTCGAAGCGCTGCTTCGGCGTGCGCCGGCGCAGCACCTGGGAAAACAGCGGATCGGGCGTGCCGCCGCTCGACAGCCGCAACCGCGCCACCGGCAGGTGGCCCCACTGCCGCGGGTCGGCGGGCAGCTCTCCCTGGGGCCACAGCTGCACGCTGGCCGCCACGCCCTGCTGGGCCAGCGCCATCACCAGCAGCTCGAGGAAAGCGCCCTGGCCGATCACCGCCTGGCGCCCGAAGGGGTCGGTCTCGGGCAGCAGGCGCTCGCGGTCGCAGTACAGGACGATCGCATCGGGCTCGCGCAGGTCCACGCGCCAGGGCTGCCGGTTGTAGGCCGAGGGCGCGGTCACCGCATAGGCGAGCGCGCGCCGGCGCACGTCGGGCTCGTCGCCCGGACCGTTCCAGATCTCGAGGGCCGCGGCCGGCATGTCGTCGTGCAGCCACCAGGTGGCCAGTGCCGCGGCGCCCGCGGCCAGCACCACACCGCCTCCCAGCAGCCGGACAAAGTTTCTTCGCTCGTCCATGCCGGGAATTATCGGAAGGCGAAACTCAGATCACAATTAGACAACCATTGACAACAGATATTCAGAATTGAATACCCCATGCGGCGCGGCACCGACCTCGATTTCGACTGGCGGCTGATCCGCTCCTTCCTCGCGGCGCTCGACAGCGGCAGCCTGCTGGCCGCCTCGCGGCTGCTGAACGCGAGCCAGCCGACGCTGGGGCGGCACATCGCCGAGCTCGAATCGCAGCTCGGCGTGGTGCTGTTCGAGCGCACCGGCCAGGGGCTGCAGCCCACGGCCATGGCCACGCAGCTGGCCGAATCGGCGCGCGTGATGGAGAACGGCGCGCTCGCGCTGTCGCGCAGCGTGGCCGGCGCCAACGCCGCCACCGCGGGCACGGTGCGGCTGTCGGCCAGCCAGGCGACGGCGCGCCACCTGCTGCCGGCGATCCTGGCGCGCATGCGGCTGGAGCTGCCCGAGATCCAGATCGAGCTGGTGGCCAGCAACGAGGTCAGCAACCTGCTGCGGCGCGAGGCCGACATCGCGCTGCGCATGACCCGGCCCGAGACCGCGAGCCTGGTGGCGCGGCGCGTGGGCCGCTTCGCGCTCGGCGCCTTCGCGCAGCGCGACTACCTGCGCCGCCGCGGCACGCCGCGCCACTGGACCGACCTGCTGCGGCACGACCTGCTGGGCTACGACCGCGACGAGAGCATCCTGCGCAGCTCGGCCGAGCTCGGCGCGCCGCTGCAGCGCGAGGACTTCTGCTTCCGCACCGACGACGTCAGCGTCTACTGGGAGGCGCTGCGCCACGGCATGGGCATCGGCTTCGTGGCCGAATCGCTGGCGCGCAGCGACCCCGAGGTGGTGCGCGTGCTGCCCGCGCTCAAGCTGCCCGCGCTGCCGGTGTGGCTGGCGGTGCACCGCGAGGTCCGCACCGACCGGCGCATCCGCGCGGTCTATGATTTCCTGGTGCGCGCCCTTCCGGCCGCGCTCTGACCTTCTTCCCCCACCACCGCGCTCCCGGCGCCCGAGGCCCCATGACAGCCACCACCAACGCGCAGACCATCGAGCGCTTCTACGGCGCGTTCGCCCAGCTCGACGCCGCCACCATGGAAGCCTGCTACGCACCCGACGCGGTGTTCGACGACGAGGCCTTCTCGCTGCGCGGGCGGCGCGAGATCGGCGGCATGTGGCGCATGCTGTGCGAGGCCACGAAGGCCAAGGGCGCCGACGTCTGGCGCCTGCGCCATCGCGACGTGCGCGCCGACGAGCGCGGCGGCAGCGCCCACTGGGACGCCCACTACCGCTTCAGCGCCACCGGCCGCCTGGTCGACAACAGCATCGACGCGCGCTTCGGCTTCACGCCCGAGGGCCTGATCGCCACCCACCGCGACAGCTTCCCGTTCTGGACCTGGTCGCGCCAGGCGCTGGGCACGCCGGGGCTGCTGCTGGGCTGGTCGCCGATGCTGCGCAAGAAGGTGCGCGCCACCGCCGCCGCCAACCTCGCCAGGTACCTCGCGAGCCGGCCCGCCTGAACACGACCATTGCAAGGACAACCATGAGCACCGACGACAACGCCCCGATCCTCTCGAACAACGAGGCCGAGCACCGCTACGAGGCCCGCATCGGCGGCGAGCTCGCCGCGCTGGCCGAATACAACCTGCTGACCGACGCGATCATGTTCACCCACACCGAGGTGATGCCCGCGCACGAGGGCAAGGGCCTGGGCTCGAAGATCGCGAAGCACGTGCTCGACGAAGCCCGCGCGCGCGGCCTGCACGTGATCCCGGTGTGCCAGTTCATCGCGGGCTACATCCGCAAGCACCGCGAGTACGCCGACCTGGTGCGGCCGGACATCCAGCGCGCGTTCAAGATCTAGCAGCGCGCTCGCCGTCAGGCGCCGGCAGCCAGGCGAAGGCCGCGATGCCCGCCAGCAGCAGCACGGCGATGGTGGCCAGCACGGCCGTGAGCGGATCGCCGCCGTGCGCCACCGCCACCGAGGCGGCGACGCCCGTGCCCCACTGCATCAGCGCCACGCCCATGAACATCGCCATGGTGAAGACCGCCATCGCGCGCCCCGTGAGCGCCGCCGGGTAGGCGCCGCGCACGTCGGCGTACTGCCAGACGATGAAGCCCGAGAGCAGGCCGATCAGCAGCATGCCGGCGATGTCGAGCCAGGCCGAGTGCACGAAGGCGATCAGCGCGAACAGGCCCGTGTAGGCCAGCGCCCAGAGCACGATGCGGCGGCGCCGCGCGGCGGGATCGGCGCTGTCGAGCCGGCCGAACAGCGGCGCGCCGACCAGCGAGATCACCGACACCGCGAGCGCGACGTTGCCGCTCTGCACCAGCGAGAAGCCGTGTCGCTCGATCATCAGCGGCCCGAGCCAGAGCCCGCGCAGCGAGATGAAGGCGGCGTAGGTCACGCCGCCCAGCACCACGATGCCCAACGTGTGGCGCAGCATCAGCAGCGCGCCGAACTGGCGGATCGCCTCGGGCACCGACTCGCGCCGCGCCGGCACGGCCGCCGCGGGCTCACGCACCCAGTGCCAGATCGCGAGCCAGGCCAGCGCGGCCGCCAGCGCCAGCAGCACGAAGCCGGCGCGCCAGGAGTGCGCCTGCACCAGCCAGGCCAGCGGCGTGCCCGTGACCAGCATGCCCAGGCCGCCGATCGCCAGCACCAGCCCCGAGACGGTGGCGAAGCGCTCGGCCGGGAAGTGGCGCGCGATGAACACGGTGCAGACCAGGAAGGCCGGCGCGCAGCCCACGCCGATCAGCGCCTGGGCCAGCACCAGCACCAGGTAGTTCGAGGACAGGGCCGACAGCAACGCGCCCGCGATCGCGACCGGGAAGGCCACCAGCACGGTGCGCCGCACGCCGTGCAGGTCGATGCCGATGCCCATGAACAGCTGCATCGCGCCGAAGGCGAAATGGAAGGCGCCCGAGAAGATGCCCAGCGCCTGCGGCGACAGGCCGAACTCGGCCTGCAGCGGGCTGGCCATGATGGCGCCGACGGTGCGGAAGGCCTGGCTCAGCGCCACGCCCGCGCACAGCGCGAGCACCATGGCCCAGGCCGCGCGCGCGTTCAGCGCCGCGGCCGGTGGTGAAGCGGTACTGGCGCCCTCAGCCGGCACCGTGGCACTTCTTGTACTTCTTGCCGCTGCCGCAGGGGCAGGGGTCGTTGCGGCCGGGCGTGGCTTCCTTGCGGAGGGTCTCGACCTTGGGGCCCAGGCTCTTCCAGAGCTGGCGCAGGTCGTACACGGCCCAGATGGCGGCGCCGAAGTCGTCCAGGCGCTGCTGGCTCACGCTGGGCGGGCCGTTCTCGTCGTACATCGAGAGCACCGGCTTGGCCTTGTCGTCCTCGGTCAGCACGACGATGTTCTCGAGCGCGTCGTCGAGCATCCGGGCCGCCTCCTTGTCGCGCGGCGGGGTCCAGTCCTCGGGCCAGTTCTCGACCGCGTACATGAAGCCCAGCGCCCAGACCTGGGCGAAGGAGGGCAGGGACTCGCCGTCCATCTCGGCGCGCTCCTCGGGCGGCAGCATGGCGATGGCGCCGCGGGTGTCGAGCACCTCGGGCTGCCAGCTGCGCTCGTCCTCGAGCGTCTCGACGTCGGCATCGAGACCGGTCTCGATCTCGCGCCAGCGGCGCTTCCAGTGCCAGACGAATTCCATCTGCTGGGCCGGCACGAAGCCATCGCCCAGTAGCACGGGCCAGTACTCCGAGGGCTCGATGACGCGGCGGGTACAAATCAGCGCCGCCATGAAGCCCTCGCAGAACTCCCATTGGGGGATTTCCTCGTCGTGCTCGCGCATCGCGTCGAGCGCCCGGTCGAGGGCGTCGAAGTCGTCGGGACCGAGGGGTTGCAGGTCGGTGGCGGGGGCCGGGCTGGTGCCGGCGGAGTCGGGTGGGGAGGTCGTCATGGCAAGTTCGAAGCAGCCCTCTATGATGCAGCAGGCTTCGGCAGACCCCCAACAACCATGCCCACGATCACTCCATTCCCGGTCCGCTACACCGCCTTCGCCCTGTGCGTGGCCGGTTTCGCGGCCAGCCTGGCCTTCGTCCTGGCCTCCCCCCATCTCTGGTTCGCCTGGATCGCGCTGGTGGTGTTCGCGGTGCTCGCTGGCACCGGCGTGCACGACCTGCGGCAGGCCCGCCACGCGATCCTGCGCAACTATCCGGTGATCGGGCACCTGCGTTTCCTGCTCGAATTCATCCGGCCCGAGATCCGCCAGTACTTCATCGAGAGCGATGCCGAGGCCGCGCCCTTCTCGCGCGCCCAGCGCTCGCTGGTCTACCAGCGCGCCAAGGGCGAGCCCGACAACCGGCCCTTCGGCACCCAGCTCAACGTGACCATCGCGGGCTACGAGTGGATCAACCACTCGATGCAGCCGACGAAACTGGCCGGCCACGACTTCCGCATCGTGATCGGCGGCACGCCGCAGCCGGCCGAAGCCAATCCGGCCCAGGTCTGCACGCAACCCTACAGCGCCAGCGTTTTCAACATCTCCGCCATGAGCTTCGGCGCGCTCTCGGCCAACGCCATCCTCGCGCTCAACCAGGGCGCCAAGAGCGGCGGCTTCGCGCACGACACCGGCGAGGGCTCGATCTCGCAGCACCACCGGGTGCACGGCGGCGACCTGATCTGGGAGATCGGCTCGGGCTACTTCGGCTGCCGCAACGACGACGGCTCGTTCAGCGAGGAACGCTTCATCGCCAATGCGCGCGACCCGCAGGTGAAGATGATCGAGATCAAGCTGAGCCAGGGCGCCAAGCCCGGCCACGGCGGCGTGCTGCCGGCGCCCAAGGTCACGCCCGAGATCGCGGCCGCGCGCGGCGTGCCGATCGGCGTGGACTGCATCTCGCCGTCCTCGCACAGCGCCTTCTCCACGCCGACCGAGATGATGCATTTCGTGGCCCGGCTGCGCGAGCTCTCGGGCGGCAAGCCCACGGGCTTCAAGTTCTGCCTCGGCCATCCCTGGGAATGGTTCGGCATCGTCAAGGCGATGCAGGCCACCGGCATCACGCCCGACTTCATCGTGGTCGACGGCGCCGAGGGCGGCACCGGCGCGGCGCCGGTCGAGTTCAGCGACCACGTGGGCGCGCCGCTGCAGGAAGGGCTGCTGCTGGTGCACAACACGCTGCTGGGGGTGAACCTGCGCCACCGCATCAAGCTGGGCTGCGCCGGCAAGGTCATCACCGCCTTCGACCTGGCGCGCATGATGGCGCTGGGCGCCGACTGGTGCAACGCGGGGCGCGGCTTCATGATGGCCCTGGGCTGCATCCAGGCGCAGAGCTGCCACACCGGCCACTGCCCGACCGGCGTGACCACGCAGGACCCGGTACGCCAGCAGGCGCTGGTGGTGCCGACCAAGGCCGAGCGGGTGCGCAACTTCCACCACAGCACGCTGCACGCGCTCAAGGAGCTGGTGCAGGCCGCCGGCCTCGACCATCCGCAGCAGATCACGGCCCACCACATCGTGCGCCGGATCTCCGACACCGAGGTGCGCCTCTTGAGCAACCTGGTGATGCAGGTGCAGCCGGGCGCGCTGCTGGGCCCGCTCGACGCGCAGCACAACGTGTTCCGCACCTACTGGCCGCTGGCCAGCGCCGACAGCTTCCAGCCCCTGACGCAGGGGGTCCAGGGCACGCAGGAGGCGCTCGCCACGGCGCCCCAGGGGCTCGCACTGGCCGCATGAATCCGCTGCGACGTGGCGGCGCCGGCGCGCGCCTTTCGATGCGCAAGGGCGTGGCCTCGGGCCCGGCCCCGCTGGACGCGATCCCCTCCGCGCCCGCGCCGGGCGACTACGCGGCCTTCCTGC
This sequence comes from Variovorax endophyticus, assembly GCF_025376855.1. Lineage (NCBI taxonomy): Bacteria > Pseudomonadati > Pseudomonadota > Betaproteobacteria > Burkholderiales > Comamonadaceae > Variovorax > Variovorax endophyticus. Next base: position 242,739 of record NZ_JAHUTH010000005.1, read on the forward strand.
GCGCCACCCTGCCGCGCCAGGCCAGGAACGTGGCCAGCCACCGCTTCGGCGACGAGCGCGTGTGGCTCAAGAAGGCCGGCCCGCGCCACGGCAAGTGGGGCTACCGGGTGATGGCCGCGGTCGCGCGCATGGCGGGGCTGGACATCATCAAGCCGGTGCCCAATCCCGGCGGCGAGGCCGCCATCGCGACCGAGGCGCGCCGGCTGCGCCAGCTGGCCGCGGCCGGCCTGCGCGTGCCGCGGGTGCTGGCCGAACAGGCCGACGGCCTCTTGATCTCCGACCTGGGCGCCAGCGGGCGCGGCACCGTGGTGCTGCAGGAGCGGCTCGACCAGGCCGCGGCCGCCGGCCCGGCCGCGCTGCTCGCGGTCTGGCGCGAGGGGCTGGCGGCGATCGCCACCGTGCACGCGCACGGCCAGCACCTGAGCCAGGCCTTCGACCGCAACCTGGTGCAGTGCCCCGACGGCGTGATCGGCTACATCGATTTCGAGGACGACCCCTCGGAGGTGATGACGCTGGCCGAATGCCAGGCGCGCGACTGGCTCAGCTACCTGCACTCCACGGCCATGATGCTCGAGGCCGCCGCGCCCGATGCCGCCGGCCAGCACTGGCATGCGGCGCTGGCCGAGGTGAGCGCCGACGTGCGCGAGCGCATCGCGAACGCGGCGCGGCGCATGAAGTGGGCGCAGAAGCTGCCCGCGAGCCGCCGCTGGGGCCGCGACACGCAGCGCGTGCGCGCGGTGGCGCGGCTGCTCGGGCGCTGGCACCTGCCGCCGGCGCGCTGAGGCTCGTCAGCGCGGCGTCCAGCGCATCGCGGCCAGCAGGTTGGCGTGGTCGTCGCTCCAGGGCGCGGCCGCGGACGCCTCGATGGGCTCGCCGTGCTCGCGCATCGCCGCGCTCTCGATGAAGCCCGCGTCGCGCGACAGCAGCACGTACTCCGAGGTGTGCTCGAGCGCGGGACTGTCGGCATCGGGCACGTGGTGCACGCGCCGCGCCTGCAGCCCGGCCGTGTCGGCCAGCAGGCGCACCACCGGCGCCAACGCCAGGTGGCGATTGCTGATGTGGAAGGCCACGACGCCGCCGGGCGCGAGGTGCCTGGCATAGAGCGCGAGCGCCTCGCGCGTCATCAGGTGCATCGGGATCGAGTCGCCCGAGAAGGCGTCGACCACGATCACGTCGAAGCCCTGCGGCCCGCGCGCCTCGAGCTCCCGCTGCAGCAGCAGCCGCGCGTCGCCCTGCGCGATCTCGATGGTGGCAGGCGAATCGGCGAGGTAGCTGAAGTGCGAGCGCGCGACCGCCATCACGAGCGGGTTGATCTCGTAGAAGCGGTAGGTGTCGCCGGGCCGGCCGTAGGCCGCGAGCGTGCCCACGCCGAGGCCGATCACCGCCACCCGCTGCGGCTGCGTGCCGCGCGCCGCGATCGCCAGCCCGGCGCCCGAGCCCGGCCCGTAGTAGGTGCTCGGCAGCCTGCGCGCCACCGCGCCCAGGCGCTGCTCGCCGTGCGAGATCACGCCGTGCATCAGCCGCCGCGAGGCGGTGGGCGAATCGGTGGCGCCGAACTGCTCGACGCGCAGCGCGCCGTAGAAGTTGCGCGCCCGCAGCGCGGTGCGCCCGTCGGTCTCGCGCAGGTTCGACAGCGTGAACCAGGCGACCGCGGCTGCCGCGAAGGCGCCCATCAGGCCCGCGCCCGCCGACCAGGAGCGCGCGCGCCGCGCGGTGTAGGCCACGGCCACGAGCGCCAGCGCCGCCACCATGGCGTGGTACACGCCGCTGGAGACCGCGACCGAGGCCAGCCGCAGCCAGGCCGCGAAGCCCGCGACCACGCCGAAGGCGAACCATGGCCACGGGCCGCGCTGCTGGCCGCGCGTGAGCCACAGCATCAGGAGCCCCGGCAGCGCGAGGCACAGCGGCAGTTCCCAATAGCCGTCGAACAGATGCGGCGCGGCCACGCCCGCGAACAGGCCGCCGAGCGCGCCGCCGACCGCCACCATCAGGTAGAAGCGCGTGAGCCGCTCGGGCGCGGGCTTCGCGCGCGCGAGCTCGCCGTGGGCGAACATGCAGACCGCGAACAGGCCCAGCGCGTAGAGCCCCACCGCGGCGGCGATCGGCAGCGCGCGCTGCGCGGTGGTCGGATACCAGCCCATCACCGGCACCAGCAGCAGCACCGCGGGCCAGAACACGGCGCGCCGGTACCAGCGCTCGCTGTCGAAGCACAGCACGAACGACAGCAGGTACAGCGCGAGCGGCAGGATCCACAGCAGCGGCACCGAGGCGATGTCCTGCGTGATGAAGGCCGAGACCGCGAGCAGCGCCACCGTGCCGAGCGCCGACAGCAGCAGCCACAGCAGCTGGTCGCGCCAGCCGGGCGGCGCGGCCGGACGCGCGGCGGGCGCGGCCGCGGGCGCCTCGCCCGCGCACCGCTGCCAGCGCGCCACCGCCCACAGCGAGCCCATGGCCAGCAGCGCGAACAGCACGAAGCCGGCCGACCAGGCCAGCGCCTGGGTGCGCAGCGCGAACACCGGCTCGATCGCGAACGGATAGGCCACCAGCGCCGCGAGCGCGGCCAGGTTCGACAGCGCGAACAGCCGGTACACGCGCGTGCGCCGCTGCGCGTCGTGCGCATGCAGCCGCGCCACCCAGCTCTGCACCAGCGGGCCGGTGGTGCACACCGCGAGATAGGGCAGCCCCACCGTCGCGGCCAGCACGGCGAGCACGCCGAGCGAGGGATCGCCCTGCCCGTCGGGGCGCCATGCCGCGCCCGGGATCACCGGCAGCGTGGCGCAGGCCGCGAGCAGCAGCAGCGCATGCACCGCCGCCTGCGTGCGCAGCGGCCGCCGCGCGAGCCGCTCGGCATAGAAGTAGCCGGCCAGCAGCAGCAGCTGGAAGAACACCAGGCACAGCGTCCAGACCGCGGCCGAGCCGCCGAACCACGGCAGGATCTGGCGCCCCACCATCGGCTGCACCAGGAACAGCAGGAAGGCCGACACGAAGATGGTGGCGGCGCACAGGCCGGCCGCGCGCGCGGACGAGACCGGCACGCTCATCCGCCGCCGCCCGTGCTGCCGTCCGGGCTCGGCACGTTGTCGAGCTGGCCCTTGACCGAAGCGTCCCAGATCGCCGGGCAGAAGGCGTTGCCGTCGCCGACCTTGTCGGCCAGCGCGTCGAGGCCGCGTGCCGCCAGCTGAGTGGCCCACTCGGTGCTGTTGTTGCGGATGAAGGCGCTGACGTTGGTGATCGCGTCGCCGGGCGCCTCCAGCACGTTGGTGCCGGTGTTCTGGCTCCAGGCCGGGTCCCACTGGATGCCGATCGTGCGGTCGGCCTGCGGGCCGAAGGCATAGAACGGGTGCCAGTAGATCGGCGACTCCATGCCCACCACGCCCTCGGCCGTGAGCGGGATCTTGCCGTTGGCGATGTAGTAGGCCTCGAGCTGGGTGAAGCGGAAGTCGCCCGCGGGCGCGGTCGCGCCGTCGGGCGACAGCAGCTTGAACCAGGCCTCGGCCACGAACTGGTAGCCCTGCAGCGCCTTGAGGATGATGCGGTTGGCCACCGGGATGCCGAGCCGGTAGCCGTAGTGCACCTTCAGGTGCAGCACGCTGGTCTCGCCCAGCGTCTTGTTCGAGGCCGTGCCGCGCAGCTCGGCGTCGGGCGGCGTCGGATCGTTGATGCCGGCCGCCGTGCCCATGGCCTTGGCCTTGTAGTCGTAGGGCAGCGGCTTGCGGTAGCGCATGGTGTCGTTCGGTATCTGCACGATCCAGCGGTGCTCGCCGAAGTTCTCGATGAAGGCCCAGTCGACGAAGGTGGTCTGCGTCGGGTTCAGGTACTCGATGCAGGCCGACTCGATCAGGTCCTTGTTGGTCGCCACCCAGCCCGAGAGCATGCCGCCCACGCTCGACTCGCGCACCTGCAGCGGCATCATCCCCTTCACCAGGCCCTGCCACACGCTGCCGCGCGTGAGCGCGTTGGTCAGCGTGGTGAGCGCGGCGCTGTTGACGGTGCCCACGCCCGGCATGGTCGAGTTGCCGATGCGGAAGATGAAGGGCAGCGGCATGCCGTTGTTCAGCGAACCGGCGCGCGCGGCCTCGTGCGCCGCGTACTCGAGCGTGAGCTTGGCGCGGTAGATCAGGCCGAACTGGACCACGCTGGTCACGAACAGGATCAGCACCGGCAGCGCGATCAGGGTCTCGACCATCGAGACGCCGCGCGCGGGGCGGCGGCGCGTTGCATACGGCGAACGGGTTCGGTGTCGCATGGCTTCCATCTCCTTCTCGTGGTTCCTACCAGCCTTCGAGCAGCAGCCCGGGCCGCAGCGACAGCCGCGCGGCCTGCCCCTCGGCCAGCTCGAGCACGCTGGCCGCGCCCAGGCACAGCGCCATGCGCATCGGCCGCAGCCCCTCGACGATGCGCGCGATGCGGCCCTCGCGGTCGAGGAACACCACGTCGATCGCATAGCGCATGCCCACGGTGTGCACCGAGCTGCAGCGCGTGATCAGCAGGCCCTCGCCGCCCTCGATGCGCGCACGCCCGAGCAGCCCGCGCGTGCGGTCCCAGCCGCGCTCGGCGACGCGCACCGGGCCGAAGGGCGCGCGGGCGGCGGTGGTACGGAGCGAGACGATGCGCATGTCCGGCCTTCAGCGCTGGGTCTCGAGGAACTGCATCACCAGCGGGAAGAAGATGATGATGAAGGTCACCGGGAAGATGAAGATCACCAGCGGCCCGATCATCTTCACCGGCGCCTCCATCGCGAGCTTCTCGGCCTGCTGGAAGCGCTCGGTGCGGCGCTGCTCGGAGATCGCGGTCAGCGTGTCGGCCAGGCTCGCGCCCAGCGACTCGGCCTGCGTGAGGTTCGACACCAGGCTCTTGATGTGCTTGTTGTCGAGCCGCTCGGCCATGGCGTTGAGCGCGTCCATGCGACTCGCGCCGGTGCGCATCTCGCGCATCATGCGGTCGAACTCCTGCCCGAGCGCGCCGCCCGGTCCCTTCTGCACCGCCTGCGCGATCGCGCCGGTGAGGCTCAGGCCGGCCTGGCAGCACAGCGTGATCATGTCGAGGTAGCCCGGCAGCGTGCGCAGGATCTCCTTCTCGCGGCGCTTGCGCCGGTCGCGCATCCACAGCACCGGGTAGTACCAGCCCGCGAGGCACGAGGCCAGCGTGACCCAGACCTTGGTGCCGGCCATCGCGTCGAGCAGGCCCGCGCACCACAGGCCCAGCGCGCCCACCACCAGCAGCGCCACCACCTGCACCGCGATGAACTCCTCGGCCTTGAGCACGAACTCCAGCCCCGCGAGCTGCAGCTGGCGCCGGCGCCGCACCAGCATCGCGGTGGGCGCCATCTCGGAGATGTGGAACTGCAGGATGTTGACCGCGGGCCACACGATGCGCAGCAGCCGCGGCAGCGGGTCCATGTGCGTGCGCTCGGAGGGCCGCGCCTTGCGGATCAGCGAGATCACGTACAGCAGCAGGATCACGCCCGTGGTGGCGCACAGGAAGACGATGGCGAGCAGGATCAGCGAACGCATGGGGCGGCCTCGCGGTGCTCAGATGTCGATCGCGACGATCTTGCGGATCATCAGGTAGCCCAGCAGCAGCATCACCAGCGCCACGGTCATCACCACCCAGCCGATGGTGGTGGTGAACAGCAGCTCCATGGTGGGCTGCATCATGTAGAGCACGCCGCCGAGGAACACCGGGAACAGCGTCATCACCAGCCCCTGGATGCGGCCCTGCGCGGTCAGCGCCTGGATGCGGCCCTCGAGGATCGCCTTGCGCCGCAGCGTCTCGGCCAGCGCCTGCAGCGGTTCCGAGAGGTTGCCGCCGACCTCCTTGGACACGCGCAGCGCCACCACCACCAGCACGAAGTCGGGGATGCCCAGGCGCTGCGCCATCTTCTGGATCGCGTCGTCGAAGCTCACGCCCAGGCGCTGCTCCTTGAGCACCAGCCCGAACTCCTGGCCCAGCGGCCCCTGCTGGTCGCGCACCAGCACCTGCAGCGCCACCGACAGCGCGCTGCCCGCGCGCAGCGCGCTCGCGATGAACAGCAGCGCGTCGGGCAGCTCGGCCTCGATCTGCTTGCGCCGCTTCTTGCGCTGCCAGGCGAACCAGCGCGCCGGCAGCAGGTACAGCACCACCGCCGCCACCGCGCCGCCCATCAGCTTGCCGGTGACGGCCCAGCCCAGCAGGCCGCACAGCGCCACCAGCAGCACGTGGCCCGAGGCGAAGGCCACCGCGTGCTGGGCCTGGAACTCCGAGAGGTTGAGCGTGCGCCGCCCGCTCGACTGCAGCCGCTGCATGAGGCGCGAGGCGAGCTCGGGCGAGCCGCGCAGGAACAGGTAGCCGCACAGCGTGAAGAAGCCCATGCCGCAGAGCACGGAGGCGAACAGCACCAGGGTCTTCATCGCGTCGCCTCCCCGAAGAGGAAGTCCAGGTCGAGCTTCACGCCGTGCTCCTGCAGCCGCGTGAAGAACTCGGGCACGGTGCCCGCGGCCTCGAAGTGGCCCACGGTGCGGTAGTTCTCGTCCACGCCGGTCTTGCGGAAGGCATAGACGTCCTGGAACTGGATCACGCCCTCGGCGAAGCCCGCCACCTCGGTGATCTGCGTGACCTTGCGGCTGCCGCAGGGAAAGCGCGTGAGCTGCACGATCAGGTCCACCGCCGAGGCGATCTGCTCGCGGATCGCGGCCACCGGGATGCTCATGCCGGCCATGGTCACCAGCACCTCCAGCCGCGAGACGGCGTCGCGCGGCGAGTTGCTGTGCAGCGTGGTCAGCGAGCCGTCGTGGCCGGTGTTCATGGCCTGCAGCATGTCGAGCGCCTCGCCGCCGCGGCACTCGCCGACCACGATGCGGTCGGGCCGCATGCGCAGCGCGTTGCGCACCAGGTCGCGGATCGAGATCTGGCCCTTGCCCTCGATGTTGGCCGGGCGCGACTCGAGCGACACCAGGTTCGGCTGCCCCAGCGAGAGCTCGGCCGCGTCCTCGATGGTGACGATGCGCTCGTTGCCCGGGATGAAGTTCGACATCATGTTCAGCAGCGTGGTCTTGCCGGTGCCGGTGCCGCCCGAGACGATGATGTTGAGCTTCTCCTCCACCGCGATGCGCAGGAACTCCACCATCGGCGCGGTCAGCGAGCCGATGCGCTGCATGCCCTCGTGGCCCATGCGGTTCTTCGGGAACTTCCGGATCGTGACGCTGGGCCCGCGCAGCGCCAGCGGCGGAATGATCGCGTTCACGCGCGAGCCGTCCTTGAGCCGCGCGTCGACCATCGGCGAGCTCTCGTCGATGCGCCGCCCGAGCGGCGTGACGATGCGCTCGATGGCGCCGAGCACCGCGATGTTGCTGGTGAAGGCCACGCTGGTGCGCTCGAGGCGGCCGGCGCGCTCGATCCAGATCTCGTCGAAGCGGTTGACCATCACCTCGGTCACGCTCTCGTCCTTGAGCAGCACCTCCAGCGGCCCGAGGCCGATGGCCTCGTCGAGCAGCTGCTGGCTCAGGAGCGCGCGGTCGAGTTCGGCGGGCAGGTCGCGCGTGTCGCGAATGATCTCGGCGATCAGCGCGCGGATGTTGGAGCGCAGCTCCTCGTCCTTCATGTTCGCGGTGTCGACGCGCCGGTTGTCCAGCTGCTGCAGCAGCGTGCGGTGCAGGGTGCGGCGCCACTGCAGCAGCGGGTCTTCCTGCACCGCGGGCACGGCGTCGCGCGAGCGCGTCTCCTCGGCCTCGTGGCCGTCGGCGCGCGGCGCTCGGATCGCGCTGTCGAGCGACACCACCAGCGTGTGGCCGCCGATGATGATCTCCTCGCCGCCCTTGAACGGGCCGTAGCGCGTGACGCGGTTGCCGTCGACCCAGGTGCCGAACAGGCTGCCCTGGTCCTGCACGAACACCTCGTCCTCGTGCAGCACGAACTGCGCATGCTGCTTCGCGACGTTCCAGCCGCTGAGCACGATGCGGCTCGCGGCGTCCTTGCCGACCTGCAGCTCGGGCGCGTCGAACGGGAACTCGCGCACCGGCTGCTGCGGGGAATTGACGAAGACCTTGTGCATGGTGCGCGGCCCGCTCAGGGGGCGATCGGGTTGGCGGGCGAGCCCAGCGGGTTGTCGGGCGCCTCGCTCTCGCGCGGCGGCGCGGGCGGCACCAGGCCGTCGATGCTGGCGGCCGGCGGCGGCGGACGGCGGCGCTCGGGGTCGGAGCGGTCCTCGGTCAGGGTCTCGAAGTTGCGCGAGACGTCGCCCTCGATCTGGCGCGCGCGCTCGATGCGCGGCTGGCTGTACGAGGGATCGACCACGCGCGGCGTGATGAACACCACCACCTCCTGCTCCTTGTCGTTGTCGGTGTCGGCGCGGAAGGCGCGGCCGATCACCGGCGCCTTGCGCAGGCCCGGCACGCCGTCGCTGGAGCGCGTGGACTCGCGGCTCAGGAGGCCCGACAGCACGATGGTCTCGCCGGCCTTGACGTTGAACTCGGTGTCGGTGCGGCGAATGAGCAGGCCCGGGATGCCCTGCACCGCCACGCTGCGGTCGATGCTGCTGACCTCGGTCAGGATGCTGCCCGAGATGTTGCCCTCGCCGTCGGCGATCGGCTTGATGTTGAGCCGCACGCCGTAGGGCTTGAACTCCACCGAGCCCGCGCCCTGCGTGCTCAGCGCGGGCAGCGGGATCTCGCCGCCGGCCAGGAACTTGGCCTCGCCGCCGCTGCGCGTGCTGAGGTTGGGCGAGGCCAGCAGGTAGGCGTTGCCGCGCTGCACCAGCAGGTTGATCTGCGAGGTCAGGCTGGTGGCGAGGCCGAAGTAGGCCTGCGGCGAGCGGTGGCGCTGCGCGAGGAAGGCCGCGCCCTCGGGCGTGCTGGTGTTGAAGCCGGAGTTGTCGGGCAGGATGCGGTAGCGGCCGTTGCCCGCGATGTCCGAGAACAGGCCGAAGTTGAAGCCGTCGCCCGAGCTCTGCCAGCGCACGCCGAGGTCGTCGAGCGCGGTCTTGGTGAACTCCACGATGCGCACCTGGATGTCGACCATGCGGTCCACGCGGATGCGGTCGGCCGTGGCCAGCGACACCGCGGCCGGCGCGTAGAGCTGGGCGATGGTGTTGAGCCGCTCGACCGCGGCCGGGTCGAGGTTGCTGCCGTCGAGGATCACGCGCTCGCCGACGCGGCGGATGTTCACGCCGGTGATGCCGTGCGTGATCTCGCGCAGCTCCTCGGCGATGCGCTCGAGGTCGACCACGTTGACGCGCACCTTGAGCTTGCGCACGCGCCCGCCCTTCTCCCACACGTGCAGCGTGCTGTCGCCCGCGTCCTGCGCGGTGATCAGCAGGTTGGCGCCGTCGAGCACGCGCGCCTCCATCACCTTGCCGCTGCCGATCGCCACGCGCGCCACGCCGGGCATCTTCACCAGCACCATCTGGCCGACGTAGAGCGTGAGCGTCTGCGGCAGGTCCTGCAGCACGGTGGCGCGCTGCGCGATGCGCTGCAGCTCCTCGGGCGTGATCACCGGCGCGACGGCCGGCGGCGGCGCCGGCGGCCGGATGCCGGGCGAGCGCTCGGCGGCGGGCGCGGCGGATGGCGCGGCGAACGGTGCCGCGGAAGGCAGCGACGGCGGCGGCGCGGGGATCGGCACCGCGAGCGCCGCGGGCGCGCCGCCCATGCCGCGCGCGGGCCCCACGTAGGAGCCGCCGCCCGTGATGGTGCCCTCGGCGCCCCGGGCCGCGCCATGAAGGACAAGACACAGCGCGCTCGCTGCCAGGGTGCATCGCTTGAGATTCATTCGGACTTCTTTTCGGAACAACATTCGGAAGCCGCGCCCTCCGCGCGGCCGGCATGGCGGGGAGGCGCTCGCGTCAGCGCACGGGCAGCTCGCCCTGCGGCAGCATCTGGCTCGGGGCGGGCGCCGCACCGCGGTTGCCGGCACCGCCGACGATGTATTCCACGCCCGGGCGCGGCGCCGGACCGCGCGCGGCCACCACCGGGCCGCCGCGCTGCGGCCGGAAGCCGGCCACCACCGCGTCGAGGTCGACCGCGTCCACGCCCGTGTGCATGGTCGCGCGGTCCTCGGGGTTGCGCAGCGCGGCGACGATCTTGCCGAGCCGCTGCGCGAGGATCAGCTTCTGCGCGTCCTGCGGCTGGATCGCGACCGTGACGGTCGAGTAGCGCTGCTGCGCATAGGGATCGGCATCGGCCGCCACGTCGGGCCGGCGGCGCAGCGCCGCGAACTGCTCGGAGGTGATCTGGCCGGTGGCGCGCACCTCCACGTCCTGCAGCAGCGGCACCACCACCGAGGGCTCGCCGCCGGCCGCGGCCGCGCCCTTGTCGACCACGTACATGAAGTCGATGCGGTCGCCCGCGCGCAGCATGCCCGAGATGGAGCTGATCTCGTCCACGGGAATCGTGACGGCGCGCACGCCCTGCTCGATCTCCTGCGCGAACACCTTGCGCGGCTGCGCGAAGAAGGAGGCCAAGAGCGGCTTGCCCGGCGCCACCGGCACGGTCAGCGTGCGGCCCACGAACTGCTGGAAGGTCTCGGGCGTGAGCGCGTCGTTGTGCACGTACTCGTTGGGCACCGAGCGCTTGGCCACCATGTTGGGCATCACGTTGACGCCGTCGGCCAGCCCCTGGCGCGCGACCACCACGTCGCGCCGCTGGCTGTCGGCATCCTTCTCGAGGCTGGCCGCGATCTCGCGCTCGCTGGCGCGCAGGTAGTACCAGCCCAGGCCGGCGGCGAGCACGCCGAGGGCCACCGCGCCGATCAGCGGCGAGAGCCGCCGCACGCTGTGCTTGAACTTGGTGAATCGGGCGGAGGCGGGTTTCATGCGGGAGAAGGAGAGAGGGGGAAGAAGGGGCTAGAGCGGGAACGACAGCGTGTACGAGTAGGTGGCCCAGGCATCGCGGAAGGCCTTGATCAGCAGCCCCACCACCGAGCGGTCGGCGCCCGGGAAGGTGGCGAACAGCATCGTGGCGAGGATGCCGGCGACGATGGCGTACTCGAGGATGGTCTGGCCGCGCTGGCGGTGCGGGGGAACGTGGCGCGGGCGCTTCATTCGGGCGAGGTCTGGCTGGCGGTGACGACATAGGCCTGATCGGGCTTGACGATGGTCACGGCCATTTCCTCGTTGGTGCGGCGGAACACCAGGGCGCTGCGCTGGCCGCCCTCGATGGTGCGGTCCTGCACCAGCGTCCAGCCCAGGCGCAGCAGCTGCTCGCGCAGGTAGAGCGCATTGGTCTCCACGCTCACGCCGTTGGTCACGACGATGGTGCGGTTGCGCTGGCCCTGGTCCCACGACAGCGTGTCCGACACCACCTGCGAGCCGGCCGGCCGCGGGAAGCCGCGGCCGATGCGCGCGCTGCGCTCCTGCACGTCGCCCACGGGCTCGTAGACCGCGGCCGACACCAGCCGGCCGATGGTGCCCTCGGGCGTGTCGCGCAGCTGCACCGTGACCTGGTAGTCGCCGAAGCGCGCGCCGAGGATGCGCACCGCGCCCAGCGTGGTGACGCCGTAGCCGGGGCGCTCGGCCAGCCACTTCTCGTAGTAGCGCGAGACCTCCTTCATCGGGGCCTTCGACTCCAGCCCGCGGATCTGCATCGGCACGGTGTTCTGCTCGATGTACTCGGCGACCCAGAAGGCGCGCGCATCCCCGGGCACCGGCACCTGCGGCCAGTCGCGCTGCGGCGCGGCCGCGCCGGCCCAGCCCGCGAGTGCGAACAAGGCGCAGGCGCCCAGGCGTGACAGCAGTGCATGCGTTCGCTTCATGGCCTCAGGGCAGCGTGTTGACCACCGGCGTCGGCGGGAACGCGCGGTAGTAGCGGAACTTGTCGCGCGGGCTGCCGCCGTCGGCATCGGCGCCGCCGCCGGCCTCGCCCGCGGGCGGCGTCTCGCCCGGGAAGCGCTCGAAGCGGTCCAGCGGCGTCTTCTCGAGCGCGTCGCCGGGCGTGAGGCCGAAGGTGAGGTTGGAGTTGGCGAAGGCCGGGTAGACCTGGCTGATGCTGTAGGCGGTCTGGTGCAGGCCGCCGCGCAGCTGCTGGTAGAACACGCTGTCGGTCAGCTTCAGCGGCACCAGGCCCTGGATCTTCTTCTCCTCGCGGTTGGTGCCGCCGGCATTCCAGGCCTCGGTCAGCATCGTGACCTGCTCGCCGAGCTCGATCTGCGGCACCAGCGCGAAAGCGGGATTGGTCTGCGTGACCTTGACCTCGTTGCGCAGGTAGCCGCTACTGATGAAGGTGAACTTGCCGAGCGAGCCGGTGACGAGGTTGTTGCCCAGCGCGTTCTGCGCCACGCGCACGTTGTCCCACAGCACGTCGGAGGCATTCATCAGCGAGGGCAGCGACTGCGCGGTGCTCGAAGCGGTGACGACCGTGGTGCGCGGATCGACCGCGGGCACCGTGGCCTCGAACTCGGCGATCTCGGTGGCATGGATGCTCGCGCCCGCTTCGCGGCGGTCGCGGAAGATGTGGCGCCGCAGGTCGCGCGTGACCTCGGCATCGGTCTTCTTGATCGCGCCCGAGGCGCCCTTGGCTTCCTCGGCGCTCACGCCGTGCTCGTCGGGCAGCCACACGGTGCGCTGCCAGGCCACCAGCCGCGCGGCCGACACCGTCTGCAGCCGCTTGAGCCCGTACTCGCCGATGGCCGGCACGGCCGCGAGCGCGAGCGCGGCGAAGCTCGCGATCAGGAGCGTCTCGGTCATCGACTGGCCGCGCTGCGTCGCGGCGCGCGGATGCATGCGTGCCTTCATTGCCCGTTGTCCTCCTGCGCGCCCGCGCTCACGATCGCGCCGCCGGTGGCGACCGCGCGCGCCCACAGCGAGGGCTCGATGTTGTGCACGTGCCAGTAGGGGCTGAACAGGCTGCGGTGCTCGATGTAGCCGCCCGCGAAGCCGACGTTGTGGCCGCCGACGGTCGGCGGATCGGTGGCCGAGAAGTCGCGCCGCGCCCAGCGGTCCTGCGGCCGGCGGAAGTAGACCTGCGCGGTCGACACCGCCTTCACCTGGTTGCCCGCGAAGTTGTCGCGCAGGCCGGTGCGGCCCTCCTCGCTCGCGTCGCCGAAGCCCGCGACCTGGCCGGTGCGCACGCGCTCGGCGCCCTTCTGCACCACCAGCGTGAAGGCCGGTCCCTTGTCGGTGTTCTTGCCCCACTTGAGCGGATTGGCGCCGCGGATCGCCTGCTCGGCGATCCAGTTGTCGGCCTCGTTGGCGCGCATCGGCGGATGCTCGCGCACGTCGACGTAGCGCGGCAGGCTCCAGCCCTGCGTGAGGTTGGTGCCGATCGAGGTGCGCGGTCCGTAGTGCAGCTTGGCGTTGAACACCAGCACCGGGAAGGCACCGGGCAGGATGGCGCCGTCGCGGTCGCCGGCCGCGCGCTGGAACGAGCCGCGCTCCATGTAGGCGTGGTCGCCGATCTCGCGGTTCAGGCCGCCGTAGGTGCGGGCCTCGCGCGCATAGCTGCGCAGGGTGAGGCGCTGGCCTTCCCAGCTGCTCATGTAGTTGGGACCGCCGGCCGCGGCGGCGCCGGCACCGAGGCCGAAGCGGCCGCGCGCGATGTCGCTCGCGCCGCCGATGATGTCGGTGTAGAGCAGGCCGATCGGCAGCTTGATCTCGATCGAGTCGGCCGACTGCCAGCGGATGCGGCCCTGCTCCTCGCCGATCAGGTTCTGCGCCGCCACCAGCTCGGTGCCGCCCTTCCACTCGACCAGCCCGGCGAGCGCGTCGCCCGCGATCTCGGCGAAGCCCGGCGGCGAGACCGGGAACTGGTTGGCGATGCCGTGCATCGCGCCGGCCAGGCCCGAGCCGATCCAGCTCGCCCAGTCGGGCAGGAAGCGGCGGTTCTTGGTCCAGTCGTCGCGCGTGGCCTGCGCCGCGTGCGCGAAGCGCAGCACCTCGTTGAACTCGTCCTCGTCGAACGGGCCGCGCGTGGACTGGTGATAGGTGTCGAGGTAGGTGCCGAGGTCGACCACGTACTTGGTCGCGAGGATCGCGGTCTCGCCGGGCGGCACGGTGGCGTCGGGGTCGTTGCTGCGCATCACGTCGACGATGAGCTGCGGCAGCTGCGCCACCGTGCTCGCGAGCATCGCGGCCTGGCTCGCGGAGATGCCCTGGTTGAGCACGCGCAGCACGTCCACGCCCACCTGCAGCGGCCGCGAGGCCGGCTCGACGAAGCCCGCGATGCGGTCGGCGGTGCGCTGCAGCCGCTGCGCCTGGCCGACGTTGACCAGCCACTGCAGCGCGAAGATCGGTCCCACGATCGGCAGCCGGCTGCGCTCGAGGTTGCGCAGGCCCTGGAAGCCCTTGGCGATGACCAGGCCCTCCTGGATGTTGGCCGCGCTCGTGATGAAGGCGGCCATCGAGGTCTGCACGCTCGCCAGCGTGGCGATGCTGGCCTCGTTGGCGGCCATCGCGCGGTTGGTGTAGGAGAGGTAGTTGAGCGTGCGCGCGGTGAGCACGCTCGCGCTGTAGGTGGTGGCGTCGGCCGTGGCCTGCAGCTTCATCTTCTCGCGCGTGGCGGCGGCCGTGTTGTAGACCACCAGCACGGCGAGGAAGATGAAGGGCAGCATCGCGACGATCCAGACGATCGCCTGGCCCGACTGCCGCCGGGCGCTGCGCGATGGAGGAATGCTCACCTCGCTGGCTCGCCGTTGCGATGGATGCCGCGCGCCGCTCTTACTTCGCGCCGTCGGCGCCGCCCTTGGTGTAGGTGCTCATGTTCATGTTGATGTCGGCGTTGGTGGAGGCCTTGCCGGCCGCGGCCTGCGCCTTGGTCACTTCGGCCGTGCCGGTCTTGCCGCCCACTTCCTGCGCCATGCCCGCGACCTGGTTGCGCATGGTCTGGCCGAAGAAGCTGAACACCGCGATCGCCGCGATCGCGATCAGGCCCAGGATGACGAGGTACTCGGTCATGCCCTGGCCGCGGATCTTGATCTGCGAAAGGAGGCGGGCACCGATGCGTGTCAGGCGTTGGCTATGCATTGCGTAGGTTCCTCTGCGAGTTGGCTGCTGTTGAAAAGACAGCCGGATCGTAGGAAGCCGCGCGGCGCCGCCTCGATAGACTTTTTGTGAATGTCGATACGAATTCGTTGTCGATCGCCATTGCATCGCGCGAGAGAATTCTTTGGTAAACACTCTCGCGCCGCGAGGCACTTTCACCTCAGTCCGCGATGCTCGCGCCCTCGAGCCGCAACTGGCTCTGCCGCCGGAACTCGGTCGGCGTCACGCCCTTGATCTCGAGGAAATGGCGATTGAAGTTCGAGACGTTGTTGAAGCCGACCTCGTAGCAGATCGACGTGACATAGCGATCGCTGTGCATCAGCAGCAGGCAG
This sequence comes from Variovorax endophyticus, assembly GCF_025376855.1. Classification (NCBI taxonomy): domain Bacteria; kingdom Pseudomonadati; phylum Pseudomonadota; class Betaproteobacteria; order Burkholderiales; family Comamonadaceae; genus Variovorax; species Variovorax endophyticus. The sequence goes on from NZ_JAHUTH010000005.1 coordinate 258,015, forward strand.
GCCTTGTTCACGCGCACCTGGTTCACGTAGCCGAGGAAGCTGTGGCCGGTGGCACGCCGGAACATGCGGCTGAAGCGGCCCGAGTTCATGCCGAGCTCGGCCGCGATCTCGGCCGCGTTGGCCTCGGCCTCGGGGTTCTTCTCGATGCGCGTGACGATCGCGTTGATGGCATCGATCTGGTTGTCGCCTTCGCCCTGCATGCCCGAGAGCAGCCGGTAGTCACCGCACTGCGCGAGGTCGGAGAGGAAGTCGCAGAACAGGCTGAAGCGCTTGAGGCCGCGCGCGGCCTTCACGCGCCGCCAGTGCGTCTGCGCCTGCTCGGCCATGCCGAAGAACTCGATGCCGTGGCGCGCGCGCTCGAGCACGCGCACCGCCTCGAGCAGCTCGGGGATCTTCTGCGCGGCCTCGACGATCGGGTCGTGCAGGAACTGGATCACGAGGTCGCGCACGGCCACGCCCTCGGACGGCACCTCGCGCGAGATCCAGTTGTGCGGCAGCTTCGGTCCGCACAGCACGAGGTGGCCGGGCTCGAAGTCGCCGATCCAGTCGCCGACGAAGGCGGTGCCCGAGGTCGCCACGATCAGGTGCAGCTCGTACTCCTCGTGGCAGTGCCAGCGCGCGAGCGGCGTCGGGTAGCCGTGCTTGAGGCAGCGCACCAGGCCGCGCTCCTGCGGGGATTCATAGCCCAGGGCGGGCGAACGGGACATCTCGACTTCGAATTCGGGCAGCAGCTGGCGCGGTGGTCTTTGGCTTGGATTCGGCATGACTTTCTTGGTGTTGGACATGGCGCCGGCCGAACGTGGCGGCGCGGATCGGCCGGCGACGAATCGCCGGCTTCCGAAGTCGAGCGGACCTTCTTTGCGTGTCAGCCGCGAGGCTGCCGATTCCCTGGGTGGGGCCGCTTGCGCGGGGCGGAAGATAGTGAGGGCCACAAGCAAATGCCAGACCCTATGCGGATGACGGCGGTGTTTATGCGCTCATGGCAAACGCCACAGTGGTGCATCTGTGTGCCCTGCCATGGCTGTCTAGACAGCTTGCGCATGCAACCTTTTTTCCTCGTCTTTTCCCATCGGCCCTCTGAATCCCCCGCCGTACGCGAGCCTCCATTGAGCCGTGCGATGGCACCTGTATGCCCATCGCGGCGCCGCGAAGCCGTGTCGGCCGGCGTCGCCCGCGCATGCAGGCCGAAGGCCTACCCGGCGGCCCAGTCCGAACGCACGACCACGCCGCGCGCGGCCAGCCGCTTGCGCATGACGAGCACCGCGCGGTCCTTGCTCAGCAGCAGCGCGCCGCGCGCGACCGCGAGGTCGATGAAGACCTGGTCGTCGGGGTCCTTGCACACGCAGCTCGCGCGCGGCGGCACGCCGTCCACCATCACGCAGCGCGCGTCGAACTCGGCCAGCACCGCCTCGGCCGCGCGCTCGCGCTGCGCGAGGCGGCGCGCGATCAGCGGATAGCCGAGCACGCGCGCGAGCTCCACGCGCATCGCCGCGGTCGCGAGCCAGCGCAGCCGGCCCTCGGCGAGCGCGGCCGCGAGCGGCGCGCTCTCGGGGTTGTCGAACACCAGCAGGTCGAGCGCGATGTTGGTGTCGATGACGACATCGGCGGGAGCGGCAGCGGCATCGGCGGCGTGCGCGCCGGGGGAAGGCAGGGACATGTCAAATCACACGATGGCGCCCGCGGCGGGACGGGGGCAGGGACAATCGCGCATCCGCCATCGCCCTGTTGCATCTTCTTTCGATGAAGCGATTCTCGCTGCTGTGCCTCCTGCTCCTCGCCGCCGCCGGCGCCCGTGCCGAATGGTTCACCCTGCGCGGCTCGGCCGGCGTGCCTGGCGAGAGCTACGTGCAGGTCGACCCCACCAGCGTGGAGGCCGAGGGCTCGCAGCGCACGATGGCGGTGCGCCTGAGCCTGGCCGCGCCGCGCACCACGCGCGACGGCATCGTGTTCCGCTCGTTCACGAGCCGCGTGCAGGTCGACTGCGAGGCGCGCGCCGCGCGCTATGTGAGCGCCACCTACTACGGCCGGCCCGACTTCGTGGGCGAACCCATCGCGGTGCGCGTGTTCGAGCCGCAGGACCGGCGGCCGATGGCCTTCGCGGGCGCGCCGCCCGATCTCGCGGTGCGCACCGTGAACGCGGCCTGCAGCGTGCGCCCGCCGCGCACCGGTGGCGACGGCGCGGCGCCAGCGCCGGCCGACGCCGCCTCGCTACCCGCGCGCTGAGCCCGCCACCATGTCGAAGCGGAACAGCCGGCACTCGATCGGGCCGTTCCACATCGGCACGCGGCGCGATTCCTTCAGGCGCATGCGCTTGGGCAGCTTGAGGTCGGGCGTGAGCACCCAGGCGGTCCAGCCCGGGTAGTTCTTCTTCCAGTGGCTCGCGAGCTGCGGGAAGAATTCGCCGCCGTCGCCCTCCCCCTCGCCCGCGGCCGGCGCCGCCACCTGCGCGGTCTCGCGCGCGCCGCTGCGCGCCACGCCGCCGATGCCGATGCGCTCGCCGTAGGGCGGGTTCAGCACGATCAGGCCGGCCGCGGCGGGCGGCATGCGCTGCAGCGCGTCGCCGCCGCGGAACTCGACCGCGTGGTCGACGCCCGCGCGCTCGGCATTGCGCTGCGCGAAATCGACCATGCGGTGCGAGACGTCGGAGCCGAAGATGCGCGGCGCGGCGCCCGCTTCGGCCGCCGGCGGTTCGGAGGCGGCGCGCACCGCGGCCCACACGTGGGGCTGGAACGGCAGCAGCTTCTCGAAGCCGAAGCGGCGCAGCCAGCCGGCCGGGATGCCGAGCGCGATCTGGGCCGCCTCGATGGCGATGGTGCCGCTGCCGCAGCAGGGGTCGTACAGCGGCTTGTCGTCGACCTCGCCGGTCTCGGGGTTCCACCAGCCACTGGCGGCCAGCATGGCGGCGGCCAGGGTTTCCTTCAGCGGCGCGTCGCCCTTGTCCTGGCGCCAGCCGCGCTTGAACAGCGGCTCGCCCGAGGTGTCGATGTAGAGGGTGCAGGTGTCGGTGGTCAGGTGCGCGAACACGCGGCAGTCGGGCCACTGGGTCTCGATGCTGGGGCGCACGCCGCCGGCCTTGGCGCGGAAGCGGTCGGCGATCGCGTCCTTGATGCGCAGGGTGGCGAAGTTCAGGCTCTGCAGCGGGCTGTGCTGGGCCGTGGTCTCGATCTTGAAGGTCTGCCTGGGCGTGAACCAGATCTCCCAGGCCACGCCGCTGGCCAGCCCGTAGAGGTCGTTCTCGTTGCGGTACAGGCCCTGGGCCAGTTCCACCAGCACGCGCTGCGCGAGGCGGCAGTGCAGGTTGAGTTGCAGCACCTCGCGCCAGTCGGCGCGCACCCGCACGCCGCCGCGCAGCATCAGCAGGTCGTCGCCGGCACGGCCGGTGAGCGCATGCACCTCCTGCGCGAGAAACTCCTCGACGCCGGCGGCGCAAGGCAGGAAAAGGGAGAGATCATTCACGGAAGTTCGCTTGGTCGACGGCCGGCTACGGGATTGCCATTGTCGCTGTGTCGCCCTGCTTGCCTATAGTGGTCCGGTCCATGAAGCCCCTGCACGACTCCGCGGCGCCCGCCGCCCACCCCGCCAGCGCCGGCGGAAACCCCTCTTCCCCCGGGGCGGCGCGGGACGACGGCTTCGCCATCCAGTGCGAGGTGCTGCGCATCTCGGTGCAGCCGATCGGGCCGATCCTGGCGGTGCAGTACCTGCTGAACTGCGGCATCGCGGCGCTGTTCGCCTGGCAGTTCTCGCTGCCGCTGTCGCTGGTCTGGCTGGGCCTGATCACGCTGGTGACGGTGATGCGCGCCTTCGTGCCGCAGCGCCTGCCCGAGCCCTTCACGCCCGCGAGCCTGCGCCGCGCCCAGCGCGTGCACGTGCTGCGCACCGGCATCTGGGAGCTGGCGCACGGCGCGGCCGGCGTGCTGCTGTTCGACCCCTCGCGCATCGAGCTGCAGCTGCTGCTGGGCGTGATCGTGATGGGCATGACGCTGTCGGCCGCCTTCTCGGTCTCGTTCTACACGCCGGCCACGCAGCTCGCGATCACGCTGCTGCTGGCGCCGATCATCGTGATGGGCATCTGGCTCGGGCCGCCGATGATGATCGCGGTCGCCGTCATCGGCGCCGGCCTCACCGCCATGATGTGGAAGCTGGTGGCCGAGCGCTCGCGCCAGCTCGAGGAGAACATCGGCCTGCGCCTCAACGAGCGCACCCTGCGCGAGCAGGCGCTGGCCGGCCTGCGCGCCTCCGAGCAGGCCCAGGCCGAGCGGCTGCGCTTCTTCTCGGCCGCCAACCACGACCTGCGCCAGCCGGTGATGGCCATCGGCCTGCAGGCCGAGGTGCTGCGCCAGCAGCTGCGCGAGGGCGCCGACACGATGGCGGTGCAGCACACGGTGGGCTCGCTGGCACGCGCCCAGCAGGCGCTGGAAGGGCTCACCAACCAGTTGCTGGAGATCGGCCGCATCGAGGCCGCGGCCGACCCGCTGCGCCCGGCCGCGGTCGCGCTGGCGCCGCTGCTGCAAGAACTCGCGCGCCAGGCCGGCGAACGCCGCGTGCTGGTGCGCTGCCCGAGCGACGCGGTGGCCTGGAGCGACGCGGTCTCGCTGCGCCGCGTGCTCGCCAACCTGGTGGACAACGCCGTCAAGTTCACGCCCGCGGGCCGCGTGCTGCTGGCGGTGCGCGCGCGCCGGCGCGAGGGTGAGGCCGCCTGGCGCGTCGAGGTGCGCGACAGCGGCATCGGCATCGCGCCCGAGGCGCACGAGCGCGTGTTCGGCGACTTCGAGCAGATCGGCAACGTCGAGCGCAACCTGCAGCGCGGCCACGGCCTGGGGCTGGCGATCGTGCGGCGGCTCGCGACCCAGCTCGGCATCGAGGTCGAACTGCGCTCGGCGCCCGGGCGCGGCTCGGTGTTCGCCTTCGAGCTCGCGGCCGCGCCCGCCGACGCCGCGCCGCCGGCGCCGGCCGCCCTCAAGCCGCCAACTGATGCCGCGCCCGCGCTGCGCCCCGGCCTCGCGGTGCTGGTGGTCGAGGACAACGCCGTGGTCGCCGACAGCCTGCAGTCGCTGCTGCGCCAGTGGGGCGCGCAGCCGCGCGTCTACGGCAGTGCCGCCGAGGCGCTGGCGCTGGCCGACCTGCAGGCGCTCGACCTCGCGCTGTGCGACATCCGGCTGCCGGGCGCGCTCGACGGCATCGCGCTGGCCACCCGGCTGCAGCAGCTCAAGCCCGCGCTGGCCATCTCGCTGGTGTCGGCCGACATCGACGAGGCCACGCAGCGGCTGGCCAACGAGCGTGGCTGGCATGCGCTGCGCAAGCCGGTGCAGCCGGCCGAGCTGCATGCGCTGCTGCGGCGGGCGCAGCGCTGAGCCCCGCGCCACCCGGCGCGGCGTTCCGAGCTATGCTGCGCGCCATCTCCGATGCCGGCCCGCCCGCCGATGCCCAGCGCCCCCTCCGCCCCGACCCTCGCCGAACCGAAGGCCGCCCGCTACACGCCGGTCGCGATCGGGTTGCACTGGCTGCTGGCGCTGCTGATCCTCGGCGCGCTCGGGCTGGGCCTGTACATGACCGGGCTGCCGTTCTCGCCGCAGCGCGTGCGCTTCTACAGCTGGCACAAGTGGACCGGCATCGCGATCCTGCTGCTGTCCGCCGTGCGCCTGCTGTGGCGCCTCGGCCATCCGCCGCCCGGCCTGCCCGGCTTCGTGCGGGCCGCCATGCCGCGCTGGCAGCGCGCGGGCCGCACGGCCAGCCACCGCCTGATGTACCTGCTGTTCTTCGCCGTGCCGCTGCTGGGCTGGGCCCAGAGCTCGGCGCTCGGCGTGCCGGTGGTGTGGTTCGGCGTGCTGCCGCTGCCCGATTTCGTGCCCGTGGACCGCGCGCTCGCCGAGCACTGGCTGCAGCCGCTGCACCGGGCCGGCGCCTACCTGCTGGCCGCCATTTCGGTGCTGCACGTGGCGGCCGTCGTCAAGCACCAGTGGATCGCGCGCGACGGCCTGCTGCGGCGCATGTGGCCCGGGCCGTCGTCGACTTCCAGGAAACCCGACGCATGACTTCCCTTCTTCACCGCTGGCACGGCGCGCTGGCGCTCGCCACCCTCCTCCTTCCGGCGGCCCATGCCGAGCCGCCCCTCGCGCGGCTGGTGCCCGAGAAAAGCCAGATCGTGTTCGTGAGCAAACAGATGGGCGTGCCGGTCGAGGGTTCGTTCAGGAAGTTCGACGCGCGCATCGCCTTCGACCCGAGGAAGCCCGAGGGCGGCAGCGTGGCGCTGCAGATCGACACGGCGAGCGCGGCCTTCGGCATTCCGATGACCGATGCCGAGCTGCCCAAGGCGCCATGGTTCGATGCCGCGCATTTCCCGCAGGCCGGCTTCCAGACCACGGCCATCAGGGCGCTCGGCGACGGCCGCTTCGAGATGGCCGGCAAGCTCACGCTCAAGGGCATCGCCAGGCCGCTGACCGTGCCCGTGACGATCGCGCCGGCCGCCAACGGCCAGTCGGTGGCCAGCGGCAGCTTCGTGCTGCAGCGCATCGACTACAAGGTCGGCGACGGCGAATGGACCGACACCTCGGTGATCGCCAACGAGGTGCAGGTGCGCTTCAAGCTGGTCGTCGACGGCCTCGGCGCGCCCTGACCCTTCACATTTCTCCCGCATGCAGCATTCGCCATGAAGAACAAGACACTGCTTCCCGCCGCCCTGATGGGCTTCGCGCTCGCCGCGTCCGGCCTTGCCGCCGCGCAGGAATACACCGCCCCGCCCGTCGCGGCCAAGCCCGCGGGCGGCCCGGTCAAGGGCGCCAGCTACGTGGTCGACCCGACCCACACCTTCGTGATGTACGAGATGGGCCACTACGGCACCACCACCAACCGCGGCCGCTTCAGCACCAAGGACGGCTCGGTGCAGATCGATGCCACCGGCACCAGCGGCAAGGTCGACATCACCATGGACATCAGCTCGATCAACACCGGCGTCGACCTGCTGAACCGGCACGTGCAGAGCAAGGACTTCTTCAACGTCGCCGAATTCCCCACCGGCCGCTTCGTCGCCGAGCGCATCGCCTTCAGCGGCGACAAGGTGGCCGAGGTGCCCGGCACGCTCACGCTGATGGGGCAGACCAAGCCCGTCACCCTCAAGGCCGTGCGCTTCAACTGCTACCTGAGCCCGCTGATCAACCGCCAGGTCTGCGGCGGCGACTTCGAGACCACCGTCGAGCGCAGCGACTGGGGCATCACCTGGGGACTGAACTTCGGCTTCGAGAACAAGGTGAAGCTGCTGGTGCAGGTCGAGGCGGTCAACGTGCAGCAATGAATTCCGAAAGAGAGCACTCCCGATGATCGACAGCACCCTTTCCCTGCTCGGCATCGCCGGCGCCATGGCCGTGGGCGCGATGAGCCCGGGCCCGAGCTTCGTGATGGTGGCGCGCACGGCCGTGGCCTCGCGTGCCGACGGCCTCGCGGCCGCGCTCGGCATGGGCGCGGGCGGGCTGGTGTTCGCGATCGCGGCGCTCGCTGGGCTGCAGGCCGCGTTCCTCGCGGTGCCGGCGCTCTACCTCGCGATCAAGGGCTTCGGCGGCGCCTACCTGGTCTACCTGGGCATCCGCATCTGGCGCGGCGCGCGGCAGCCGCTCGCGATGGCGCCGGAGGCGGGCACGCCCGCCGCTTCGGGCGGCCGCGGCAAGCGCACCTTCCTGCTCGGACTGGCCACGCAGGTCAGCAACCCGAAGACGGCCGTGGTCTACGCGAGCATCTTCGCGGCCTTCCTGCCGCGCGAGGTGCCGCTGGTGCTGGCGCTCGCGGTGCCGGCCGTGATCTTCTGCATCGAGACCGGCTGGTACGCCATCGTCGCGCTCGCGCTGTCGTCGGCGGCGCCGCGCTCGGCCTACCTGCGCTACAAGACCTGGATCGACCGCGCGGCCGGCGGCGTGATGGGACTGCTGGGGCTGCGACTGGTGTGGTCGGCGGTGCGCGGGACCTGAGGCCGATTCCTAGAGCAGGCTCTCGGGCGTCAGCGGCGCCAGCAGTTCGAGCATGGTGCGATCCCAGAAGCCCGAGTCGGGCTCCTCGCTCAGCACCGTGGTCTTGCCGGCCTCCTCGCTGACCCACTCCAGGCGCGAGTCGCTGCCTTCTGCGAAGCGCAGCCTGTAGGCGCCCTGCTGCTTGAGCACCTCGAGCAGCTTCAGCGCCTGCTGCGCCATCTCGGGGCTGCGGATGAACAGGCCGATCTCGGTGTTGTGGACCTCGGAGCGCGGGTCGAAATTCATCGAGCCGACGAACAGGATGCGCCGGTCGATCACCGCCGACTTGGCATGCAGCCGGCCGACCGAGGTGCCGAACAGGCCCAGCCGCACGCTGCGGCGGGTGCGGTTGGTGCTGAGTTCGTAGAGCTCGGCGCCCAGGCGCAGCATCTCGGGCCGGTAGCGGCGGTAGGCGGTGTGCACCAGCGGCTCGTCGGTGGCGGCGAGCGAGTTGGTCACTACGCTGATCTTCACCTGGCGCCGGCGGATCTCGTTCATCACCTCGAGCCCCGCAGCGCCCGGGATCAGGTAGGGCGAGACGATGGTCACCTCGCTGCGCGCGCGGCGCATCTGCTCGACCACGTTGTAGCGCACGCTGTCGACGTCGAGCAGCGGCACGCCGCCGTACGAGGCGGTCTTGCCGATCACGCGGTCGGGCGAATCGGCATAGGCCTCGGCAGTGGTCCAGATCAGGCCGAGCCGGCCGGCATCGAGGTCCTCGGCGATCGGGCCGTAGCCCAGCAGGTCGTTGGGCGCGGGCTTCGGCGGCGGCGGCGTGGTGTCGGGGCCGGTGGCGGCCTCGAAGCGGCGCCGCAGTTCGTCGGGAGGCAATGCGCTCGCCACTACCGACTCGACCGGCCGCACGTAGGGGCTGTTCCAGTACTGGTCGAACAGGCTGCCCAGGCGCGGGATCAGCGCGCCCGTCACGAAGGTGTCGAGGTCGATGAAGTTCTCGCCCGCGGTGCGCCGGAAGTACTGGTTGCCGATGTTGCGCCCGCCCGCCACCGCCATCGCGCCGTCGGCGATGAACAGCTTGTTGTGCATGCGCCGGTTGACGCGGCTGAAGTCGAACAGCGAGGCTGTGAAGCGCGCGAGCAGGCTGCCGCGGCCGGCCGGAAAGGGGTTGAACAGGCGCAGCTCGACGTTGGGCGTGGCCGCGAAGCCGCGCAGCAGCTCGTCCTCGCCCGCGGTGTAGAGGTCGTCCATCAGCACGCGCACCCGCACGCCGCGCTGCGCGGCGTCGCGCAGGGTGCGCAGCAGGTAGCGGCCGGTCTCGTCGTTCTCGATCTGGTAGTACTGGACGTCGAGCGTGCGCTGGGCGCGGCGCGCGAGCTGGATGCGGGTGTCGAAGGCGAAGTCGCCGCCGGGCATGAGGCGAAAGCCGCTGAGGTCGGGGTCGGGCTGCGCGGCCAGCGCGATGCGCCCGAGCGCGGTGTCCTTCGACACGGCGATGGCCTTGGTGGGAGTGCGCGGGGCCTCGTCGGGCAACGAGGCGCAGCCGGCGGCCAGCAGCGTGGCCGCGAGGGCGGACATCCAGAGCCCAGACAGCAGGCGTCGGGCCATCGGCGGCTTTCTACAGGGCCTTGCGCAGGTTGGCGGGCGCGATGCGCAGCGCCTCGCGGTACTTGGCGACGGTGCGGCGCGCGCACTCGATGCCCTGCTCCTTGAGCATCTCGGAGATCTGGCTGTCCGACAGCGGCTTCTTCACGCTCTCCGAACCGACGAACTGCTTGATCAGCGCGCGCACCGCGGTGCTCGAGGCATTGCCGCCGGTCTCGGTGCCCAGCGCCGAGCCGAAGAAGTACTTGAGCTCGACCGTGCCGAAGGGCGTGGCCATGTACTTGGCGGTGGTCACGCGCGAGATGGTGGATTCGTGCAGCCCGAGCTCGTCGGCGATCTCGCGCAGCACCAGCGGGCGCATCGCGAGCTCGCCGTGCACGAAGTAGCTCTTCTGCCGCTCGACGATGGCGTTGCTCACGCGCAGGATGGTGTCGAAGCGCTGCTGGATGTTCTTGATGAACCAGCGCGCCTCCTGCAGCCGCTGCGACAGCGCCTGGCTGCCCTCGCCCTTGTGCGACTTGAGCGCGCCGGCATAGATGTCGTGCACGCGCAGCCGCGGCATCACCTCGGGGTTGAGCATGACGCGGAACTTCACGTTGGTGCCGCGGCCGGTCTTGGTGACGATCACGTCGGGAATGACGATGTTGCGCTCGACGTCGACGAAGCGGCGGCCCGGCTTGGGCTCCAGGCGCGCGATGACCTGCAGCGCCGAGCGCACCAGTTCCTCGTTGGTGCGCGTGAGCGTGGCCAGGCGCTTGAAGTCGCGCCGCGCGAGCAGCTCCATCGGCTGCTTGCAGATGGCGAGCGCGGTCTTGCGCACCAGCTCTTCTTCCTCGGTCTCGTCTTCGTCGGCCAGCGCGCGCAGCTGGATCGCGAGGCATTCGCCGAGATCGCGCGCGCCCACGCCCGCGGGCTCCAGGCTCTGCAGCAGGCCGAGCGCGACCTGGAAGTGGTGCACCAGCTCGTCGAACTGGTCGTTGTCGTCGCCCGCGAGGCCCGAGGCCAGCGCCGGCAGCGAATCCTCGAGGTAGCCGTCGTCGTTGAGCGACTCGATCAAAAAGCGCAGCGCAGCGCTGTCGTTCTCGTTGAGCCGCAGGCTCAGCGCCTGGCGGTGCAGGAAGGACTGCAGCGATTCCTGGCTGCGCGCGAGCTCGGTGGCATCGGCGCGCTCGTCGTCGCCGGTGCTGCTGTTGTTGCGCGCGGGCGCGTCGCTGCCCCACTCGCTGTCGTCGGGCGCCATGTCGACGGTGCCGTCGCCTTCCCAGTCGGGCTCGCGCTCGGGCGAGTCGAGGGCCGGCTCGGCCTCGGACGACGAGGCGGTCTCGGTGGACGTGGTCGAGGTCGAGGGCGCGGCGCCCGCGTAGTCGCTCTCGGCCTCGCGCTCGGTGTCCTCGCGCGGCGCGGGCGTGTCGGCGGCGTCGAGGCCGAATTCCTCGCGCGCGGCTTCCTCGGCGGTGCGCTCGAGGAAGGGGTTCTCGTCGAGCATCTGCTCGACCTCCTGGCTCAGTTCGAGCGTGGAGAGCTGCAGCAGTCGGATCGACTGCTGCAGCTGAGGCGTCAGCGCGAGATGCTGCGAAACGCGCAGCGACAAGCCTTGTTTCATGCCCTCAGGAAATGGCTGGCGCGAGGGTCATCACATGCGGAAGTGCTCGCCCAGGTAGACCCGGCGCACTTCGGCGTTGTCGACGATCTCCGAGGGCGTGCCCTGTGCCAGCACATGGCCGTCGCTGATGATGAAGGCGTGATCGCAGATGCCCAGCGTCTCGCGCACGTTGTGGTCGGTGATGAGCACGCCGATCCCGCGTTCCTTCAGGAAGCTGATGATGCGCTGGATCTCGATCACCGCGATCGGGTCGATGCCGGCGAAGGGTTCGTCGAGCAGGATGAAGCGCGGCTGGGTGGCCAGCGCGCGCGCGATCTCGACGCGGCGGCGTTCGCCGCCCGACAGCGCGAGCGCGGGCGAATCGCGCAGGTGGTCGACGCGCAGGTCGGCCAGCAGTTCCGACAGGCGCTCTTCCATGCGCTGCTTCGACAGCGCCTGCGGCCGGCCGTTGGCGTCGGGCTCGCGCTGCAGCTCGAGCACCGCGCGCACGTTCTCCTCGACCGTGAGCTTGCGGAAGATCGAGGCTTCCTGCGGCAGGTAGCTCAGGCCCATGCGCGCGCGGCGGTGGATCGGCATGTGGGCGATGGGCTCGCCGTCGATGGAGATCTCGCCCGCGTCGGCGCGCACCAGCCCGACGATCATGTAGAACGAGGTGGTCTTGCCGGCGCCGTTGGGGCCGAGCAGTCCGACGACTTCGCCCTTCTGCACGTCGAGCGAGACGTCCTTGACCACCTTGCGGCTGCCATAGCTCTTCTGCAGGCCGCGCGCGACGAGGCGGCTGCCCGGCACGCCGTTGGCTTCCTGGGTTCCGGCGGCTTCGATCACTTGCGCTCTTCCGCTTCGCCGCTGAGCGTGGTGCTCGGGCGCAGGCCGGCGCCCGGGGCCGGCGTGGGCGCCGGGGCCGCGGGACGGCGCGTGGCCGGGGCCGAGGCGCCCGGTGCCGCGGGCGCGGCCGACTTCGGCGTGAGGATGGCCTTGACGCGGCCGCCGCCGCCCGGTGCCGACACGCCGGCGTTCGGCGGCACGGTCGAGCCGTTGACGGTGTAGGTGTCGTTGCTCTGGTCGTAGACGATCAGCGCGCCGCTGCTCTCGTCGTTGGGCGTGGCGCCGACCAGGCGGCGCATGACGGCGCGGCGGATGAACTTGACGTTGTCGGCGCGGCTGTCGTACTCGATGACCTCGGACTCGCCCTCGATCCACTCGTCGCCGTTGCCGTTGCGCTTCTGCTTGTAATAGGCGAGCTTGCCGGGCGCCGCGGTGACCACGCCGTACTGGTAGCCCTCGGGGTCCTGGCGCACGTCGATGCGCGCACCGCGGATGATGATGGTGCCCTTGGTGACCACCACGTTGCCGGTGAAGACGCTGGTCTGCTTGAGATCGTCGTAGCGCATCGAATCGGATTCGATGTTCATCGGCTTGGTCCGGTCGGCCGTTTCGGCCAGGGCCGTGGCGGCGGAGCCGGCCACCAGCAGCGCGGCCAGCACGAGGCGGCCGGTGCGGCGAAGGGAGGAGGTGGGGTGAGAGTGCGATGTCATAGAGGCACGAAACTTGCTCTGCATTGTATGCGGCCCATCGCGCCAGACCCATGCGCGCGGATGAAAAAGCCCCGGGGCGGCGAACCCGGGCACGGCACCCCGCGGGATCGCCCCGCGTTCTGCCGACCGGCCGAATGACGGCCCGGCCGCCCCGGAACCCTCGATGGGGCCCGGCCTCCCGGCGGCCACGAAATCGAAATCAACCCTTGCGGGCTTCGCCGATCAGGAAATTGGTGACCGCCAGCGCCTTGTTCATGTTGCCGGCGGTCTCGCCGTCCACGTACCAGCGGCCGGCCACGGCCAGCGCGGGCACGCCGGCCACCTTGTAGGCGTCGGTCAGCTGCGAGGCGCGCTTGGCCTTGCTCGCCACGCCGAAGGAGGTGAACAGCTCCTTGAACTTCGCGGCGTCGAGGCCGCTCTTCTCGGCCCAGGTCACGATGTTGGCGTCGCCGTTGACGTTCTGGCGCTGGGCGTGGATCGCGCTGAAGACCTTGGGCTGGTACTCGTCGACCTTGCCCATTGCCTCGAGCGCGTAGTACAGGCGCTGCTTGGCTTCGACATCGTTGCCCACGAAGGGCACCGGCACGCGGCGCAGCACCACGTCGGCGGGCTTGCTCTTGGCCCAGGCCTCGAGCGCGGGCTCGAAGTCGTTGCAGTGCGGGCAGTTGTACGAGAAGAACTCGATCACCTCGATCTTGCCGGCCGGCGCATCGACCGGCACGCGCTTGTCGAGCACGAGGTATTCGGTGCCGGCCTTGGGCGCGCGGGCCTGGGCCTGCGCCGGCAGGTGGGCCAGCAGTCCGAGCGAACCGGCGGCGGCGGCCAGCGAGAAATCACGACGTTTCATGGGAAAGAGATCTCCAGTTGATAGACGGCAGACTGAGCCGGGCCGGTGAAGCGGAGTTCCCGCGCGCGGTGCTCGGGGCTCCGGGAAACCGGGGGCGGCGCGGACCGCGGCGAAGCTTAAAGAAAAACCATGACCGTTGTCGGGAAAGGCCACCACCGGATGGTGCCCTCCCCGGCCCGGGCGGCGCTCAGCGCTGGACGCGCACCAGCGCCGAGTCGAGGCCGGCGCCGTCCATCCGTTCCTTGAGGCGGTCGGCGTCGTCCTTCTTGTTGAACGGACCGGCGCGCACGCGGTAGACGGTGCGGCCGGCCTGCTCGCGCTCGGTCACGCGGGCCTCGACGCCCATCAGCGAGAGCTTGGCGCGCTGCGCCTCGGCGTCCTCGGTGGTGCGGAAGGCGCCGGCCTGCACGAAGTACATGAAGGGATCGGCGCCGCCGGAGCCGGTGGCGGCCGCGGCATTGCCGCTGCTCGACGACGGGGCGGCGGCCACCGTGGTGCTGCCGCCGACGCTGCCGGCACGCGCCCGGGCCAGGTCGCCGAGCGGATCGTTCGAGGGCGGCAGCGCATTGGCCTCGGCCGGCACCGGGGCGGGCCGCGCGGGCTTGGGCGCGACCACCACCGGCACCGGCGCCGTGGGCGGCGGGGTGCCGGGCGAGACCGCGGCGGTGGCGGGATTGGCGTTGTCGCCGGAAGGCGGCGCGCCGACCGGGCCGGCGGCCGCGGGACGGGGCTGCTGCGGCTTGCCGGCCAGCGGGGCGTTCGGATCCCAGTCGCGGTTCTTGCGCGCCTCGGCCTCGTCCTGCTCGGCACCGCCGCGCTGCGTCTTGGTGACGAAGGGGATCGGCACCTTGGTCACGTAGACCGCGATACCCAGCGCGACGCCCAGGCCGAGCACCAGGCCGATGATCAGGCCGATGACGATGTTGCCGCGTTGTCTGGTTGTCTTCTTCATGGTGAGGGGGTTCACATCTTGCGCGGCGCGGTGACGCCGAGGATCGCGAGGCCATTGTGCAGCACCTGCGCGGTCGCGGCGACCAGCGCCAGGCGCGCCAGCTTCACCGCCTCGTCGTCCACCAGGATGCGCTCGGCGTCGTAGTAGCTGTGGTACGTGGCCGCCAGTTCGCGCAGGTAGAAGGTGACGTCGTGCGGCGCGAAATCCTTGGCCGCGGCGCTCAGCATCTCGGGGTACTTGGCCAAGAGCAACATCAGCGACTGGGCCGCCGGGCTCTCGAGCGGCGACAGGTCGACGCCCTGCAGCACGGCCGCATCGCCGCCCCAGGCCGCGAGCACCGAGCAGATGCGCGCATGCGCGTACTGCACGTAGTACACCGGGTTGTCGTTGTTCTGCGCCACGGCCAGGTCGACGTCGAAGGTGTATTCGGTGTCGGGCTTGCGGCTCAGCAGGAAGAAGCGCACGGCGTCGGTGCTGGTCCACTCGATCAGGTCGCGCAGCGTGACGTAGCTGCCGGCGCGCTTGCTGATCTTGACCTCCTCGCCGCCCTTGGTGACGCGCACCATGGTGTGCAGCACGTAGTCGGGGTAGCCCTCGGGGATGCCCCACCCTTCAAATTGACTGGCGGCCTGCACGCCGGCGCGCACGCGCGCGATGGTGCCGTGGTGGTCGGTGCCCTGGATGTTGATGACCTTGTGGAAGCCGCGCTCCCACTTGGCGATGTGATAGGCGACGTCGGGCACGAAATAGGTGTACGTGCCGTCCTGCTTCTTCATCACGCGGTCCTTGTCGTCGCCGTAGTCGGTCGACTTGAGCCACAGCGCGCCGTCCTGCTCGTAGGTCTTGCCCGCGGCGACCAGCTGCGCCACCGCGCGCTCGACGCGGCCGCTGGTGTAGAGGCTGGACTCGAGGTAGTACTGGTCGAAGCGCACGCGGAAGGCCTGCAGGTCCAGGTCCTGCTCGCGGCGCAGGTAGGCGACGGCGAACTCGCGGATCGCGTCCAGGTCCTCGATGTCGCCGTTGGCCGTGACCTCGCGGTCCTCCGACTTCACGGTCTTCTTCGCGATGAAGTCGGCCGCGATGTCGGCGATGTAGTCGCCGTTGTAGGCCGCGGCCTTCTCGCCGCTCGGCCATTCGGCGTCGCCGGGCTTGAAGCCGCGCGCGCGCAGCTGCGTGCTGTTGGCCAGGGTCTGGATCTGCACGCCGGCGTCGTTGTAGTAGTACTCGCGCCAGACCTGCTCGCCCTGCGAGGCGCGCAGGTTGCAGATGGCGTCGCCGAGCGCGGCCTGGCGGCCGTGGCCCACGTGCAGCGGGCCGGTGGGGTTGGCCGAGACGAACTCGACCAGCACCTTCTCGCCGGTGGCCGGGCGCTGGCCGAAGGCGGCGCCCGCGTCGAGCACCTCGCGCACCACCTGCTGCTTGGCGGCGGTCTTCAGGCGGATGTTGAGGAAGCCGGGGCCGGCGATCTCGACCGCCTGGACCCATTGGGCGAAGGCGGGGGTGGCGAGCAGCGCGGCGCTCAGTTCCTCGGCGAGTTCGCGCGGCTTGCGGCCGAGCGGCTTCGCCAGCTGCATGGCGGCATTGCTGGCGAAGTCGCCGTGGGCCGCGACCTTGGGGGACTCGAACGCGGCCTTGAGGCCGGCGCCGGGGGAGAGGGATTCGAGCGTGTTCGCGAGCGCCGCGAGCAGCTCCTGTTTGACCAATAGCATCGTGGAATTTTACCGGGGGCAAACTCGGCCGCAGTTGACGATCGTCATCCAACCGTCGACCTTGGCCGTTACGATGGTCAACCCCGAGGCGGGGCAGCCACTGTCACAACCCATTTGCAAGGACACACACCATGAAGAAGCTCCTTTCCCTGGTCGCCTCCACCATCGCGCTCGGCGCCTGCCTTTCCTTCGGCGCCGCCCAGGCCCAGGACAAGGTCGCCACCCCGGCCGCTCCCGCCGCGGCGGCCCCCGCCGCAGCCGCCGGCGGCTGCGAAGCCAAGGCCGTCGACAAGAACGGCAAGGCCCTGGCCGGCGCCGCCAAGGCCAGCTCGATCAAGAAGTGCGAGAAGGAAGCCAAGGCCGCCGCCGCCCCCGCCTGCGCCACCAAGGCAGTCGACAAGAACGGCAAGGCGCTCGCCGGCGCCGCCAAGAACAGCTTCATGAAGAAGTGCGAGGCGGACGCCGCCAAGGGCTGAGACCGCTTTTCTCCGCAACCTTTGTAAACAAAGCCCGCCTCGTGCGGGCTTTGTTACTTGAGCACGCCCAGCAGGTTGTTGTAGTCGTCGGTCCAGGGCCGCGCGGCCGGGTCGACCGCGATCGGCTGGGCCGCCGCCGCGATCGGCGGCCGCGCCAGCGCCTGCGGATCGCGCGCCACCAGCACCCAGTCGGTGGCGTGCAGCCAGGCCGAATCCTCCGCGTCGTCGCTGACCAGCACCGCGTGCAGCCCCTGCGACTGCGCGATGCGGGCCACCACGGGCGCGAGCGCGAGGAAGTGGTTGGTGACGTGGAAGGCCACCACGCCGTCGAGCCGCAGGTGCCGCAGATAGACCTGCATGGCCTGCGCGGTCAACAGGTGCACCGGCACCGAGTCGCCCGAGAAGGCATCAACCGCCAGCACGTCGAAGCCCTGGTCGCTTTCGCGCTCCAGCGCCAGCCGCGCGTCGCCGAGCACGCGCTCGATCCGCGCGCGGCTGTCGCGCAGGAAGGTGAATTCGCGGTCCGCGATGCCGAACACCTCGGGATTGATCTCGTAGAAGCGGTAGACGTCGCCCGTGCGCCCGTAGGCCGCGAGCGTGCCGGCGCCCAGGCCGATCAGCCCGACGCGGCGCGCGCCGATCGGCAGCGCCTCGATGGCGCGGCCGATGCCCGAGGTGGCGCCGTAATAGGTGGTGGGTTCGCGGCGGCGCTCGGGCGAGAGGAACTGCTCGCCATGCTTGATCGAGCCGTGGACGAACTGGCGCACGTAGTCGGGCGGGTCCTGGCGCCGCACGTCGTAGGTGTGCATCGATCCGTAGAAATTGCGCCCCAGGGTGCGCAGCCCCTCGTGGTCGCTGCGCACCTGCTCCGAGAGCAGCCAGGCGCAGCAGGCCGCGAGCCCCACGCCGGGCACCCACAGCAGCCAGCGCGCGCGCAGCACCAGCGCACCGAGCAGCGCGGCCAGCACCAGCCCGATGCCGAGCTCGTAGTAGGCCGGCAGCAGGTAGGGCGCGCCCAGCCCGACCGTCACGCCGCCGATGGCGCCGCCCAGCGACAGCATCAGGTAGAAGCGCGTGAGGTGCGCGGGACCGGGCCGCAGCCGCGCGGTCTCGCCGTGCAGGAACATGCACAGCACGAACAGGCCCGCCACGTGGATCGTCAGCGCGGTGTGGATCTTGAGTCCGGCGCCGTCCTGCAGCTGGTAGGCGCACAGCGCCAGCATCGCGGCCGCGAGCGGCACGAACAGGCCGCGCCGGTACCAGCGATCGCTCTCGAAGCACAGCACGAAGGTCAGCAGGTAGAGCGACAGCGGCAGCACCCAGAGGAAGGGCACGGCCGCGATGTTCTGCGTGATGTGGTTGGTGACGGCCAAGAGCAGCCAGGAGCCGAGCGCGGGCAGCGCGAGCCACAGCAGCTGGTCGATGCGGCGCGGCGCGGCGACGGGCGCATCGGTGGATACGGCGGCGGCCGGCAGGTCGTGGTTCCAGCGGCGCGCCATGTACAGCGTGGTGCCCGCGCAGAGCACGACGAAGCCCGCGTAGCCCCACGACCAGCCGATGGCCTGCTGCATCAGCGTGCTGCGCGGCTCGATCAGCACCGGGTAGCTCAGCAGCGAGAGCAGCGACGCGAGGTTCGACAGCGAGAAGTAGCGGTACACGCGCGCGCCCCAGGGCGTGCGCGACACCCACGACTGCACCAGCGGCCCGGTGGTCGAGAGCAGGAAATACGGCAGGCCGATGGTGCCCACCAGCAGCCCGAGGATGCGCCAGGCCGGGTCCTCGGCGCCGGCCGGCTTCCACTGCGCGCCGGCCACGATCGGCAGGAAGGCCAGGCTCGCGAGCAGCAGCGCCACATGCAGCAGCGCCTGCGCGCGCATCCGCAGGTGGCGCGAGATCCAGTCCGAATAGGCGTAACCCGCGAGCAGCGCGACCTGGAAGAACACCATGCAGATCGACCACACGGCGGCCGAGCCGCCGAACCACGGCAGGATCTGCTTGGCGATCAGCGGCTGGACGAGGAAGAGAAGGAAGGCGCTGCCGAAGATCGTGCCGGCAAACAGGAGCTGGATGCCGGCGCTCGCCATGCGACTACTTGCTGCCGAAGCCGCGCGCGAAGAACACCGCCGCCAGCGGGATCACGGCGATCAGGTGGGCCTGGATCATCACCAGCTTGCGCGTCTTCTTCACCTCGACGTCCGACGGCAGCGTGCCACTGGCGCGCAGCGCCTTGCGCCAGCGCAGGTAGTTCAGGGTCGGGAAGATCGACAGCACGCCGACCACGATGAACAGGCCCAGCTTCAGGTGCAGCAGCGGGTTGGTCCAGTACCAGGCCGTGCCCTTCACGCCCCAGAGGGTGCGCGCGATGCCGGTCAGCAGCACGGCCACGGCGGCGATGCCGTAGACCATGTCGACGCGCGCGAGCCGCTCGACCACCGCGGCATTGAGCCACTCGACGCGGCACAGCGCCGCCTCGCTGGCGATGAAGACGACCATCGTGAGGATGGCCAGCAGATGCAGGTAGGCGAGGATGGCTTCGAGGGTCATCGTGGCGTTCTCTTCGTCGGGGCGCGTGGGGTTTGCAAATGCAAACAGATTGTGCAGCCACGCGCCCGGCTCAGGTCCGTCCACCCCAGAATTCGGGCCGCCCGTATTGGTCTTTGAGGAAATCAAGCCACAGTCGCACGCGCAGCGGCAGGTGCTTGGCGCCCGCGAACACCGCGTAGATGCCATTGGGCGGCGCCGCGAACTCGTCGAGCAGCGGCACCAGCAGCCCGGCGTCGATCTCGGCCTCGACCTCCCAGGTGCTGCGCCAGGCGATGCCGTGGCCGGCCAGGCACCAGTCGTGCAGCACCTGGCCGTCGGAGCAGTCGAGCGGGCCGCTGGGCCGCAGGTGGATCAGCTCGTGGCCGCCCTGGTCGTCGGGAATGCGGAAGGCCCAGCCGCGCGTCTGCGAGGCGTCGCTGGTGAGCGCCAGGCAGGCGAAGCGCGTGAGTTCGTTCGGATGGCGCGGCGCGCCGTGGCGCAGCACGAACTCGGGCGTGGCCACGCAGCGGCGCCGGTTGTCGGCCAGTCGCACGCTGACCAGCGAGGAATCGGGCAGGTCGCCCACGCGCACCGCGCAATCGAAGCTCTCGCCGGCCACGTCGACCACGCGGTCGCTGAGGTTCAGCGAGATCGTCACCTCGGGATGCAGCGCATGGAAGCGCGGCACCAGCGGCGCGACATGGCGCCGGCCGAAGCCCGCGGGCGCGGTCACGCGCAGGTGGCCGCTGGCCTTGACGCCGCCCGCGCTCACGCTGGCCTCGGCATTGGCGAACTCCACCAGCAGGCGCTGGCAGTCCTCGAGGAAGGCGCTGCCCTCGTGCGTGAGCGTGATGCGCCGCGTGGTGCGAACCAAAAGCTTCACGCCCAGGCGCTCCTCGAGCGCATCGAGCCGGCGCCCCATGATCGCGGGCGCCACGCCCTCGGCCTTGGCGGCCGCGGTGAGGCTGCCGCGCGTGGCGACCGAGACGAAGGATTCGAGCTGCTTCAGGCGGTCCATGGCGCCCGAACTATATAGAGGCGGCGGGAAGCCCGGCGCCGCGCGGGCTCATCCCCGGGAACCGGCTATTCGGGCTGCACCCCGGCCTCGCGCACCGCCGCGCCCCAGCGCGCATGCTCGGCGCGCACGTACTGCGCCGCCTGCTCGGGACTGCCGCCCACCGGCATGCTGCCCTCGGCCTGCAGTTGCGCGATGGTCGCGGGCTTGGCCAGCGCCTTGTCGATCGCGGCGTTGAGCTTCTTCACGATCTCGCTTGGCGTGCCCGCGGGCACCACCACCGCCTTCCAGTCGACCGCCTCGAAGCCCTTGTAGGTCTCGGCCACGGTGGGGATGTCGGGCATCACCGGCAGCCGCCTGGCCGAGGTCACGGCCAGTGCGCGCAGCTTGCCGGCCTTGACCATCGACAGTGCGCCCTGCGGCGTCGCGAACATGCAGTCGGTCTGGCCGCCGAGCAGGTCGGTGATGGCCGGCGCCGCGCCCTTGTAGGGCACGTTCAGCACCTTGAAGCCCACGCGCTTGGCGAGCACCTCGCCGGCCATGTGGCCCAGGGTGCCGGTGCCGGCCAGCGCCTGCTTGATCTCGCCGGGTTTGGCCTTGGCCGCGGCGACGAAGTC
This sequence comes from Variovorax endophyticus, assembly GCF_025376855.1. Lineage (NCBI taxonomy): Bacteria > Pseudomonadati > Pseudomonadota > Betaproteobacteria > Burkholderiales > Comamonadaceae > Variovorax > Variovorax endophyticus. The sequence goes on from NZ_JAHUTH010000005.1 coordinate 278,846, forward strand.
GGCCAGCGAGCGATACGGCGAGTCGGCGCGCACCACCAGCACCACGGGCTGCGCGGCGACGACCGAAACCGGCACCACGTCCTTCAGCGCGTCGTAGGGCATCTTCGGGAACAGCGTCGGGTTGATCGCGAGGTTCGCGGTCTGGCCCATGCCGATGGTGTAGCCGTCGGGCTTGGCCTTGGCGACCACGTCGATGCCGATGTTGCCGTTGCCGCCCGCGCGGTTGTCGACGATGAAGCTCCACTTCGTGTCCTCGGCGAGCTTCTGCGCGACCAGCCGCGAAACGATGTCGGTGGCGCCGCCGGGCGTGTAGGGCACGACCAGGCGCACCGGCTTGTCGGGCCAGGCGGTGTCGGCATGGGCCGGCCAGGCGCTGAGCGCCAGGGTGCAGGCGAACGCGGTCGCGGCGCCGGCCAGCAGGCCGCGCCGTGGGATGGATGTCATGGGATCAGTCTCCTGTGGTGATGTGGCGGCGCCGGAGCGCCTCGATCGCTGCGTCGTCGTAGCCGGCTTCGCGCAGCAGCTCGACGGTGTGCTCGCCCAGGCGCGGCGGCTGCAGGCGGATGCCGGGCCGCTGGCCGTCGAGGGTGAACGGTGCCAGCGGCACCTTGGCCATGTGGCCGTCGTTCATGCGCACCGGCGCGAGGCCGCCGGTGGCGTTGAGGTGCGGGTCGTCGAACAGCGCCTGCGGCTTGGTGATGGGCGCGAACGGCAGCTCGTTCTGCTCGAACACCGCGGCGAGCTCGGCCGCGCTGCGCCCGGCGAGGTGCGAGCGCAGGATCGGCATCATCCATTCGCGCGCCAGCACGCGGTCGTTGTTGGTCTTCAGACGCGGGTCGGCCGCCAGTTCCTCGAGGCCGAAGGCCTGGCAGAACACGGCCCACTGCTTGTCGCTGACGGCCGCGAGGAAGATCTGCTCGCCGTCCCTGACCGTGAACACGTCGTACACCGCCCAGGCCGAGATGCGGCTGGGCATCGGGTCCGCCGGCTTGCCGGTGGCGGCGAACTGCATCATGTGCTGCGCCACCAGGAACACGTTGTTCTCGAACAGCGCCGACTGCACCTCGCAGCCCTTGCCCGTGAGCTCGCGCTGGCGCAGCGCGGCCATCGCGCCGATGGCACCGAACATGCCGCCCATGATGTCGTTGACGCTGGTGCCCGCGCGCAGCGGATCGCCCGAGCGGCCGGTCATGTAGGCCAGGCCGCCCATCATCTGCACCACCTCGTCGAGCGCGGTGCGGTGGTCGTAGGGACCGGGCAGGAAGCCCTTGTGGCTCACGTAGATCAGGCCCGGGTGCAGGGTCTTGAGCGTGTCGTAGTCGAGGCCCAGCTTCTTCATCGTGCCGGGCTTGAAGTTCTCGCTCACGATGTCGGCCGTGGCGATCAGCCGCAGCGCGGCCTCGATGCCCTCGGGCTGCTTGAGGTCGAGCGCGATGCTCTTCTTGTTGCGGTTGAAGGTCGGGAAGAAGCCCGCGCCCGAGCCGAGCAGGCGGCGCGTGTTGTCGCCCTCGACCGGCTCGACCTTGATGACCTCGGCGCCGAGGTCGGCCAGGATCAGACCGCAGGTCGGGCCCATCACCATGTGGGTGAACTCGACCACGCGCACGCCGGCGTAGGGCAGCGGATTGGTGTCAGCCATGGGCGGTGTTCTCCTGGGCGAAGCCCTTGGGCAGGCCGGCCTCGGGCGTCATACCGTAGACCGGTTCGCCGGGCAGGCCGGCCATGAGCGGCGCGCGCGCCGCGATGAGTTTCTCGATGTCGATGCCGGTGCGCACGCCCATGGCCTCGAACATGAAGACCAGGTCCTCGGTGACCGCGTTGCCCGAGGCGCCGGGTGCGTAGGGGCAGCCGCCGAGGCCGCCGAGCGAGGCGTCGAAGGTGCGCACGCCCTCGTCCCAGGCCGCGAGGCAGTTGGCGATGCCGAGGCCGCGCGTGTTGTGCATGTGGGCCGCGCCGGCGTGGGCGCCGAGTTCGGCGCGCAGGCGCTTGAACAGGCGGCGCACCTGCGCGGGATTGGCATAGCCCACGGTGTCCGACAGGCCCGACTCGTCGGCGCCGGCCTCGATGCACTGGGCGGCGAGCCGGATCACGTCGTCCTCGGGCACCAGGCCCTGCAGGGTGCAGCCGAAGGCGGTGGAGATGCCGGCCTCGAGCTTCACCTGCGGCGCGATCGCGCGGCGCAGCTCGGCGATGGCGCGCACCTCCTCGACCATCTCGGTCGGCGTCTTGCGCACGTTGGCCAGCGAATGCGCCACGCTGGCCGACACCGGCATGGTGAGCTTGTGCACGCCGGCCTCGAGCGCGGCCTGCGCGCCCTTGCGGTTGGGCACCAGCGCCATCACGGTGAGGCCGGGCAAGGTGATCGCATGGCGCACCACCTCGGCCGCGTCGGCCATCTGGGGCAGCAGCTTCGCGGGCACGAAGGAGGCGACCTCGATCTCGCGCACGCCGGCGGCGTGCAGCGCGTCGATCCAGCGCAGTTTGTGGTCCGTCGGCATGGTGGCCGCGACCGATTGCAGGCCGTCGCGCGGACCGACCTCGCTGATGAGCACATCGGGAGTTGTCATCGGAAATTTGACAGTTCTATCTGACAGAACTATATTTTGCAGAACAGAATTAGACGCCGGCCCCGGCATCGCTGTCAAGCCACGCACCCTGCCCATGCCCCGCAAAGCCCAGACCGAATCGATGTCCGACCGCGATGCCGCGCCCGGAGGCGCGGCCGCGGTCGACCGCGCCTTGAGCCTGCTCGGTGCCTTCCGCCCCGGCGACGAGGCGCTGTCGCTCGCGCAGTTCGCCGAGCGCACGCAGCTCTACAAGAGCACGGTGCTGCGCCTGCTCGCCTCGCTCGAGCACGCACGGCTGATCCGCCGCCAGGACGACGGCCGCTATGCGCTCGGTTCGGAGATCGCGCGGCTGCACGGGCTGTACGCGGCCGCGCAGTCGCTCGACCGCATCGTGCTGCCGGTGCTGCGCGCGCTGGTCGCGGCCACCGGCGAGAGCGCGGCCTATCACGTGCGGCAGCCGCAGGGCGCAAGCTGGGTGCGGCTGTGCCAGTTCCGTGTCGATTCGCCGCAGGTGGTGCGCGACCACGTGCGCGCCGGCGACCTGCTGCCCAACGACCGCGGCGCGGGCGCGCGCGTGCTGATCGCCTGGGGGCCCGAGGCCGAGCTGCCGCGCGCCGCGGCCGAGCGCCGGCGCTACGAGGAGATCCGCGCGCAGGGCTTCTGCGCGCTGGTGGGCGACCGCAGCGCCGAGCTCGCGGGCATCTCGGCGCCGGTGTTCCATGGCGACGGCCGCCTGGCCGCGGCGGTCACCTTGACCATGCCCGCGCATCGCTACGACGCGCGCCATGCCGAGGCGGTGCGTTCAGCGGCACGCGAACTGACGGGGCTGGTGTAGGGGAACGGGCTCGGACAGCCGAACGCAGAAGTCGCGAAGGTTTCGCAGAAGTCGCGGAAGAAACAGCCAAAAAATGGTTTTCCTTCTGCGACTTCTGCGTAGTTTTTGTCTTCCTTCTGCGTTCGGCTGTTCGGCTTCAGCCCTCGGCCTTGAAGCCCGAGTTCTTGATCGGCAGCTCCCACATCTTCAGGTGCGCCGCCTGCGTGGCCGCGAGTTCGGCCGGGCCGGCGTGCGTGGGCACCAGGCCCAGCGCGTAGATGCGCTCCTGCACGTCGGGCGCGCGCAGCGCCTCGGCCACGGCGCGGTCGAGGCGCTGCACCGTCTCGGCCGGCAGGCCGGCCGGGCCGTAGAGGCCGAAGAATGCATTGGCCGTGACGTCGATGCCGGCCTCCTTGAGCGTGGGCACCTCGGGCAGCGAGCGGTTGCGCTGCGCGCCGGTCATCGCGAGGATGCGCACCTTGCCCGCGCGGTGGTGTTCGATGGTCTCCGAGGCGGTGTCGACCATCAGCGGCACCTGGCCGCCGATCAGGTCCTGCGCGGCCGGCGCGCCGCCGCGGTAGGCCACGTGCGTCATCGGCACGCCCGAGGCCTGCGCCAGCAGCTGGCCCGCGAAGTGCGGCACCGTGCCCGCGCCCGAGGTCGCGTAGTTGGCCTTGGTGGGGTTGGCCTTCATCCAGGCCAGCACCGCCTTCAGGTCGCCGGCCGGCGCGCCGGGGCCGGCCGTGACCGCGAAGTCGAAGGTGCCCGCGAGCGCGACCGGCGTGAAGTCCTTGACCGGGTCGTAGCCGAGGTTCGGGTAGAGCCACGGATGGATCACCAGCGCGCCGCTCGGCGAGAACACCAGCGTGTTGCCGTCGGGCGCCGCGCGCTTGACCTCGCCGAGCGCGAGCCGGCCGGCGGCGCCGGGCTTGTTGTCGATGATGACGTTCTGGTTGAGCGTCACGCGCATCTTGTCGGCCAGCAGGCGCGCGACCACGTCGGCCGAGCCGCCGGGCGGGAAGCCCACCAGGATGCGCAGGGTGCGCTCCTGCGCGAAGGACCGCGGCGCGATGGCGACGGCGGCGGCGAATGCAGCGGCCTGCGCTGCGAACTGACGGCGTTTCATGGGGTCTGTCTCCTCGGGGGTGGATGGTCTGTCGCGTTGTTGTCGTGTCGTCGTCCCTGGATCTCTTCGTTCTTCAGCGCAAGGCGGCCAGCAGCGCGCGGTTCTGCTCGGGCAGGCCGACCGAGATGCGCAGCCATTCGCCCAGGCCGTAGTTGCCCAGCAGCGAGACCTCGATGCCCGCGGCCAGCAAGCGCGCATGCACCGCGGCGCTGTCGCCCACCTTCACCGCCAGGAAGTTGCCCGACGAGGGCAGGTGCGCGAGGCCGAGCTCGTCGAAGCCCGCGGCGAGCTGCGCGCGGCCGGCGGTGTTGAGTTCGTAGCTGCGCGCGAGGAAGTCCGCATCGCCCAGCGCGGCCGTGGCCGCGGCCAGCGCCGGCGTCGTGACGTTGAAGCGCGGGCGCTGCGCGTTCATGCGCGCGGCCAGCGCGGGCTGCGCCACGCCGTAGCCGATGCGCAGGCCCGCGAGGCCGAAGGCCTTGGAGAAGGTGCGCGCCACGATCAGGTTCGGCAGCCGCCGCACCCAGCCGATGCTGTCGTAGCGCTGCGCGGGCGCGAGGTACTCGGTGTAGGCCTCGTCGAGCAGCACCGTCACGTGCGCCGGCACCGACTGCAGGAAGGCCTCGAGCGGCGCGGCCTCGATGAAGCTGCCGGTGGGGTTGTTGGGGTTGGCGACGAAGACCAGCTGCGTGTCCTCGCCGATCGCCGCGCGCATCGCGTCGAGGTCGTGGCCGAAGTCGCGCGCCGGCACCACGACGGCGCGCGCATGGGCATGCGCCGTGGCCTGGGCGTAGACCACGAAGCCGTACTGCGAATAGACCACGCTCTCGCCCGGCTTCAGGCTGACCTGCGCGGCCAGCTCGAGGATCTCGCTCGAGCCGCTGCCCAGCACCAGCCATTCGGGCGGCACGTCCAGGCGCGCGGCCAGCGCCTGCTTGAGCGCGCTGCCGTTGCTGTCGGGGTAGGTGCCGGCGCCCGCGAGCGCGTCGGCGGCCGCGCGGCGCGCCGACTCGGGCATGCCGAGCGGGTTTTCGTTGGAGGCCAGGAGGATCTTCGGGGCGGTCATGTCGTCGGTGCGGAAAGGCGGATTTATTTAAGAAGTTAAATTTATCCGGCCGGCCCGGCGCGGCCATCGGGGCCTACCCTTCCCGCAGGCGCGGGCGGGTGAACGCATTGCAGGCCGCGGGTGAACGCAATGACGGTGAGCGGCTGCTATTACATTCATTTTTGTCATCGATTAATCCCGCTTTGAGCTATTACTCTTCACTACGGTATGCAATAAAGTGGAGCTTATGGATCGCGCATGCGCGCGCCCCGAACCCGAATACATCCCCCGCATCGCATTTCGTCCCCGAGGAGAAAACATGACCGCCCGCACCACCGCCCACGGACTCCAGGTCGCGACCGAACTCCACCGCTTCGTCGAGGAGAAGGTGCTGCCCGCCAGCGGCGTGGCCAGCGAGACCTTCTGGAAGGGTTTCGACGCCATCGTCACCGACCTCGCGCCCAGGAACGTGGCGCTGCTTGCCGAACGCGACCGCCTGCAGAGCGAACTCGACGCCTGGCACAAGAAGAACCCCGGCCCGATCGCCGACATGCCGGCCTACCGCGCCTTCCTCGAGAAGATCGGCTACCTGCTGCCGCAGCCCAAGGGCACGAAGGCGACCACCGCCAACGTCGACGCCGAACTGGCGCAGCAGGCCGGCCCGCAGCTGGTGGTGCCGATCCTCAACGCACGCTATGCGCTCAACGCCGCCAACGCGCGCTGGGGCTCGCTGTACGACGCGCTGTACGGCACCGATGCCATCCCCGAGACCGGCGGCGCCGAGAAGGGCAAGGGCTACAACCCCGTGCGCGGCGCCAAGGTCATCGAGTTCGCGCGCAACGTGCTCGACCAGGCCGCGCCGCTGGTCAACGGCTCGCACAAGAACGCCACCGGCTACAGCGTGAAGGACGGCCAGCTGGTCGTCGCGCTGCAGAGCAGCAGCACCGCGCTGGCCGATCCCGCGCAGTTCATCGGCTACCAGGGCGATGCCTCGGCCCCGTCGTCGGTGCTGCTCAAGCACAACGGCATCCACCTCGACATCCGCATCGACCGCTCCACGCCGATCGGCAAGAGCGACGCCGCCGGCGTCAGCGACCTGGTGCTCGAGGCCGCGCTGTCGACCATCCTCGACCTCGAGGACTCGGTGGCCGTGGTCGATGCCGCCGACAAGGTGGTCGCCTACTCGAACTGGCTCGGCATCGTGCAGGGCACGCTGACGGAAGAAGTCGCCAAGGGCGGCAAGACCTTCACGCGCGGCCTCAACCCCGACCGCGAATACACCGGTGCCAACGGCCAGCCGATCAAGCTGCACGGCCGCTCGCTGATGTTCCTGCGCAACGTGGGCCACCTGATGACCAACCCGGCCGTGCTGTACGACGGCGGCAAGGAAATCCCTGAAGGCATCCTCGATGCCGTGGTGACCACCACCATCGCGATGATCGACCTGAAGCGCAAGGGCAACTCGCGCACCGGCAGCATCTACATCGTCAAGCCCAAGATGCACGGCCCGGCCGAAGTGGCCTTCGCGAGCGAGCTGTTCGGCCGCGTCGAGCAGCTGCTGGGCCTGCCGGCCAACACCGTGAAGCTCGGCATCATGGACGAGGAGCGCCGCACCAGCGTGAACCTCAAGGCCTGCATCGCCGAGGCCGCCGCGCGCGTGGCCTTCATCAACACCGGCTTCCTCGACCGCACCGGCGACGAGATGCACACCGCCATGCAGGGCGGCCCGATGATCCGCAAGGGCGACATGAAGGCCAGCGCCTGGATCGGCGCCTACGAGAAGAACAACGTGCTGGTCGGCCTGTCGTGCGGCCTGCGCGGCAAGGCGCAGATCGGCAAGGGCATGTGGGCCATGCCCGACCTGATGGCCGCCATGCTCGAGCAGAAGATCGGCCACCCGAAGGCCGGCGCCAACACCGCCTGGGTGCCCTCGCCCACCGCCGCCACGCTGCATGCGCTGCACTACCACCAGGTCAGCGTGACCGCGGTGCAGCAGGAGCTCGAGAAGATCGACGCCGATGCCGAGCGCGACAACATCCTGAACGCGCTGCTGCAGGTACCGATCGCCGCCGAAGCCAAGTGGACCGAGGCCGAGAAGCAGCAGGAGATCGACAACAACGTGCAGGGCATCCTCGGCTACGTGGTGCGCTGGATCGACCAGGGCGTGGGCTGCTCGAAGGTGCCCGACATCCACGACGTGGGCCTGATGGAAGACCGCGCCACGCTGCGCATCTCGAGCCAGCACATCGCCAACTGGCTGCTGCACGGCGTGGTCACGAAGGCGCAGGTCGACGAGACCTTCCAGCGCATGGCGAAGGTGGTCGACGGGCAGAACGCGGGCGATCCGCTGTACCAGCCGATGGCCGGCCACTTCGACACCTCGGCCGCCTACAAGGCCGCACAGGACCTGGTGTTCAAGGGCATCGAGCAGCCCAGCGGCTACACCGAGCCGCTGCTGCACGCCTGGCGCCTGAAGGTCAAGGGCGAAGCCTGATCGCCGAGCGAACGACTCGCGAACCGCGGCGCCTTCGGGCGCCGTTTTTCATGGCTGGTTAGGATGCGTGCCGCTCTCCGTTTCCTGCTGTCCCATGACGTTCTCCCCGGCCCGCGCACGCTCGGCCACCTCGATGCTGATCGTGCTGGCCTCGGCCTTCGCGCTGAGCCAGGCCTTCCGCACCGTCGGCGCGATGATGGCCACGCCGCTCTCGCAGCACTTCGGCCTCACGGCGCAGGCGCTCGGCCTGTGGGCCGGCACCTTCCACTTCATGTTCGGTGCCACGCAGCTCGCGATGGGCGTGGCTATCGACATGTACGGCGTGCGCCGCACGGTGCTCACGGCCTTTCCGCTCGCGATCGCGGGCGCGGTGCTGTGCGCGCTGGCGCAGAGCTTCCACGGGCTGCTGCTCGGCCAGGCGATGATCGGCGTCGGCTGCGCGCCGGCCTTCCTGGCCTGCACCGTGTTCATCGCGCGCCACTTCGAGGCCGCGCGCTTCACCGCCATGTCGGGCCTGGTCATGAGCCTCGCGGGCCTGGGCATCCTGTTCACCGGCACGCCGCTGGCGCTCTTGATCGAGGCCGCGAGCTGGCGCGCGGGCTATGCCTGCCTCGCGGGCTTCGCGGTGCTGTCGTGGGGCTTCGTGTTCTGGCGCGTGCACGAGCCGCCGCATGCGCAGGCCACGCAGCGCCAGACGCTGGGCCAGGCGGTGCGCGAACTGCTGCCGCTGTTCGCGATGCCGCACACGCTGGGCCTGCTGTGCTTCGCCTGCGTTTCGTACGCGGCCTTCATCACCCTGCGCGGCCTGTGGCTCGGCCCGGTGCTGCACGACCGCCACGGGCTCTCGCTCGTGAGCAGCGGCAACGTCGCGCTGGTGATGACCGTCGCGGGGATGATCAGCCCGGCCCTGTTCGGCCGCCTCGATCCCGGCGGCGCGCGGCGCGGGCGCTGGCTCATGGGCTGCGCCTCGGCGGCCGCGATCATGTTCGGCGTGATGGCGTTCACGCAGTCGCTCGCGGTCGACATCGGCCTGCCGATTCTCTATGGCCTGCTCTCGGGCTACTCGGTGCTGCAGTACTCGTACACGCGCGCCGCCTATCCGGCCGCGATGACCGGGCGCGCGCTGTCGCTGCTCAACATGGCGATGTTCCTCGGCGTCTCGCTGATGCAGTGGACCACCGGCGTGGCCGCCTCGTGGGCGGCCACGAACGGCGTCGAGCCGTTCCGCGCGGTGTTCCTCACCATCGCGCTGATGCTGGCCGCGGGTACCACGGCCTTCCTGCTGCTGCCGCGCGCGGTCGCGGCTCAACGTTGAGGTTGAGGCTGAGACTCAGCCGAGCCGCGAGCGCACCTCCACGCGGCCCAGCCGGCGCATGTCTTGCGCGTACACGTGCGGCCGACCGTACATCGCCCGCGCATCGGCGCTGCCGAAGGCCGGGGTCTCGCAGCTCTTGCGCGTGACGAAGCAGCGGCGCAGCACGTCGTAGTGCCGCGGCTCGGACTCGCCGCCGCGCGCCTCGGGCACGCGCGCGAGCCGCACCTCCCACCAGGCGCCATCGACGCGATGCCACTGCGTGACGGCATCGATGACGTGATAGGGCGCATAGGGCCGCACCGTGTCGCTGCTGCCGTAGCGCTCGGCCCACTCGGCCTTGCGCTGCCGCTTCGCGCGCTGCAGGTGGCGGTTGGGCAGCAGGATGCCCGTGGCGGGATGCACGAACAGTTCCACCGACGCCGACTCGCGCAGCGGCACCAGCGACCGTTGCCACACGCGGCCCGGCACCCACACCTCGCCCGCGCGCAGCTCGGCCTGGCGTTCGACGAACTGGTCGATGTGCACGAAGATGTGCGCCTGCACCGTGTTACGCCGGTCGATGCCTTCGCAGAGCTCGCTCCACACCTTGTCCCAGGGCCGATGCACCTGCTTGTGCAGCCAGCGCTTGAGCGGCTGCAGGTTCTCGCTGAGCCACTTGGGGTGCTGGTAGCCGCGCCGCATGCCCAGGTGCGAGCCGCGCTCGCGGCTGTTGCGCCACGGGCGGCCGTCGCCCTGCACGCGCCAGCCGCCGCGCGGGCGTTCGACGATCACCTTGTCCATGTCTTCGCGCATGGTCAGTCCTCCTTCAGTCCGCGCGCCGCCTTCTGCAGCGCGACCTTCTGCGCGCGCCGCTCGGCGCGATGCGTGCGCAGGTGGCGGCCCGCGCCCTGGCTGGATGCGCGGCGTGCCATCGCGGCCACGACGGGATTGCGCGGGGCTTCGCCCGGCACCGAGAAATAGAACCGGCCCAAACGCTTCTCGTCGTCGCGGGCCTTTCGCTGAGCACTCATGTGCACACACTCCGGATCAAAAGCAAAAAGGCCCCGGCGAATGTTTGCGCGCGGGGCCCTTGTCGATACGGCCGCGGCGGGATGCGTGGATGCACATCCGGCCGGGGCGGTCGGTGTGCGGTCAGGAGTTCAGAGGACGGTTCATTGAATTGGTGGTGCGCCCGGGAGGTCGATCGTCGCCGTGCGCGCGTGAAGGAAAAACTGTCGCTGAAAAATGAAGGCCGGATTCTGGCGAGGCCGCGCACGACGCGCAAGACCGTTGTGCAACGCTGTGGCGTGAAGGCGACGTGTCCGATTCACCGTCATCGAAGAAAAAAACCGCCGCGCGAATCCAGCCGCGCATGCGCCCCGTATTGGTTTCAAGCGCATCGCGCCTCCGCGCTGTTGGCGGTTCCACAGACACACGGCGATGCGCGCATGGCGCATCCCTCAAGGAGACCTTCATGAAGAAACTCGTCATCGCACTCGGCGTCTCGGTCCTGCTCGGCGCTTGCGCGGGCGGCGGCATGGGCATGGGTGGCAGCAGCAACATGAACACGCCCATGGTCGGCGGCGCGCCGATGTATCCGACGAAGGACATCGTCGACAACGCCGTGAATTCGAAGGACCACACGACGCTGGTCGCCGCGGTGAAGGCCGCGGGCCTGGTCGACACGCTCAAGAGCCCCGGCCCGTTCACCGTGTTCGCGCCCACCAACGCGGCCTTCGCCGCGCTGCCGCCCGGCACGGTCGACACGCTGCTCAAGCCCGAGAACAAGGGCACGCTGACGACGGTGCTGACCTACCACGTGGTGCCCGGCCGCATGGACAGCGCCGCGCTGATGAACGCGATCAAGGCCGGCGGCGGCAAGGCCGTGCTGAAGACCGCGAGCGGCGGCACGCTGACCGCGATGATGAGCGGCAGCAACGTGCTCGTGACCGATGCGAAGGGCGGCACCGCGATGGTGACGATCGCCGACGTCTACCAGTCGAACGGCGTGATCCACGTCGTGAACAAGGTGCTGCTGCCGGGCTGATCGCCCGCCGGCGCGGCGTGCTCAGGCGCGCTGCGCTGCTTCGGCCTCTTCGGCTTCCTCGCGCAGCCACTGCGCGAACTCGAGCGCGTCGCGGTTGCCCGCGGCGCGCCGCGAGGTCTCGACGAAGTAGCCGCGCTGCGAGGCCGCGCCCTCGCCCAGCGGCGCCACCAGCCGGCCCTCGCGCATCAGCTCGCGCAGCAGCGGCAGGCGCCCGATCACCACGCCCTGCCCCGCCACCGCCGCGCCCACCGCGTCGGCGTACTGCGTGAAGCGCAGCGTGCTCTTCATGCGCAGGTCGTGCAGGCCCATCACCTTGAGCCAGGGCTCCCAGTCGATGGTGGGCGCCTCGCTGTGGTCGGGGTACTCGACCGTGAGCAGGGTGAGGTTCGCGAGATCGGCCGGCTTGCGCAGCGACTTGGCGAGCGCGGGCGAGCACAGCGGCACCACGCTCTCCTCGAACAGCGCCGGCCCCTTGCCGCGCGAGACCGGCATCAGCCGCACCGCCACGTCGACGCGGCTGCGCTCGAGGTCGAGCACCTCGAGCGTGGCCGACACGCGCACGTCGACCTGCGGATGGCTGCCGGTGAAGCGCGCGAGCCGCGGGATCAGCCACAGCGAGGCGAAGCCCGGCGTGGTGGTGATCGCGACCTGGCGCGGCGCCGAGCCGGCGCGCACGCGCGCGGTGGCGTCGCGCAGCCGCTCCATGCTGTCGGTGACGGCGCGCTGCATCACGCCGCCGGCCTCGGTGAGCACCAGCGCGCGGTGGCGGCGCTCGAACAGCAGCACGCCCAGGCTGGCCTCGAGCTGCTGGATCTGCCGGCTCACGGCCGACTGCGTGAGGTGCAGCTCGGTCGCGGCCAGCGTGAAGCTGAGCCGGCGCGCGGCGGCCTCGAAGCTGCGCAGGAGTTCCAGCGGCGGCAGATCGACCGCGCTCTGGGGCAGGGCCGCCGAGGCCGGCTTTGCATTCTCGATACGCATGCAATGAGTTCCAAAAGACCGTTTGTAAAGGACCTGGCGCTCAATATATTCATTCGCATGACGAATGCAATGGAGCTTGCCATGAGCACCCCCTTCCCTTCCTGCTTCCAGCTCAGCCTGCCGGCGCGCGCGGTCTTCGCCGTGGCCGATGGCGCCGGCGTGGGCATCGAATGCCGCAGCGGCTCGGTCTGGGTCACCCTGGACCGCGATCCGCGCGACATCGTGCTCGAGCCCGGCGAGCGCTTCGAGGGCACTGGGCACCGCCGCATGCTGGTGTCGGCGCTCGAGCCCGCGCGCATCACCGTGTCGGACGCGCAGCCTGCAGCGATCCCGCTGCCGGTGCCCGCGCGCCGGCGGTCGCCTTGGCGACTGCTGCCCCACGGGTTGTCCCCGGCTTGACCCCGGGCGCCCGGGCATCGAACCATCGATGCCAGGGAATCGGCCCCTGCCCTCCAGAGCCGCCCCGCCAACGGGCGGCTCTTTCTTTGGGGCGGTGCACGGTCATCCATTCCCTCAGAACATCCGAGCCGACGAACACCTGGAGAGATTCCGATGACGCAGCAGCCACCACAGGACCCGGGCGCGCAGCCCTTCGTGCTCTACGCGCTCGACGAGGGCATCGCCACGCTCACGCTCAACCTGCCGGCCAAGCTCAACCCGCTGGCGATCGAGCTGCAGCAGGAACTGCGCGCCCACCTCGAGCGCATCCGCGACGACCGCGCGGTGCGCGCCCTGATCCTCACGGGCGCGGGCAAGGCCTTCTGCGTCGGCGCCGACCTCAGCGCGATGAGGCCGCCCGAGGACGGCAAGACGCTCGGCGACCAGACCGCCGAATGGATGCAGTCGCTGAGCAACCCGCTGATCGAGACGCTGCAGTCGATGCCGATCCCCGTGGTGGCCGCCGTCAACGGCGCGGCCGCCGGTGCCGGCGTCGGCCTCGCGCTCGCGGCCGACATCACGCTCGCCGCGCGCAGCGCCTACTTCTACCTGCCCTTCCTGCCCAAGCTCGGCATCGTGCCGGACCTGGGCTGCACCTGGGCCATTCCGCACCGCGCGGGCCGGGCGCGCGCGATGGGCATGGCGCTGCTCGACGAGCGGCTCGGCGCCGGGCGCGCGGTGCAGTGGGGCCTGATCTGGGGCTGCGTGGACGACGAGAACCTGATGGCGGAAGCGCGCGAGACCGCGCAGCGCCTCGCGCGCCTGCCCGCGTACGCGGTGACCGAGGCGCGCGCGGCCTTCGCGGCGGCCGAGCGCCACACGCTGCCCGAGCAGTTGCACTACGAGAGCGAGCGGCAGCGCGAGCTGATCGAGCGGCCGACTTTCCGCGAAGGCGTGAGCGCGTTCCTGCAGAAGCGCGCGCCGGAGTTTCCCGGCCGCTAGACTGCGCGGGCGCTCGCGTCCGGGCGCGACTCGAGGGAGGAACACGCCGATGAAACCCGAAGACGCCGTGCAACGGCAACTGCTCGCCTACAACGCCAGGGACCTCGACGCCTTCGTCGCCGAATACGCCGAGGACGTGCGCACCTTCCGCCCGCCCGCGCCCGAGCCCGTGCTGGTCGGCCGCGAGGCGCTGCGGGCCTACTACCGCGACCACCGCTTCGTGCTGCCCGAGCTGCATGCCGAGGTGGTGCAGCGCATGGTGGTCGGCAACAAGGTGATCGACCACGAACGCATCACGGGCCTGGCGGCGAATGCCGTCGAGATCGTGGCGGTCTACGAAGTGATCGACGGGTGCATCCGCAACGTCTGGTTCCATCCGGCCGAATCCGCGGCGTGACGGGCCCCGGGCCCGTTTGAGCGCGGCCGCGCACTGGGCCAGAATGGCCTTCCCCGCGCGAAGGAGCCCCCGCATGCCCACGAATCCCACCAACGCCTTCTACGCCCAGTCGGGCGGCGTCACCTCGGTCATCAATGCCTCGGCCTGCGGCGTGATCGAGACGGCGCGCCGGCATCCCGAACGCATCGGCCGGGTCTATGCCGGGCGCAACGGCATCATCGGCGCGCTGACCGAGGACCTGATCGACACCGGCGCCGAACCGGCCGAGGCCATCGCCGCGCTGCGCAGCACGCCCGCGGGCGCCTTCGGCTCCTGCCGCTACAAGCTCAAGTCGCTCGAGAAGAACCGGCGCGAGTACGAGCGGCTGATCGAGGTCTTCCGGGCGCACGGCATCGGCTACTTCTTCTACAACGGCGGCGGCGATTCGGCCGACACCTGCTTCAAGGTGAGCCAGCTCTCGCAGTCGATGGGCTATGCGCTGCAGGCCATCCACGTGCCCAAGACCATCGACAACGACCTGCCGCTGACCGACTGCTGCCCGGGCTTCGGCTCGGTCGCGAAGTACGTGGCCGTGTCCACGCTCGAGGCCTCGTTCGACGTGCGCTCGATGGCCGCCACCTCGACCAAGGTGTTCGTGCTCGAGGTCATGGGCCGGCACGCGGGCTGGATCGCGGCGGCCGGCGGGCTCGTGGCCGACCAGGGCATTCCGGTGGTGGTGCTGTTCCCCGAGATCGAGTTCGACAAGACACGCTTCCTCGTGCGTGTCGACGAACTGGTGAAGCGGCACGGCTACTGCTCGGTGGTGGTGTCCGAGGGCTGCCACCATCCCGACGGCACCTTCCTCGCCGAGCAGGGCACGCGCGACGCCTTCGGCCATGCGCAGCTCGGCGGCGCGGCGCCCGTGGTGGCGCAGATGGTGAAGGACGCGCTGGGCCACAAGTTCCACTGGGCGGTGGCCGACTACCTGCAGCGCGCGGCGCGCCACATCGCCTCGGCCACCGACGTGCGCCAGGCCTACGAACTCGGGCAACGCGCGGTCGAGCTCGCGCTCGAGGGCCACAACGCGGTGATGCCGACGATCGAGCGCACCAGCGATGTGCCCTATGCCTACGCCATCGGCAGCGCGCCGCTGGCCTCGGTGGCCAATGTCGAGAAGCCGATGCCGCGCGACTTCATCTCCGACGACGGCTACGGCATCACCGAGAAATGCAGGCGCTACCTGCTGCCGCTGATCGAGGGCGAGGACTACCCGGCCTACCGTGGCGGCCTGCCGGTCTACGCCACGCTCGGCAACGTGGCGGTGCCGAAGAAGCTGCCGCCGTTCGAACTCGCGTGATGGCGAACATGGTGCAGGCGCTCGACGCCACGCGCTGCCCGCTGTGCGGCGAGGCGAACCGCTGCGCGATGGAGATCGAGCGCGAGACCGGCCAGCCGCAGCCGCCGTGCTGGTGCATGGCGGTGGATTTCTCGCGGGCACCGCTCGAGCGCCTGCCCGAGGCGCTGCGCGGCCAGGCCTGCCTCTGCGCGCGCTGCGCGGCGGGCGCTCAGGGCGACTGAACCGCGGGCTGGGCCTCGACCTCGGCCGCCTGCTCCTGTCCCTGTCCCTGTCCCTGTCCCTGCTCCTGCGCTTGCGCCACGGCCTCGGCCGCCGCCTCCACGTCCTGCGCCGTCACCAGCGAAGGCCCGCCATCGCCGCGCAGCTCGGTCACCACGCAGTGGATGAACTGCAGCTTGCCGACGGCGGTGCGCGGCAGCACGAAGGGATAGAAGTCGGGCTGGCCCATGCTGCGCGAGAGCTCGTTGAGCACGTTGGTCAGCCGCACCCAGCTGTTGATGAAGTCGAGGAATTTCGCGGCCTCGGGATGCTCGGGCCGCCACAGGTCCTCGGGCGTGAACAGGTCGCTCGTGAGCTCGACGTTGGTGGCATCGACGCCGAAGCTCATCGCGGTGTCGGCCGAGTCGGCCATGTGCAGGTAGTGGGCCCAGGTCTCGGCCCAATCCTCCCACGGATGCATGCTGGCGTAGCTGCTCACGAGGCGCTGCGCCCAGTCGGGCGGCGGGCCCTGGTCGTAGTGCCGCTGCAGCGCGGCGCCGTAGTCGGCGCGCTCGTCGCCGAACAGCGTGCGGAAGTCCTCGAGCCAGGCCGAGGGCAGCACCAGCAGGTCCCAGTAGTAATGGCCGATCTCGTGGCGGAAGTGGCCCACCAGCGTGCGATAGGGCTCGCGCATCTCGGTGCGGATGCGCTCGCGCACCGCGTCCTCGGCCTCCTCGGCATTGAGGGTGATGATGCCGGTGTCGTGGCCGGTCATCACGTGCGGGCCGCCCGGCACGTTGCTCAGGAAGTCGAAGGCCAGGCCGTGCACCGGGTCGGCATGGCGGCTCACCACGGGCAGCCGCAGCGCGAGCAGCTGCGAGATCAGGCGCCGCTTGGCCTGCTCGAGCTTGCGCCAGAGTTCGTCGTTGCCGGCCACCGAGAGATCGGGAATGGTGCGCGTGACGCTGCAGGCCAGGCAGTAGCCGGGCGCGAGACCGTGCGTGTCGGGCGCGAGCGTCTGGCCGGGACGTGCCACCGGCACCATCCAGTTGCAGGCCGCGGGCGTCATCAGGTTGGCGCAACGCCGGTAGGTCGGACCCTGCGGGTCGCCGAAGATGGTGAAGCTGTCGGGCTCGGCGACGGCGTTGCCGTTCGCGTCCTCGGCCGCGGCGGGCGCGAGCGGCACCACGCCGAGGCTGTCCTCCACGTAGCCCAGCGGCGTGTGGCAGGCCAGGCACTCGCTGTTGCGCAGGAACACGGGCCGCCCGCACTGGCAGCGGTAGGCGCGCGTGACGGTGGGCGCGGCGAGCTCGGCGGCCAGGGTGGTCGCGCCCTCGGCGGGCTCGGATGGGATGTCGTCGTTCGTCGCGGGCGTAGAGAGGTCCATGGTCGTCTTTGCGTTGTATCGGCGGCGGGTCGGATGCGGGACAGCCCGGGCATTGTGGAGCCGGCCCTTGCGCGGGCCGCCGCGCAAAGCCCGATATGCTTGTAGGACGACGGGCCCGGCATCGCCGACCTTCACGCCCGACGTTCCCCCACCGCCGATGACCCACCAAGAGACGCCCGAAGCCGCCCCGCCGGCCCCGCCCCCCGCCATGGGCCCGCTGCGCGCGCGCTATGGCGAACGCTACCGCTGGTACCTGCTGCTGTCGGTGATGGTGGGCACGATGGCCTCGATCATGTCCTCGACCATCGTCAACGTGGCGATCCCCGGCATGAGCCACCACTTCTCGCTGGGCCAGGAGCGCGCCCAGTGGGTGAGCTCGGGCTTCATGGTGGCGATGACGGTGTCGATGCTCACCACGCCCTGGCTGCTGGGGCGCTACGGCTATCGGCGCACCTACGTCGGCACGATGCTGCTGCTGCTGGCCGGCGGCATCGCGGGCGGCATGGCCAACGATTTTTCGCTGGTGCTGCTGGCGCGCGTGGCCGAGGGCCTGGCCGCGGGCGTCGTGCAGCCGATCCCCGCGATCATCATCCTGCGCGCCTTCGAGCCCCACGAGCAGGGCCGCGCGAGCGGCATCTTCGGCATGGGCGTGGTGCTGGCGCCGGCCATCGGCCCGAGCATCGGCGGCGTGCTGGTCGACCTGTTCGGCTGGCGCTCGATCTTCTACATGGTGGTGCCGTTCTGCCTCGCTTCGCTGTGGCTGGCCTACAAGTTCGTGCCGACCACCGCGCCCGGCGGCGCGGTCGCGGCACGCAGCGGCGGGCTCGACGTGCGCGGCCTCGCGCTCGGCACCGTGGGCACGCTGTGCCTGCTCAACGGCCTGGTGGCGCTGCGCGGCGATTCGCCGCTCGAGGCGGCCGCGCTGCTGGGCGCCGCGCTGCTCTCGTTCGGGCTCTTCATCTGGTGGCAGCGGCGGCTGGCGGCCGCGGGCGGCACGCCGCTGATGAACCTCGCGCTGTTCGGCTACCGCCAGTTCGCGATGGGCAGCGTGGTCGCCTTCATCTACGGCACCGCGCTGTTCGGCTCCACCTACCTGCTGCCGGTCTACATGCAGGTCGGGCTGCACCTGTCGGCCTCGCACGTGGGCACGATCCTGCTGCCGGCGGGCTTCGTGCTGGCGGCCACCATCGCGGGCGTGGGCCGGCTGGCCGACCGGCAGCCGACCTGGGCGCTGGTGAGCATCGGGCTGGCGCTGCTGGCGGCCTCGTTCGCGCTGATGATGCTGCTGCGCGCCGACAGCGCGCTGTGGCTGCTGGTGGCGTTCGCGATCGTCGGGCGCATCGGGCTGGGCTTCATCCTGCCCTCGCTGAACCTGGGCTCGATGCGGCCGCTGGCCAAGCCGCTGATCCCGCAGGGCGCGAGCGCCATCAACTTCGTGCGCATGCTCGGCGGCGCGGCCGGCGTGAGCCTGTGCGCGATCGTGCTCGAGTGGCGGCTGGCGGCGCACGGCGACTCGCTCGCCAACCCGCAGACCAGCCCGGCGCGGCTGGCGGCCTTCGACGAGGTGTTCGCGATGCTGGCCGGCCTGTGCGCGCTCGCGATCTGCGCGGCCTGGCAGCTTCGCATCCGCGCGAATCCCGGCGACGCGCCCCGCAAGCCGGGGTAAACCCCTGCGGGCAAACGGCCGCCCATCGATTTCAATTGTTATCAGTTGTATCGATTGGACGGTTTTCTCCCATGCATCGTCGGAACTTCATGGCCGCCTCGGCGGCCGCGGCCAGCCTTGGCCTTTTTTCCGTGGCCCGCGCGGCCGAGAACGGGGTCACTGACACCGAGGTGGTGCTCGGCCACACCGGCATCCTCAGCGGCCCGCTGGGCGCGCCGATCAAGGTGGTGATGGCCGGCGCGGGGCTGGCCTTCGACGCCGTCAACGCGCAGGGCGGCGTCTCGGGCCGCAAGATCCGGCTGGTGTCGCTCGACGACGAACTCTCGCCCGAGAAGGCGGTGGCCAACTACGAGAAGCTGCTCGGCGAGCACCGCGCGTTCGCCTTCTTCGGCTGCGTCGGCTCGGCCACCACCGCGGCCGCGGCCAAGGTGCTGTCGCAGAGCGGCGCGCCGATGGTCGCGGGCTATGCGGTGTCGGATTCGGCGCGCGAGAAGGTCATGGGCTCGGGCTACTTCGTGCGCGCCACCTTCGCGCGCGAGGCGCAGGCGCTGGTGCAGCACCTCACGACCATCGGCGTGACGCGCATCGCCTCGGCCTGCCTCGACAACCCGGGCGGCGCCGAGGTCACGAAGCTGGTCGAGGCCGCGCTCGCGGCGCACCAGCTCAAGCCGGTGGCGGCCGTGGCGGTCAAGGGCGACGGCTCGACCAACGCCGCCATGGGCAAGGCGCTGGCCGACAGCAAGGCGCAGGCGGTGATCATGTACCTGGGCGGTGCCATCGGCGGCGAGGTGATGAAGAGCGCCTGGGATGCCGGCGGGCGCCAGATGTTCTACGGCATGTCGATCGTGCCGGGCGACGTCACGGCCAGGCTGGTGGGCGACAAGACCAGCGGGCTGGCGATCTCGCAGGTGGTGCCCTATCCCTGGAGCGAGGTCGAGCCGGTGGCGCGCGACTACCGCCAGCTCGCCGAGCGCGCCAAGGTCGACATCGGCTACCTGAGCTTCGAGGGCTACGTGAACGCGCTGGTGATGATCGAGTCGCTGCGCCGCGCCGGCCGCGACCTCACGCGCGCGCGGCTGCATGCGGCGCTCAAGGCGATGGAGCTGCGCATCGCCGGCATGGAGCTCGACTTCACCGGCGCCAGCAACACCGGCTCGCGCTTCATCGAGATGGTCCGCGTGACCAAGGAAGGCCGCTTCCTGCGCTGACGCGGAAGCAAACCCGGGCGCTCGGGTAAGCGGGGGCGGTGTCTAATGGCCCCATGTGTCAATTGCTAGGGATGAACTGCAACACGCCGACCGACGTGACCTTCAGCTTCACGGGGTTCGCGCAGCGCGGTGGCCGCACCGACCACCACGCCGACGGCTGGGGCATCGCCTTCTTCGAGGACCGCGGCCTGCGCCATTTCGTCGACCACCAGCCGGCCTGCGAGTCGCCGGTGGCCGAGCTGATCCGGCGCTACCCGATCCAGAGCCGCAACGTCATCGCCCACATCCGCAAGGCCACCCAGGGCGAGGTCAACCTGCAGAACTGCCATCCCTTCGTGCGCGAGCTGTGGGGCCGCTACTGGGTGTTCGCGCACAACGGCGACCTCAAGGACTTCCGCCCGCGGCTGCACGGCAACTTCCACCCGGTGGGCAACACCGACAGCGAGCACGCCTTCTGCTGGCTGATGCAGGAGCTCGCGAAGTCGCATGCGGGCGTGCCCAGCGTCGAGGAGCTCACGCTCACCTTGCGCGAACTCGCGCCCCAGCTCGCGCGGCATGGCACCTTCAACTTCATGCTCTCGAACGGCCAGGCGCTGTGGGCCCATGCCTCCACGAACCTCTGGTACGTGGAGCGGCGCCATCCCTTCGTGACCGCGCAGCTGTCGGACGAGGACCTCGAGATCGACTTCGCCCAGCACACCACGCCCCACGACCGCGTCGCGGTGGTGGTGACCGCGCCGCTGACCACCAACGAGGAGTGGACGGCGTTCGAGCCGGGCGAGCTGCATGTGTTCGTGGACGGGCAGCGCTCGGGGCACTGAAGCACCGGCCGCCGTGGCCTGCCGGCAACGGGTTGGCTGACGCCAGGCCGATGGCCCTGCAAACGAAACGTTTTTTCTGACACATTTTCGCAACATTGCAAGAAAGTATCGGTGGGAGGGCCCGGGGCGATAACAATAACGGTTCTCATTTGCGTGAATACGAACCGTCCATGCCCGCCTCCCCCGCCCTTCTCCGCGCCAGCCTCCGCCCGACCGTCGCCGCGACGCTGCTCGTCCTCCATGCCCTGACGGCCTCGGCGCAGACTGCCGCGCCGGCCCCGGCCCAGCCGGCCGCCGCACCGGGCGCTCCCGGCGCCGCGCTCGCCACCATCACCGTCGAAGCGAGCGCCGACGCCTCGGCCGAAGGCCTGGCCAAGCCCTACGCCGGCGGCCAGGTGGCGCGCGGCGGCCGCGCCGGCATCCTGGGCACCCGGGACATGATGGAAACGCCGTTCTCGAGCAACAACTACACCAACGAGCTGATCCAGAACCAGCAGGCCCGCAGCGTGGCCGACGTGCTGCAGAACGACCCCTCGGTGCGCGTGGCGCGCGGCTTCGGCAACTTCCAGGAGTCCTATTTCATCCGCGGCTTCATCGTCAATTCCGACGACATCGCCTACAACGGCCTGTACGGCCTGCTGCCGCGCCAGTACATCGCCTCCGAGCTGTTCGAGCGCGTGGAAGTGTTCCGCGGCGCGAGCGCCTTCCTCAACGGCGCGGCGCCCACGGGCGGCGGCATCGGCGGCACCATCAACCTGTTGCCCAAGCGCGCGCCGAACGAGCCGCTCACGCAGTTCACGCTCGGCACCGCGAGCGGCTCGCAGTCCTATGCCGCGACCGACATCGCGCGCCGCTTCGGGCCCGACGACAGCGTGGGCGTGCGCCTGAATGCCGTCCACCGCGACGGCGGCACGGCGGTGAACGGCGAAAGCGTCAAGCTCGACGCGCTGGCGGTCGGCCTCGACTGGCGCAGCCGCGACGCGCGCATCTCGGCCGACATCGGCCACCAGGAGCACCGCCTGCGCAACACGCGCCCCAACGTCACGCTCGGCAGCGCCGTCACCGTGGTGCCCAAGGCGCCCGACAACGACACCAACTTCGCCCAGCCCTGGACCTATTCCTACGAGCGCGACACCTTCGGCTCGGTGCGCGGCGAATACGACATCACGCCGAACATCACGGCCTGGGCCGCGGCCGGCGCGCGCAGCAGCTACGAGAACAACTCGCTCGCGGGCCCGACGGTGTCCAACGGCCTGACCGGCGCCTTCACCACCAGCCGCTTCGACAACACGCGCGAGGACAAGGTCAAGACCGCCGAGCTCGGCGTCCGCGGCAAGGTGCGCACCGGCAGCGTGGGCCACGAGTGGGTGCTGGGCTACTCCTACTTCGACCTCGAAAAGAAGAACGCCTACGGCCTGGGCCTGGGCACCGGCGGCACGCTCGCCAGCAACATCTACTACCCGCGCGGCTACCTGCCCACGCAGCTCACCTACCTGGGCAACAACCTCGCGAGCCCGCGCCTGAACGGCACCATCACGCTCAAGAGCGTGGCGATCGGCGACACGATGTCCTTCCTGGACGACCGCCTGCTCGTCACGCTCGGCGTGCGCCGCCAGTCGATCGAGACCAGCGACATCAGCTACCAGATCGTGAGCGGCGGCCGGCTGACCTCGGCCGGCGGCACCGTCACCTCGTACGACCAGAGCCGCACCAGCCCGGTGGCCGGCATCGTGTTCAAGGCGCGCGAGGACCTGTCGGTCTACGCGAACTACATCGAGGGCCTGTCGCCCGGCGAGAGCGCCCCCGCGCAATCGAACGGCCAGCCGGTGCTCAACGCCGGCCAGTCGCTGCGTCCCTACGTGTCGAAGCAGAAGGAAATCGGCGTCAAGTACGACGCCGGCCGCATCGGCGGCAGCCTGGCGCTGTTCAGCACCGCCAAGCCGCGCGCCTTCGTGGCCAACGGCTCGTTCCAGGCCGGCGGCGAGGACCGCCACCGCGGTGTCGAGCTCAACGTCTTCGGCGAGGCGACCAAGGGCCTGCGCGTGCTCGGCGGCGTGACCTGGCTCGACGCCAAGCAGAAGGAAACGGGCAGCCTCACTACCGACGGCAAGCGCGTGATCGGCGTGCCGAAGGCGCAGGGCAGCATCGGCGTCGAATGGGACGTGCCGGGCGTGCAGGGCCTGTCGCTCAACGGCCGCGTCGTGACCAGCGGCTCGAGCTACGCGGATGCGATCAACACGCTGCGCGTGCCCGGCTGGACGCGCCTGGACGTGGGTGCGCGCTACGTCACCGAAGTCGGCAACGGCAAGCTGCTGACCCTGCGCGCGCGCATCGAGAACGTGGCCGACCGCAGCTACTGGGCCTCGGTGGGCGGCTATCCGGGCTCGGGCTACCTGGTGCTGAGCAACCCGCGCACCTTCAGCCTGTCGGCCACGGTCGACTTCTGATCGGCGATCCCGGCTTCCTCGGGATCAAAAAAAGGCGCCCGGGGCGAAGACCGCCCCGGGCGCCTTTTTCATGGCCCTCAGGCCGCCTGCGCCAGATGCGCCTCCAGCGCATCGATGAACATCGCCGGCACGTCGAAGCCGGTCTGCTCCGTGATCTCCTGGAAGCAGGTCGGGCTGGTCACGTTGATCTCGGTCACCGAGTCGCCGATCACGTCGAGGCCGATCAGCAGCAGCCCGCGCGGCGCGAGCGCGCGGCCCACGATCTCGGCGATCTCGCGGTTGCGCGGCGTGAGCGGCTGGGCCACGCCCTTGCCGCCGGCCGCGAGGTTGCCGCGCACCTCGGTGCCCTGCGGGATGCGCGCCAGCACGAAGGGCGCGGGCTCGCCCGCGATGATCAGGATGCGCTTGTCGCCCTCGACCACGTCGGGCACGAAGCGCTGCACCATGATGGTCTCGGCGCCGTCCTTGTTGAGCGTCTCGACGATCGAGCCGAGGTTCAGCGCGTCCTGCTTCACGCGGAAGATGCCCATGCCGCCCATGCCGTCGAGCGGCTTCAGGATGATGTCGCCGTGCTGCGCATGGAAGTCGCGCACCGCCTGCGCGCTGCGCGTGACCAGCGTGGGCGCGGTGAACTGCGGAAACTCCATGATCGCGAGCTTCTCGGGATGGTCGCGCAGCGCGCGCGGCTTGTTCACCACGCGCGCGCCCTCGCGCTCGGCCTGCTCGAGCAGGTGGGTGGCGTAGATGTACTCGGCGTCGAAGGGCGGGTCCTTGCGCATCAGCACGGCGTCGAAATCGGCCAGCGCCTTGGTCTCGACGATGTCGACGGCGTACCAGTCCTTGGGGTCGCCGGTCAGCGTGACCTGGCGCACCGTGGCCGTGACCTTGCCGCCCGACACCCACTGCAGGTCCTGCGGCAGGCAGGCCGCGATGCGGTGGCCGCGGCGCTGGGCTTCGCGCATCATCGAGAAGGTGGTGTCCTTGTAGATCTTGAAGTGATCGAGCGGGTCGGCCACGAAGAGGATGTTTTTCATCAGGAAGTCTTTCCGGCGCCCGGCGGGGCCGCCATGTTGCTGCTGTCGGTCGCGATGTTGCCGGAAGCGGCGAGGCCCTGGCCGGCCGGGGCTTTTGGCGGGCCAGGCCGGTTGCCCAGCCGCTGCACCGCGAGCGCGAACGCGCCCGCCACCACGCCCCAGAAGGCCGAGCCGATGCCGGCGAGGGTCACGCCCGAGAGCGTGACCAGGAAGGTGATCAGCGCGGCCTCGCGGTGCGGCTCGTCGCGCACCGCGGCCGCCAGTCCGCCGCCGATGGTGCCGAGCAGCGCGAGCCCCGCGATGGCCGCCACCAGCTCCTTCGGGAAGGCCGTGAGCAGCCCGGTCACGGCCGCGCCGAACAGGCCGATCACGACGTAGATCGCGCCGCAGCTCACGGCCGCGGTATAGCGCCGCGCCGGGTCCTCGTGGGCTTCGCGGCCCATGCAGATCGCGGCGGTGATGGCGCTGAGGTTGAGCGCGAAGGCGCCGAAGGGCGCGAGCACCAGCGTGGTCAGGCCGCTGATCGTGATGAGCTTGCTGACCGGCAGCTCGCCGTAGCCGGCGGCGCGGATCGCCGCCACGCCCGGCAGGTTCTGCGAGGCCATGGTGACGACGAACAGCGGCAGTGCCAGGCTCACGATCGCCTGCCAGTGGAACACCGGCATGACGAACACCGGCCAGGTCAGCGAGAAATGCACCGCCGACCAGGCGAGCTCGCCGCGCGCGGCCGCGAAGGCGATCGCCACCAGCAGCGTGAGCGGCACCGCGTAGCGCGGCAGCCAGCGCTTGCCCACGAGGTAGGTGGCCAGCATCAGCAGCACCAGGGGCAGCGCGGTCTGCGCCGCGGTGAAGGCCGCGAGGCCGAAGCGCGCGAGCACGCCGGCCAGCAGCGCCGAGGCGATGGCCATCGGGATCCGGTTCATCGCGCGCTCGAACCAGCCGGTGGCGCCGGCCAGCACGATCAGCAGCGCGCAGACGACGAAGGCGCCGACCGCCTCGCCCATGCCGTGGCCCGCGCCGGCCACCGCCAGCACCGCGGCGCCGGGCGTGCTCCAGGCGATCATCACGGGCTTGCGCCACCACAGCGAGGGCAGCATCGAGGCCAGCCCCATGCCGATGCCCAGCGCCCACATCCACGAGGCCACCATCTCGGGCGTGGCACCGAAGGCCTGCGCGGCCTGGAACACGATGGCCACCGAACTCGTGAAACCGACGAGCACGGCGACGAAGCCGGCGGTGAAGGCGGAAAGGCTCAGGTCCTTGAAGAAACGCATCGCGCGATTGTGCCGGGCCGGTCGCGCCGGGCCGTCCCGGCGGCGGATGGTCAACAATTTTCCACCGATATGTCGACCATCGGGCACGCACCTTGCAGGCGATCCGCGCATGACGACACGCTGGCCCGAACTGCTGCCCTCGCACGACCGCTTCGACTACCGGCCGATCACGCGCCGGCCCGACTACCGCTGGCCCAACGGGGCGCGGCTCGCGGTCTACCTCGGCTTCAACATCGAGCACTTCGCCTTCGGCGGCGGGCTGGGCGCCTGCCTCGGCCCGGCCTCGCCGCAGCCCGACGTGCTCAACCACGGCTGGCGCGAGTACGGCAACCGCGTGGGCGCCTGGCGCTGCCTCGAGCTGTTCGACGCGCTCGCGCTGCCCGCGGGCGCGCTGGTCAACACGGCCCTGTACGACCACTGCCCGGAACTGGTGCAGGCGGTGGTGGCGCGCGGCGACGAGCTGATCGGCCATGGCCACAGCAATGCCGAGCGCCAGGGCGCGCTCGGCGAAGACCACGAGCGCGCGCTGCTGGTGCGCTGCCGCGAACGCATGGCGCGCGAGAGCGGGCAGGCGCCCGCGGGCTGGCTGTCGCCATGGATCTCCGAGAGCCCGCTGACGCCCGACCTGCTGGCCGAGACCGGCTACGGCTACACGCTCAACTGGTGCCACGACGACCAGCCGGTGCGCATGCGCACGCGCGGCGGCGGCGCGATCTGGTCGGTGCCCTATCCGCAGGAGCTCAACGACATCCCGATGATCGTGGGCCGGCTGATGGACGCGAAGGACTTCTGCGCGATGGTGCTCGACAACTTCGAGGAGATGCTCGCGCAGTCGCGCGCCCAGCCGCTGGTGATGGGCCTCGCGCTGCATCCCTACATCGTGGGCCAGCCCTACCGGCTGCGCCATCTGCGCGGGGTGTTGACGCAGCTGGCGCTCGCGCGCGACCGCGGCGAGATCTGGTTCACCACGCCCGGCGCGATCGCGGCGCACATGGGACAGCTCGCGCTGGAACGGCCAGCGGACTTCGACTGAAAGCGGACAGCCGAACGCAGAAGAACGCCCAAAGCGCGCAGAGGTCGCGACTTCTGCGTTCGGCTGTCCGAATTCAGATCTCTATCTTCGACCCCAACTCCACCACCGCGTTGTTCGGCAGCCCCAGGAAGGCCGCCGCGCCGCTCGCGTTGTGGTGCATCTGCGCGAACAGCTTCTCGCGCCAGGGCGCCATGCCGCTGCCCAGCGTGGGGATCACGACGTCGCGCGAAAGGAAGTAGCTGGTCAGCATCGGCTCGAGCTGGCAGCCGCGCAGGCGCGCGTTGTCGAGCGCGCGCGGCAGGTCGATGTCGTTCTTGAAGCCGTAGTGCACGATCACCTGCCAGCAATGGCGGCCCAGCGGCTCGATCTCGATGCGCTTGTCCATCGGGATCCACGGCACCTCGTGGTTGCGCACGGTGACGAACAGGTTCTGCTCGTGCAGCACCTTGTTGTGCTTGAGGTTGTGCAGCAGCGCATTGGGCACCACGCCGGGCTCGGCCGTGAGGAACACGGCGGTGCCGTCCACGCGCACCGGTGGATTCTCGAACACCGAGTCGAGGAAGGCCTTCAGCTCGATGGCATCGGAGCGCTGCACCTCGCCCATGAGGCGGCGCCCCTCCTTCCAGGTGATCATGAGCATGAACACCGCGCCGCCGATCACCAGCGGGAACCAGCCGCCCTCGGGCAGCTTGAGCAGGTTCGACGCGAAGAACATGAAGTCGATGAAGAAGAAGGCCGCGGTCGAGGCGATGCACAGCGCCAGCGGCAGCTTCCAGGCGTAGCGGATCACGAAGAAGGTCAGCACCGTGGTGATCAGCATGTCGGTGGTCACGGCGATGCCGTAGGCCGCGGCCAGGCTGCTCGAGGAGCGGAACATGACCACCGCCAGCACGATCGCCACGAACAGGCCCCAGTTGACCAGCGGGATGTAGATCTGGCCGGCCGTGCGCACGCTGGTGTGCTCGATGTTCAGGCGCGGCAGGTAGCCGAGCTGGATCACCTGGCGCGTGACGCTGAAGGCGCCCGTGATGAGGGCCTGCGAGGCGATCACCGTGGAGGCGGTGGCCAGCAGCACCAGCGGGATCAGCGCCCACTCGGGCGCCATCATGAAGAACGGGTTCTTCACGGCCTCGGGATTGGCCAGCAGCAGCGCGCCCTGGCCGAAGTAGTTGAGGATCAGCGCCGGCATCACCACGGTGAACCAGGCAATGCGGATCGGTGCCTTGCCGAAGTGGCCGAGGTCGGCGTACAGCGCCTCGGCGCCGGTCACGCACAGCACGATGGCGCCCAGCAGGATGAAGCTGGTGCCGGGGTTGTCCCAGATGAACTTGAGCGCGTAGAACGGGCTCAGGGCCTTGAGGATCTCGGGGTGGTCGACGATGTGCCACACGCCGAGCACCGCCAGCGAGAGGAACCACACCAGCGTGATCGGCCCGAAGAAGCGGCCGATGCCCGCGGTGCCGTGCTTCTGCACCGCGAACAGGCAGAACAGCACCACCAGCGTGATCGGGATCACGTAGTGCTTGAAGTGCGGCGACACCACCTCCAGGCCCTCGACCGCCGAGAGCACCGAGATCGCCGGCGTGATCACCCCGTCGCCGTAGAACAGCGAGGTGCCGAAGATGCCGATCACCAGCAGCAGGTGGCGCAGCCGCGGCTTGTCGGCCACGGCGCGCGAGGCCAGCGCCAGCATCGCGACCAGGCCGCCCTCGCCCTCGTTGTCGGCGCGCAGCACGAGCACCACGTACTTGAGCGAGACGATGGTGGTGAGCGTCCAGACGAACATCGAAAGGATGCCGTAGACGTTCTCGACGGTGAAAGGCACGTGGCCGTGGCCGAAGACTTCCTTGACGGCGTACAGCACGCTGGTGCCGATGTCGCCATAGACGACGCCGATGGCGCCGACGATCAGGCCGGCGGAGAGGGATTTGGGGGCTGACACGAGGTCGATGGGAAAAGGGCCGGCGGCTCGCGATGACGACGCATCAGGTATGCCAGGGGGCGTGCCCGGGCGGACGGTGCTTCCGCCGCGCCTCGATCCTCGCCCTCGCCGCCCTTCGATTTCCGTTGCTGTGGGGCCGCTATTCTGCCGTCACCCGCGCGGGCCGCAAACACGGCGGGCGGTGGGGGTCATTCGTAGACTTCGGCATCCGGGTCGGTGGCTTCCATCTCGTAGCTGGCGGCGACCATCGCGAGACGTCCGACCACGCCGTACATGTAGAAGCGGTTGGGCGCGCTGGCGCCGGGCTTGGCGCCGGGCTGCGGCAGGTGCGCGCTCTCGGAGAAGGCCAGCGGCACGAAGCTCGCGCCCGGCAGCTTGAGGTTCTCGTCGGGCGCGCTGTCGGCATGCACGCGGTAGAAGCCGCCGACCACGTAGCGATCCATCATGTAGACCACGGGCTCGGCCACGCCGTTGTGCACGCGCTCGTTGGTCAGCACGCCCTCCTGCACGATGATCTCGCCCGGTTCGCGGGCACCGGCCGGCCGGGCGGCCGCGCCGCGCGCCTTGCCCACGAGGCCCTCGACCTCCTTGGCGTCGCGCACCGTCAGCACGCGCGGGCCGTCGGCGCCGCTCTGGCCCTTGACCACCACGAAGGGCTTCTCGTTGATGCCGTATTCCTTGTACTTGCGGCGCACCTTGGTCAGCACCGCATCGACGTGGCTGGTCAGCACGTCGAGGCCGCGGCCCTCGGCGAGGTCGACGCCGTCGGCGCGCGCGTAGATCGGGTTGATGAGCCAGGGATCGATGCCCAGCAGCTTGCCGAAGCGCTTGGACAGCTCCTCGTAGCTGTGCAGGTGGTTGCTCTTGCGGCGCACCGACCAGCCCGCGTGCAGCGGCGGCAGCAGGTACTGCTCGTGCAGGTCCTCGAGGATGCCGGGCGTGCCCGCCGAGAGCGCGTTGTTCAGCAGGATGGTGCAGGGGTCGAAGTTCTTCAGGCCCAGGCGGCGCTTGGTGCGCACCACCGGCTCGAGCGTGACGACGTCGCCGTGCGGCAGCTCGATCTTCTTGGGCGACTTGATCGCCGGGTCGATCGAGCCCACGCGCACGTTGAGCCCGGCCATGTGGAAGATCCGCACCATCTGCGCCACGTTGGCCAGGTAGAAGCTGCTGTTCTTGGCGTTGTTCTCGGGGATCACCAGCAGGTTGCGCGCCTCGGGACAGATCTTCTCGATCGCGGCCTGCGCGGCCTGCACCGCCAGCGGCAGCATTTCCTTGGTGAGGTTGTTCCAGCCGCCGGGAAAGAGGTTGGTGTCGACCGGCGCCAGCTTGAAGCCCGCGTTGCGGATGTCGACCGCGCTGTAGAAAGGCGGCGTGTGCTCCATCCACTCGAGCCGGAACCAGCGCTCGATGGCGGGCATCGAGTCGAGCACCCGCTGCTCCAGTTCGTTGATCGGGCCGGTCAAGGCTGTGACGAGATGCGGAACCATGCGGCGGCCTTCTTTGTTTTCTACTTAACGGTATGCGGGATTCTAGGATTTGGGGACACGAACCCCGATGACAAGCACCATGGCCTACGTGGAATCCACACGCGCCGCCGATGCGAAGGGCACCGCAAAGCGCCCGTCGCGCCCCCTCAGGTCCGGACTTCGCCCTGCCCCAGCACCACGTACTTGAGCGAGGTCAGCCCCTCGATGCCCACCGGTCCGCGGGCGTGGAACTTGTCGGTGCTGATGCCGATTTCGGCCCCGAGGCCGAACTCGAAACCGTCGGCGAAGCGTGTGCTCGCATTGACCATGACGCTGGCCGAATCGACCTCGCGCAGGAAACGCTGGGCATTCACGTGGTCGCGCGTGACGATCGCGTCGGTGTGGTGGCTCGAGTAGTGGTTGATGTGCGCGATGGCCTCCTCGAGGCCCGCCACCACCTTGATGCTGATCACCGCGGCCAGGTATTCCTCGGACCAGTCGGATTCCACCGCATCGACCACCTTTGCTCCCGGATCGATAGCACCATCGGCTCGCAGGATCTGGGCCGCAGCCGGATCGCAGCGCATCTCGACGCCCTTGGCGGCGAAGATGGCGCCGATCTTCGGCAGGAAGTCCTCGGCCACCGAGGCCGACACCAGCAGGCCTTCGGCGGCATTGCAGGGGCTGTACTTCTGGGTCTTGGCGTTGTCGACGATGCGCAGCGCCATGCCGAACTCGGCCGTGTCGTCGACGTAGACGTGGCAGTTGCCGTCCAGGTGCTTGATGACCGGCACCTTGGCATCGCGGCTGATGCGCTCGATCAGGCCCTTGCCGCCGCGCGGGATGATCACGTCGACGAACTGCGGCATCGCGATCAGCTGGCCCACGGCCTCGCGGTCGGTGGTCTGCACCAGCTGCACCGCCTCCACCGGCAGGCCGGCCTCGGCCAGCGCCTCGGACACCAGCAGTGCCAGCGCCTTGTTCGACTCGATGGCCTCCGAGCCGCCGCGCAGGATGGCGGCGTTGCCCGACTTGATCGCGAGGCTCGCGGCCTCGATGGTCACGTTGGGGCGGCTCTCGTAGATCATGCCGAAGACGCCGATCGGCACGCGCATCTGGCCGACGCGGATGCCGCTGGGCTGCTGCTTCATGCCGATGATCTCGCCGATCACGTCGGCCATGCCCGCGAGCTGCTCGCAGCCGAGGGCGACGGTCTCGATCACCTTGGGACCGAGCTTCAGGCGGTCGACCATCGGGGCCGACAGGCCCGCGGCCGTGGCGCGCTCGAGGTCCTTCTGGTTGGCCGCGGCCAGCACCGGGCCGGCTTCGCGCAGGCGCCGGGCCAGCGCCTTCAACGCTACGTTTTTGGTAGCTGCATCCGCACGCGCCATGAGGGCGGCGGCCGTTTTTGCCTGCAGACCCAGGGTCTGCATGTGTTCACTGACATTGAACGCGTTCATGGGCGGCATTTTCCCACGCCAACCCTGCGGGCGGCTGACGCCGGGAATTCAGGCGCGGCGCGGTGCCGCGGCGGCACCGTTGCCGCAGGCGCGGCACAGCATCAGCGCCAGCCGCTGCAGCGCCTGCCAGCCGCCGGCCGGCCAGTCGGGCTGCTTCAGGCCCTTGACGATGCCGTCGACCAGGTGCGCCGCGCGCAGCAGCCGCGCCAGCATGCGGTCGTCCAGCCGCGGCAGCACGCGCTCGAAGGCGCGCTCGCGCGGGCCCCAGATGCGGTTCTCGCGCAGCGCCATCGGCAGCGGCCGGCCCGCGGCCATCGCATCCTTCACGCGCTTGAGCGCGCGGATGTCCTCGGCCAGCGTGTAGTGCACCAGCACCTCGGCCTCGCCCTCGGCCTGCAGGCCGTCGAGCATGCGCGCCACGCGCTGCGGGTTGCCGCCGAGCACGGCCTCCGACAGCTTGAAGACGTCGTAGCGCGCGACGTTGTTGACCGCGCCCTCGACCTCCTCCCAGCCGAGCTCGCCCTCCGGATGCAGCAGCGCGAGCTTCTGGATCTCCTGGTGCGCCGCGAGCAGGTTGCCCTCGACGCGGTCGGCGAAGAACTGCAGCGTGCGCTGGCCCTCGTCGCCGGGCTTCACGCGCTGGCCCTGCAGCGCGAGCCGCTGGGCGATCCACTGCGGCAGCGCGGCGCGCTCGATCGGGTCGACCTGGATGCTGGCGCCGTGGTTCTCGAGCGCCGAGAACCAGGCGCCGGTGCGCGTGGCCTTGTCCAGCCGCGGCAGCATCACCAGCGTGAGCGTGCCTTCGTTCGAGGCCGCGCCCTCGGCGATCTGCTGCAGCGCGACGCTGCCGTCCTTGCCGGGCTTGCCCGAAGGAATGCGGATCTCGACCATCTGCTTGTCGGCGAACAGCGAGAGCGAGCCGCCGGCCGCGAGCACCGCGCTCCAGTCGAAGTGCGCGCCCGCCACGGTGTACGAGCTGCGCTCGGTATGGCCCTGCGCGCGCGCCGCCGCGCGGATGGCGTCGGCCGCCTCCTGCGCGAGCAGCGGCTCGTCGCCGTGGATCGTGTAGAGCGGCTTCAGCCCCTTCTGCAGGTGGGCCGCGAGCTGGGCGCTGGCGAGCTGCATCGCGTCAGCGGCCGCTCACAGCGTCTTCACCGCCCCGAGGCGGCGCACCAGCTGCTGCGCGATGTCGACCTGCATGTCGCGGAACAGCAGGTCGGCCTCGCCTTCCTTGGCCAGCGCGTTGGTCTCGTTGAAGGTCAGGTCGCGCGTCTGCATGAGCTCGGTGGCCGCCAGCAGGTCCTTGCCGCCCTGCGCGTGCAGGCGGAAGCGCACCTTGAGCACGAGCTGGATCTCGCGCAGCAGGCCGACCGAGTTGGTCGACACCACCAGCCGCTCGCGGTCCTCGCCGAGGATCTCGAGCACCGCCTCCGCGGTCTTGTCGTCGCCCGGCAGCAGGGTCACCGTGCCGGCCGCGCGCAGGTTGCGGCGGATCTGGTTGACCAGCGCCGAATTGCCCGAGACCGCGATCGACTTGAAGGCGAAGACCGGCGGCTTGCGCAGCTCGAAGCCGCAACCGGCCAGGCCCAGCGAGGCGCCGCCGGCGGCCAGGCCCAGGAGGAAGCCGCGGCGCGGCAGCGAGACAGTGCGGATGTTCATGCTTGGCTTGTTCAAATGACCACGTTGACCAGGCGGCCCGGCACCACGATCACGCGCTTGGCGCTCGCGCCCGGCGCGAAGGCGGTGAAGTCCTCGCAGGCCAGCGCGAGCTTCTCGATCTCTTCCTTCGAGGCGCCGGCCGGCACCAGCAGCTTGCCGCGCAGCTTGCCGTTGACCTGCAGCATCAGCTCGATCTCGTCCTGCGCCAGCGCATCGACGTCGACCGTGGGCCAGGGCGCGTCGAGCAGGGCGCCGAGCGCCTGGTCGTAGCCGAGCTCGGTCCACAGCTGCTGGGCGATGTGCGGCGTGGCGGGATAGAGGCAGCGCAGCAGGATGCCGAAGCCTTCGTGCAGCGCGGCCGCGTCGCCCGCGCTGCCGTCGGGCTTGAAGCCCTCGAGCGCGTTGAGCAACTTCATCGCGCCCGACACCACGGTGTTGTATTGCATGCGCTGGTAGTCGTAGTCGACCTGGCGCAGCACGGTGTGCACCTCGCGGCGCAGCGCCTGGGCCGGCTTGCCGTAGGCCGGCTTGCCACCCGCGGGGGTCGCGACGGCGGACTGCGCCGCGCCGAAGTTCCACACGCGGCGCAGGAAGCGGAAGCTGCCCTCGACGGCCGCGTCGTTCCACTCGAGCGTGGCTTCGGGGGGTGCCGTGAACATGGTGTACAGGCGCGCGGTGTCGGCGCCGTACTTCTCGATCAGGTCCTGCGGGTCGACGCCGTTGCGCTCGCTCTTGCCCATCTTGCCAACGCCGCCGTACTCGACCTTGGTGCCGTCGGCCGCGGTGCCGCCGACGATGCGGCCCTGCGCGTCGAGCTCGGGCGTGACTTCCGAGGGCGGAAAGTAGTCCTTGCCGCCCTTCTCGTTGCGCGCGTAGAAGATCTGGTTGAGCACCATGCCCTGGGTCAGCAGCTTGCTGAAGGGCTCGTCGGCCTTCACCAGGCCGAGGTCGCGCATCACCTTGGTCCAGAAGCGCGCGTACAGCAGGTGAAGAATGGCGTGCTCGATGCCGCCGATGTACTGGTCCATCGGCATCCAGTAGTCGGCGCCCTCGGCCACCATCGCCTGGTCGTTCTTCGGATCGCAGTAGCGCATGAAGTACCACGACGAGTCGACGAAGGTGTCCATCGTGTCGGTCTCGCGCCGCGCGGCCTTGCCGCACACCGGGCACACCACGCCGGCATGGAAGCCCTCGTGCTTGTTCAGCGGATTGCCGGAACCGTCGGGCACGCAGTCGGTGGGCAGCACCACCGGCAGGTCCTTCTCGGGCACCGGCACCGCGCCGTGCTCCTCGCAATGGATGATCGGGATCGGCGTGCCCCAGTAGCGCTGGCGGCTCACGCCCCAGTCGCGCAGGCGCCAGGTGGTCTGCAGCTCGCCCAGGCCCTTCTGGCCCAGCGCATGCGCCACGGCGGCCACGGCCTCCTTGTAGGTCATGCCGCTGAAGTTGTCGGAGTTGATGGTCACGCCGCGCTGCTTGTCGCCGTACCAGTCCTGCCACTTGTGATAGTCGAAGTGCGGCTCGTCGTCGACCAGCACCACCTGGATGATCTCGATGCCGTACTTGTTGGCGAAGGCGAAGTCGCGCTCGTCGTGCGCGGGCACGCCCATCACGGCGCCGTCGCCGTAGCCGATCAGCACGTAGTTGCCGACCCACACCGGCACCTGCTCCTCGGTGATCGGGTGCGTCACCGTGAGGCCGGTGGGCACGCCCTTCTTCTCCTGGGTGGCGAGCTCGGCCTCGGTGGTGCCGCCGCTCTTGCACTCCTCGATGAAGGCCGCGACCTTGGGATCGAGCGTGGCGGCATGCGCGGCCAGCGGATGCTCGGGCGCGACGGCGCAGAAGGTCACGCCCATGATGGTGTCGGCGCGCGTGGTGAACACGTACATGCGGCCGTCCTGGATCGGCTGGCCGTCGGCGCCCTTGATGTCATGGGTGAAGGCGAAGCGCACGCCCTCGCTCTTGCCGATCCAGTTCTCCTGCATCAGCTTGACGCGCTCGGGCCAGCCCGGCAGCTTGTGCTGGGTGTGCTCGAGCAGTTCCTCGGCGTAGTCGCTGATCTTCAGGTAGTAGCCCGGGATCTCGCGGCGCTCGACCGTGGCGCCGGTGCGCCAGCCCTTGCCGTCGATCACCTGCTCGTTGGCCAGCACGGTCTGGTCGACCGGGTCCCAGTTCACGACCTGGGTCTTGCGGTAGGCGATGCCCTTCTCGAGCATCTTGAGGAACAGCCACTGGTTCCACTTGTAGTAGCTCGGATCGCAGGTGGCGATCTCGCGGCTCCAGTCGATCGCCAGGCCCATGGCCTGGAGCTGGCCCTTCATGTAGGCGATGTTCTCGTAGGTCCACTTGGCCGGCGGCACGCCGTTCTTCAGCGCCGCGTTCTCGGCCGGCAGGCCGAAGGCGTCCCAGCCCATGGGCATCAGCACGTTGTAGCCGCTCATGCGCAGGTAGCGCGTGAGCATGTCGTTGATCGTGTAGTTGCGCACGTGGCCCATGTGCAGCTTGCCGCTGGGATACGGCAGCATCGAGCAGGCGTAGTACTTCTTGCGGCTCGCGTCCTCGGTCACGCGGTAGGCATCGGCGGCGCTCCATTGCGC
Organism: Variovorax endophyticus; assembly: GCF_025376855.1. Taxonomy (NCBI): domain Bacteria; kingdom Pseudomonadati; phylum Pseudomonadota; class Betaproteobacteria; order Burkholderiales; family Comamonadaceae; genus Variovorax; species Variovorax endophyticus. The sequence continues at coordinate 314,513 of NZ_JAHUTH010000005.1, forward strand.
CTGGGCAGCGGACTCGACGTCGCTGGGTTTGTAGCTGGGGTTCATGACGGGGTTCGGCAGGAGCCCGGCGCGGGGCGGCCGGGAAGGCGGATTATCGCGCCCCGGCCGCCCGGCTCCCGCCGGGCCGGGCCATTCAGCGGGCTTTGGGTGCCGGCCGCCGGTCGGGCGGCGGCGCGGGGGTCCATTCGTCGCCGTACAGCTCGGGCTCGGCGTAGGCCTCGATGTTGGCGAAATGGCGCTCGAAATCCTCGCGGTAGAACAGCCCCGCGATGCCCGCGGCCAGCCGCTTGGCGCCGTCGCTGATGGCCGGGATGTCGCCCGAGACCGTGCCGTGCGAGAGCGCGGCCGGATAGCAGAAGCAGTGGATGCGCGCGAGCCCCGGGCAGGCGCCCGCCACCCGCTCCTCGAACTCGAACGCCGGGCCCAGGTCGGGCGAATCGGCCAGCTCCTGGTCCTCGTCGCCGGGCGCGGGCACGAAGCGCTCCTTCCAGGTCCGCACATGGGGCGCGATGGCGGCGAACTCGGGGCGCGCGGCCCAGTCGACCTTGAAGCCGGTCGAGACGATCAGGAAGTCGAACTCGAAATCCGCGCGCGGCGTCGCCACGCGGATCGCGCCGTCGCCGGCCAGCGCCACCGCCTCGACCGGGCAGCCGAAGTTGAAGAAGGCGTTGGCGAAGCGCGACACGCGCAGGGTGCTGCCGTGCGGCGGCGGCACGTTGAGCCGGTTGATGTAGTGGCGCACGCGCCACTTGTTCTCGTCGGGCAGGTCGTAGTGCCCCTGGGTCAGGCCCGGCACGCCGGCGCCCTTGCCCTTGTTGACGCGCGGCAGGTCGGGGCGGCGGATCAGCAGCTCGACGCTGCGCGCGCCGGCCTCCAGCGCGGTGGCGGCGCTGTCCATGGCCGAGGAGCCCGCGCCGATCACGCCCACGCGCAGCCCGGCGAGCCGGCCGTAGTCCATGGCGTCGGACGAATGCGCCCAGCGCTCGCGCGGCAGCCCGGCCACGAAATCCGGCACCGCCGGGCCGCCGAGGCCGTCGCGCCCGGTGGCCAGCACCACGCGGCGCGCGAACACGCGCCGCGCGCCGGCGGGCGTGCGCAGGTCCAGCCGCACCAGCGCGCCGCCGGCCTCGGGCACGATCGCCGTGACCGCGCTGTCGTTGCGCACCTCGAGCGCCATCGCGCGCCGGTACCAGCGCAGGTAGTCCATCCATTGCAGCCGCGGGATCTTGTCGAGCGCGGCCCAGGCGGCGCCGCCGTGCTGGGCCTCGAACCAGGCGCGGAAGCTCAGCGCCGCGAGCCCCAGCGCCGGGCCGGTGAGCTCCTTCGGCGAGCGCAGCGTCTCCATGCGCGCGGTGGTGGCCCAGGGTCCCTCGAGACCTTCGGGCGCGCGGTCGAACACCACGGCGTGGATGCCCTGGTTCGCGAGCGCGGCCGCCGCGGCCAGCCCGGCCTGCCCGCCGCCGACGATGGCCACGTCGAGCACCGCCTCGCCCTCGTGTTCGCAGGCCGGCATCCAGGCGCGGGCGCGCCAGCCCAGGATGTCGAGGTCGCGCGCGAGCCGGCGCTCGAGCGCGGGCAGCCCTTCGGCATCGGAGGCGGGGGGCGGGGAACCCGCGTTGGCGTGGGGAATCGTCTCTGTCATGGAGCGCGTGCAGTGTAGAGAGTCGCGGGGCGCGCACGAGCGTACCGCTGGCCCGGATTTCGCATGCCACAATGATTTCAGACCAAGGGACAGCATGGGCAGCAGCAGCAGCAACGGCAGCAAGAGCGATGACTGGTGGCGCGGCGCGGTGATCTACCAGATCTATCCGCGCAGTTTCATGGACAGCAACGGCGATGGCATCGGCGACCTGCCCGGCATCACGGCGCGGCTGCCGCACGTGGCCTCGCTCGGGGTCGACGCGATCTGGGTCTCGCCCTTCTTCCGCTCGCCGATGAAGGACTTCGGCTACGACGTGGCCGACTACCGCGCGGTCGACCCGATGTTCGGCACCCTGGCCGACTTCGACGCCATGCTCGCGCGGGCGCACGCGCTGGGCCTGAAGCTCGTCATCGACCAGGTGCTCTCGCACACCTCCGACCAGCACGCCTGGTTCGCCGAGAGCCGCGCGAGCCGCGACAACCCCAAGGCCGACTGGTACGTGTGGGCCGACCCCAAGCCCGACGGCACGCCGCCCAACAACTGGCTCTCGGTCTTCGGCGGGCCGGCCTGGCAATGGGATTCGCGCCGCCGCCAGTACTACCTGCACAGCTTCCTGGCCGAGCAGCCCGACCTCAACTTCCATTGCCCCGCGGTGCAGGACGCGCTGCTCGGCGAGGTCGGCTTCTGGTGCGAACGCGGCGTCGACGGCTTCCGCTTCGACGCCTGCAACCACCAGTTCCACGACGCGCTGCTGCGCAGCAACCCGCCGGCCTCGGCGCAGTCGGTGGGCGAGGTCAGCACGGTGCGCGCCGACAACCCCTACGCGATGCAGCAGCATCTGTACGACAAGAGCCAACCCGAGAACCTGCTGTTCCTCGAGCGGCTGCGCGCCCTGCTCGAGCGCCACGGCGCGGTCGCGCTCGGCGAGGTCGGCGACGAGAACGCGCCGCCCGTGATGGCGCAGTACACCGCGCGCGGCCGGCGCCTGCACCTGGCCTACAGCTTCAGCCTGCTGACCGCCGACCACACGGCGAAGCACCTGCGCCAGCAGGTCGAGGCGCTCGACCATGCGCTCGCGGCCACCGGCGGCTGGGGCTGCTGGGCGGTGTCGAACCACGACGTGCCGCGCGTGGCCACGCGCTGGAGCGACGGCGCGGCGCCCGACGTCCGGCGCAGCCGCCTGTGGCTCGCGCTGCTGCTGTCGCTGCGCGGCAGCGCCGGCATCTACCAGGGCGAGGAGCTGGGCCTGCCCGAGGCCGAGGTGCCGTTCGAGCTGCTGCAGGACCCCTACGGCCGCGCCTTCTGGCCCGAGTTCAAGGGCCGCGACGGTTGCCGCACGCCGATGCCCTGGCGCGGCGGCGACGCGCAGGGCGGCTTCACCACCGGCACGCCGTGGCTGCCGATGTCGCCCGCGCACCTGCCGCTGGCGGTCGACCGCCAGGAAGGCGATGCTCGGTCGATGCTGGCCTTCAGCCGCGCGATGCTGCGCTGGCGCCGCGCGCAGCCGCTGCTGCACACGGCAGCCATCGCCTTCTTCGACGCGCCCGAGCCGGTGCTGTGGTTCGAGCGCCGCGAGGGCGCGAATTCACTGCAGGCCGTGTTCAACCTCGGCGCGGCGCCGGTGTCGATCATGCTGCGCGAAACCCTGCGCGCCGTGGCCGATACGCCACTGGCGTCGACCGCGACGCTCGGCGGCGCCGACGGTCGCGCGCTCACGCTGGCGCCCTTCGGCGCCTTCTTCGGCGAACCGATCACCGACTGACCCCATGGCCCCGACGCAACTGCCCGAAGCCGAAGTCCATGCGCTGATGCGCGCCGAGCACGGCGACCCCTTCGGCGTGCTCGGCCCGCACGAGACCGCGCGCGGCCTGGTGGTGCGCGCGCTGCTGCCCGGCGCGCAGGGCGTCACGGTGCTGCATGCGCGCTCTGGCTGGCCGTTGGCCACGCTCGAGCGGCACGAGGGCTCCGACCTCTTCGCGGGCCTGGTGCCCGCGGCCCAGGCGCGCATGGGCTATGCGTTCCAGGTCGACTGGGGTTCGCACGTCTCGCGCATCGACGACCCCTACCGCTTTCCCTTCGTGCTCGGCGACACCGACATCTGGCTGCTGGCCGAGGGCACGCACCTGCGCCCCTGGGAGCGCCTGGGCGCGCACCTGCGCGAGATGGACGGCGTCAAGGGCGTGGCCTTCGCGGTCTGGGCGCCGAATGCGCGCCGCGTGTCGGTGGTCGGCGACTTCAACAACTGGGACGGCCGGCGCCACATGATGCGGCTGCGCCGCGAGTGCGGCGTGTGGGAGGTCTTCGCGCCGCACGTGGCGGTGGGCGATGCCTACGAGTTCGAGATCCTGTCGGCGCAGGGCGAGCTGCTGCGCAAGGCCGACCCCTTCGCCTTCTCGTCGCGGCTGCGGCCCGACACCGCCTGCGTGGTGCGCCCGCTGCCGCCGGTCGCCACCATGCCCGCGGGCCGCGCCAAGGCCAACGGGCGCGACGCACCGATCAGCATCTACGAGGTGCACCTGGGCTCGTGGCGGCGCAAGAACGGCCACGAATGGCTGGACTACATCGAGCTCGCCGACACCCTGGTGCCCTACGTGCGCGACATGGGCTTCACCCACATCGAGCTGCTGCCCATCACCGAGCATCCGTTCGACGGCTCCTGGGGCTACCAGCCGATCGGCCTCTATGCGCCGACCTCGCGCTTCGGCACCCCGAGCGACTTCCGCTTCTTCGTGGCCGCGGCGCATGCAGCCGGGCTCGGCGTGATCCTCGACTGGGTGCCCGCGCACTTCCCGACCGACGCGCACGGCCTGGGCCGCTTCGACGGCACGGCGCTGTACGAGTACGCCGATCCGCGCGAGGGCTTCCACAACGACTGGAACACGCTGATCTTCAACTGGTCGCGCACCGAGGTGCGCAACTACCTCGTGGGCAACGCGCTGTACTGGCTCGAGCGCTACGGCATCGACGGCCTGCGCGTGGACGCCGTGGCCTCGATGCTCTACCGCGACTACAGCCGCGGGCCCGGCGAATGGGTGCCCAATGCGCAGGGCGGGCGCGAGAACCTCGAGGCGATCGAGTTCCTGCGCCGCATGAATCGCGTGGTGGGCACCGAGCGCCCCGGCGCGGTGACGATCGCCGAGGAGTCGACCAGTTTTCCCGGAGTGACGCGCCCGCCCGAGGACGGCGGGCTGGGCTTCCACTACAAGTGGAACATGGGCTGGATGAACGACACCCTGGCCTACGCGGGCAAGGACCCGGTGTATCGGCCGCACCACCACCGCGAGATCACCTTCGGGCTGATGTACGCGCACAGCGAGAACTTCGTGCTGCCGTTCTCGCACGACGAGGTGGTGCACGGCAAGGGCTCGATGATCGCGCGCATGCCGGGCGACGAATGGCAGAAGTTCGCGGGGCTGCGCAACCTGTACGGCTATCTCTGGGCCTATCCGGGGAAGAAGCTGCTGTTCATGGGGTGCGAGTTCGCGCAGATGGCGGAGTGGAATGCGGATCGCAGCCTTGATTGGCATCTGCTCGAGCACGCATCGCATCAAGGGGTGCGGCGGCTGGTGCGGGATCTCAACAACGTGTATCGGCACTATCCGGCGTTGCACGAGCTCGACCATGAAGGGGCGGGGTTCGAGTGGCTCGTGCATGACGATACGGCGCAGTCGGTGTTTGCCTTTGTTCGTTGGGGGCGGGATGGGGCGTTCGTTTTGGCCGTCTGCAACTTCACGCCTGTGGTTCGGCATGGGTATCGGGTGGGGGTGCCTTGTTCGGGGTCCTATCGGGAGATCATCAATACCGATGGGGTTGTTTATGGGGGGAGTGGTGTGGGGAATGGGGTGGTTGCGAGTGAGGCTTTGGCTTGGCATGGGAAAGTCGACTCGGTGGTTGTTGACTTGCCGCCCTTGGCTACGTTGATGTGGGTGTTGGTTTGAATTTGAGTTGTTTGCCTTGCGACGGACAGTTGGCCGGGTCTCGCCCCGGCGGGCGACTTACTTTCTTTGTCTCGCCAAAGAAAGTAAGCAAAGAAAGGCGACCCCGCTGTCTGTGTCCCTCCGCTTCGCTGCGGGCAACCTGCGGTGCTCGGAGAAAGCGGGGGTCCGCAGAACTCGCTGCGCTGCGCTCCGCTCAGACAGCTGCGGCCCTGATCCCGCTTTCTCCTGCGCTCCTCGGCACAGCCAGAGGGGATGAGGGTCAACGCGCCATGGCGCGTCCTTGTGTGGGGTGCGCGAGCGCGGACGTTGTTGATCTTGTGTCAAGGCCGAGCAACGCGAAGGCCCGAAGGGCTTGCTCGGCCGAGCGCAGCGATGGCCCGACCCACCCCCTCTGGCTGCGCCGAGGAGCGCAGCGTTTCGCGGACAAGGGCTCGCAGCTGTTTGAGCGAAGCGAGTTCTGCGAGACCCCGCGAAACGCGAGCACCGCAGGTTGCCC
>NZ_JAHUTH010000060.1:0-19396 GCF_025376855.1 Variovorax endophyticus
GGGGTGCGGGGCAAGGCGGCGCAGGTGTTGACGTACTTTGCGGGGAGGGGGAAATACCTTGCGCGCCGAGCCCGGCGAAACCCTCGCCAGGCAGCTCGCCCTCGTCATCGACCTCAACGTCTGCGTCGGCTGCCATGCCTGCGTGACCTCGTGCAAGCAGTGGAACACCTCGGGCAGCGCGGGCCCGCTCGCGGACTTCGAGCCCTACGGCGCCAACCCCACGGGCACCTTCTTCAATCGCGTGCAGACCTACGAGGCCGGTTCGTTCCCCGGCACCGACACCGTGCACTTCCCCAAGAGCTGCCTGCACTGCGAGGACCCGCCCTGCGTGCCGGTCTGTCCGACCGGCGCGAGCTACAAGCGCAAGGAAGACGGCATCGTGCTGGTCGACTACGACAAGTGCATCGGCTGCAAGTACTGCGCCTGGGCCTGTCCCTACGGCGCGCGCGAGCTCGACGAGGAACGCCAGGTCATGACCAAGTGCACGCTGTGCGTCGACCGCATCTACGACGAGCAGCTGCCCCAGGAAGACCGCAAGCCCGCCTGCGTGAAGGCCTGCCCCACCGGCGCGCGCCTGTTCGGCGACGTGAAAGATCCCGACTCCGAGGTCTCGCGCGCGATCCGCGAGCGCGGCGGCTATCCGCTGATGCCCGAGTGGGAGACCAGCCCCGCCAACCGCTACCTGCCGCGCCGCAACATGGCCGCGCCCGCGCAGGGCACGCCGGAGTAGCGCGCATGCATCCCGCCTTCTCGATCCTCTTCTTCACCACGCTGGCCGGTGCCGCGCAGGGCCTGGTGGCCGCGCTCGCGCTGGCGGTGCTGTTCGGCCTCGGGCTGTCGCCGGGCTTTATCGGCGGCGCGCTGGCGCTGGCCGAGCTGCTGCTGGTCGCGGGCCTCGCGGCCTCGTTCATGCACCTGGGCCGCAAGACGCGCGCCTGGCGCGCGGTGCTGATGTGGCGCACCTCGTGGATGTCGCGCGAGGTGATCGTGCTGCCGGCCTTCATCGCGCTGGTCGCGCTGTGGTGGCTCGCGCTGCGGCTCGGGGTCGCCGCGCCGTGGTCGGTGCTGCTGCCCGTGCTGGTGCTGGGGGGCGCCGTCGCGCTGTGGTACTGCACCGCGATGATCTATGCCTGCCTGCGCTTCATCCAGGAGTGGGCGCATCCGCTGACCATCGCCAACTTCATGCTGATCGGGCTGTCGTCGGGCCTGGTGCTGGCCTGCGCGCTCGCCGCCGTGGCCGGCGAGGCGCGCTTCGTGCAGGCCTTCGGCCCGTGGGCGCTGGCCTTCACGCTCGTGGCCTGGGCCGTGCGCGCGTTCACGCTGCGCCGCAATGCGCGGCTGCGCCCGCGCTCGACCCTGCAGTCGGCCACCGGCATCCGCACGCACAAGCTGGTGCAGAAGTCGATGGGCATGTCGGCGGGCTCGTTCAACACGCGCGAGTTCTTCCATGGCGCCTCGCAGCTCGCGCTGCGCCAGGTCAAGCTGGGCTTCCTGCTGCTGGCCTTCGCGTTGCCCGCGCTGCTGCTGGCCTGGGGCCTCGCGAGCGCGGCCGTGCTGCCGTGGCTGCTCGCGGTGCTGGTGCAGGCGCCGGGCTTGCTGGCCGAGCGCTGGTTCTTCTTCGCGCAGGCACGGCATCCACAGAACCTGTACTACCAGGTCGTGTCGTAGGACCAGCGCCCGTCGTCGGGCTCGCTAGGGGTTAGCACGCTGGCCGGATGCCGGGTGGTGATGCACAAACACGCGTTGCTTTCCGAACGACAGGTTGCCCCCTCCGATGACCGACCACCTGTATTTCTTCAGTGCGAATTCCTACGTCTACGCCTCGCGCAAGGACGACTTCCCCGCCACCTCCAGGCCCCATGCGGTGCTGCTGTTCTCCGTCGACGGCACGCCGCTCACGCTGCGCACGCCGCGGCGTCAGTTCGTGGGCGGCGCGATCGCGGTGGCGCCGCAGACGGTGCGCACGCTGAGCGTGTCGAACGCGGGCCTGGTGAGCATCAACCTGCCGCCGTCCTCGCCCTTCTTCAGCGCCTTCAGCGGCATCGTGCCGCTGGGCGCGCATGTGCTCGAGCGCAGGGCCTTCAGGCCCTTCGACGGCTTTCTCGCGGGCATGCACGAGGGCGCGCGCAAGCCCGCGCAGGCCGAGGAGATCTTTCGCGACCTGGTCTCGACGGCGGTGGAGCAGTTGCCGTGCACGCAGCGCATCGACACGCGCGTGCTGCAGGTGTTGCGCTACCTCGACAAAGAACCCGAGGCCACGCTGGTCGAACTCGCGCGTGCCTTCGAGCTTTCGCCGTACCGCATGTCGCACCTGATCTCCGATTCGCTCGGGCTGTCGTTCCGTGCCTACCAGGGCTGGCGCAAGCAGGTGCGCGTGTGCAAGCTCTTGTACTCGGGCCGCTCGCTCACCGACATCGCGCACGAGGCGGGCCTGAGCGACTCGGCCCATCTCTCGCACTTCTACCGGCACTGGTACGGGCAGAGCCCGTCGTACTCGCGCGACCGCGAGTCGGTGAAGTTCTTCTCCTGAACGCGCCCACCAAAAAAGCCGCCGCGGGGCGAAACCCGCGGCGGCTTTCTTCTTCATGGCGGCGCGTTCAGCGCGGCATCTGCTTCGTCGTCACGGTCGAGAAGCCGGTCTTCACGATCGAGGGAATGCCGATGTCGAGGTACTGGTCGGCATCGTCGTACTTCGGCCAGGTGACGCCGACCTTGGCGACGTTGGGATCGCCCGTGGTCGCGAAGCGGGTCCACATGCTCATCACCTCGTCGCTGAGCTTGTAGTCGCGATCGCTCACGCCCGGATCGGGCGGGATGTCGGGGCTCGCGGGCAGCAGCGAGGTGCCGTAGATGCGCCCGACCGTGGCGAGCGAGCCGTACTGGTAGGACACCTCGAGCCCGTGGTAGGCCGCCACGCCCGCATTGGCCCAGTTCACCGGCACGTGCGTGAAGATGTAGGTGTAGATCGGCGACTTCTGCACCTTCACCATCTGCTTGAGGAAGTTGCCGCGCAGCGGGTTGGCGGCCGTGATCTCGGCGCCGCCGTTGCCCACCATGAAGGGCACGTCGCTGTGCTTGTTGTCGAGGATCAGGTTGCCGATGGTGTCGGGCAGCGACCAGTCGTCGACCGTGAAGGCCGTGGTGTAGCCGCTGCCGCTCGCGAACGAGGCCGCGACGATGTCCTGCCACGGCTTCTTGCGCAGCTCGTCGATGGTGGCCGCGCCCACCTTGGCCATCAGCTTCACGCCGTACTGCTCGGTCTGCGCGAGCGGCGTGCCGGCGATGGTCCAGCCGGCTTCTGCGATGGCGCGGTGGAACAGCCCCTTGGCCAGCGGCGAGGCCACGAGCCAGTTGGTCTTCATGCCGCCGCCCGAGTGGCCCCAGATGGTGACGTTGCCCGGATCGCCGCCGAAGCCCTCGATGTTCGCCTGCACCCACTTGAGCGCCGCGACCAGGTCGAGCTGGCCGTAGTTGCCCGAGGACTTGTTGGCCGACTCGGCCGTGAGCGTCGGATGCGCCATGTAGCCGAGCGCGCCGATGCGGTGCTGCACCGTGACCGACACCACGCCGTGATTGGGCAGGTTCGGCAGGTTGTCGCTCGCGCGGTTCACCGAGCCGGTGGTGAGGCCGCCGCCATGGAACAGCACCATCACCGGCAGCTTCTCGCCCTTCTTCTTCGCGGGCGTGGTGATGTTCAGGCGCAGCACGTCCTCGCCCATGCCCGACTCGGGCACGGCGTCGTAGACGGGCGACGCGGGGAAGGGCTGCGGCGCCATCTTGCTGTAGCTGGTGGCGGCATAGACGCCGTCCCACGAGGCCGGCGGCTGCGGCGGCTTCCAGCGCAGGTTGCCGACCGGCGGCGCGCCGTAGGGGATGCCCTTGTACTGGTGCACCCGCGTGTCGCCGTCGCCGACCGTTTCGCCCGAGACCTTGCCCGATGCGGTCTGGATCGGATCGGCGTAGGCGTTCGCGTCCACCGCGGGCGGCGGTGGATTGCCGCCGCCGCCCGATGCCGGCGGCAGCGGTATGAAGCCACCGCCGCCACCACCACCACCGCCGCATGCCACGAGGCCCGCGCTCAAAGCGAGGGCCGCCAGCCACCTGATCCCCGTACCTCTGTCCTGACGTTTCATGTCTCCGCACCTGGTTGTTGAGTGAGCCGGCATCGTAGGAACGCAGGTGCGCGCACGCTTGTACCGAGATGCTGTGCTGACGCGGGCGCGACAACAGCAACTCGGTACAAGCGCGAGCGGCGGGAATGTGCTTGCGCGGCACGCGCCGCGCGCGGAGTTCAGGCCTCGTGGTTCAACGCCAGCCCGGCCGTGGGCCAATCGTCGATCGCGATCAGCCGCCCGCTGCCCGACAGCGTGACGAAGGCGGTGCGCAGGCCGGGGCCGCCGAAGCAGATGTTGGTGGTGTAGCGGTCGGGCAGCGGCAGGTGCTCGACCTGGCCGCCGTCGGGCGCCACGATGCTGATGCCGCCATGCAGCAGCGTCGCCACGCAGAGATTGCCGAGCGCATCGACCGCCATCGAGTCGAAGCGCTGGTAGTGCCCGCCCGGCGAGGCGCAGAGCATGCGCCCGCCATGCGGCGAGGGCCAGCCATCCTTGCGCACGCGGCCCGGCGCCACGATGTCGAAGGCCCAGACGCGCGCGCCCTCGGTTTCGGCGTAGTAGAGCGTCTGGCCATCGGGCGACAGCGCGATGCCGTTGGGCGTCATCACGGGCCGCGCGATCGCCTGCGCGGCGGCGCCGTCGGCATGGCCGTAGAACAGGCCGCCGCGGTCCATGTCGCGCTCGCGCACCTTGCCGAGGTCGGTGAAGTAGAAGCCGCCATGCGCGTCGAACACGATGTCGTTGGGCCCGCAGAGCGCGCCGCCCTCGACCGTGTCGTAGATCCGCTCCGCGCGGCCGGTCGCGAGGTTCACGCGCTCGATGCGCCCGCCCGAGTAGTCCTCGGCCTGGCCCACGGGCCGCACGCTGCCATCGGCCTCGGTGTGCCACTTGAAGCCGCCGTTGTTGCAGACGTAGACCGCGCCGTCGGGGCCGATCGCGGCACCGTTCGGGCCGCCGCCGAGGTCGGCCACCACCTGCACCAGGCCATCGGGCCGCACGCGCGTGAGCGTGCCGCGCGCGATCTCCACCAGCAGCACCGAGCCGTCGCGCAGGGCGATCGGTCCTTCGGGAAACTGCAGGCCGCTGGCGAGTTCTCGGATCTTCATCGTGTGTCTCCTGGAGGGCGTGGACGGCGAGCCGGCTTCATTGTGCGGTCGGGGCCGCGACGCGACAATGAGAGCCTGTCGAACGCATGCTGCGATGGAGGACACGTCGAATGGCGAAATTCGTTCTGGTGCCGGGCGGCTGGCACGGAGGCTGGGCCTTCGAGGCCGTCGGCCAACTGCTGGCGGGCGAAGGGCACGAGGTGCGCGCGCTCACGCTGTCGGGGCTGGGCGACGAGCCCGCGCGCGGCGCCAACCTCGACAGCCATGTCGAGGAGGTGGTGCAGGTGTTGCACGAAGGCGATGCGCCCGCCGTGCTCGTCGGCCATTCGTATGCGGGCATGGTCATCACGGGCGCGGCGGACCGGGCGCCGTCGCGCGTCGGCGCGCTGGTCTATGCCGATGCCTATGTGCCCGCGCATGGCGACTCGGTGTGGTCGCTCACCAGTCAGTCCTATCGCGACCGCTTCATCGCAGGCGTGGCGGCCGATGGCCTGAGCTGCGCGGCGCCGGGGCACCTGGACAAGCGCTGCCGTGCCCATCCCATGGCCACCTTCCTGCAGGCGATCGCGTTGACGGGCGACTGGCGCCAGGTACGCTGCAAGGCCTACGTGGCCGCCTTCGGCTGGGAAGGCAGCCCGTTCATCGCGCTGTACGAAGCGCTGCGGCAGGACCCCGAGTGGATCACGCACCGCCTCGACTGCGCGCACGACATTCCGCGGCTCGCGCCCGAGGCCTTCGCGAAGATCCTGCTGAACTACGCGTAGAGCGTCTTCTGCATGAAGACGCTGAGCGGGTCGTCGGTGTAGCCGCCGAAGGGGCCGCGCCGCTCGTAGCCAAGCGAGGCATAGAGGGCGAGGGCCTCGGGCTGGAACGGACCCGTTTCGAGCTGAAGCAGCTTGCAGCCCGCGTCGATGGATGCGGACTCCAGTGCCTGCAGCAACTGGCGCGCGATGCCCTGGCCGCGGTAGTCGGGCGCGACGTACATGCGCTTGATCTCGCCCTGCGCGGCGCCGAGCACCACCGCGCCGCAACCCATGGCCTGACCCGCCTCATCGCGCGCGACGAAGAACAGCACATGGGGCTGCTTCAACGATGCGAGGTCGAGCAGGTGCCGGCTTTCGGGTGGATAGAGCTTGTCCTGGTAGGCATCGAGCTCGGCGATCAGGGCGATCACCTCGGGCTGGTCGGGTGTTTCGCGTGCGATGGTCATCGGCGAAGGCTACCCCACGGCCTTGATGAGCCGGTCGCGTCCCGCCTTCGCGAGCATCGACGCGACGGCGCAGGAGGCCAGCCGTGCCGCTTCCGAATCGGCGCGGCTCGTGAGGATCACCGGCACCTTGGTGCCGAGCACGATGCCGGCCGCATAGGCGCCGCCGAGGAAGGTCAGGCTCTTCGCGAGCATGTTGCCGGCATCGAGGTCGGGCACGATCAGCACGTTGGCGCGGCCCGCCACCGGCGAGACGATGCCCTTGATGCGCGCGGCCTCGGCATCGATCGCGTTGTCCATCGCGAGCGGGCCGTCGAGCTGCGCGCCCGTGATCTGGCCGCGGTCGGCCATCTTGCAGAGCACGGCCGCGTCGAGCGTGGAGGGCACCTTGGCATTGACCGTTTCGGTCGCCGAGAGGATGGCCACGCGCACGGCCGGCATCAGCAGCGCATGCGCGAGGTCGATCGCGTTCTGCACGATGTCGACCTTCTCCTCGAGCGTGGGCGCGATGTTGATCGCGGCATCGGAAATCACCAGCGGCTGCGCATGGCCGGGCACGTCCATCACGAAGCAATGGCTGATGCGGCGCGAGGTGCGCAGGCCGCCTTCGCGGCGCACCACCGCGCCCATGAGTTCGTCGGTGTGCAGGCTGCCCTTCATCAATGCATCGACCTCGCCGCGCAGGGCCATCGCCACGGCCGCGTCGGCCGCGGCATGGCTGTGCGGCGCATCGACGATGGCAATGCCCGAGAGGTCGATGCCGATCTCGTGCGCTGCCGCTTCGATCTTCGCGCGCGGGCCCACCAGCGTGGGCGCGATCAGCCCCAGCGCGGCCGAGGCGAGCGCTGCCTCGAGCGACACGGCATTGGCCGGATGCACCACCGCCACGCGCAGCGGCGGCAGGCCGCGCGCGGTGGCGATCAGGCGGTCGTAGTGCGGATGGGAGGTGGTGGGATGGGGTGCGGCCATGCGGGCAACCTTACTTCAAAATTTTTTCAGCCGGCATGTTGACGGCGGCGTAAAGACTATTTACAGTCCGACTCCTTCGCGCAGCAGACTGCGCATTTTCGATTCCACACACAGCACCACAGGACCCATCGTGACCACCGCAGCCCGCATTTGCATCGAAAGCCTCCGACCCGTTCCGGTCCGGCCGCTCGTGCGCGCTCTGCTGGCCGTCACGGTCGCTGCATGGCTGAACGAGAACCACAGGCTGCATCCGGGTGGAGGGCGCGCTTAGGCGACGACCTCCCAAGCGCTCTTCACCAAGAGGCCCGGACACCGAAAGGTTCCGGGCCTTTTTGCTTTGGCGCCTCATCACCGAACCCTTGACCCATGCAGCGATCGTGCTGCAGCGCATGAAGCCATAAGCCTCATGCACGCTCCTTCAAAATTCGAAACGACGAGGCGGGGCCGCGATGGCGCGGCCCCTCGCCTCGGCAAGCAAGAGAAAACACATTCAGCCTCGGTGACGCAATTGGTAGACGTGTCCGCCTTAGAAGCGGAATTCTGGGAGTTCGAGTCTCCCCCGAGGCACCAAATTTCTCTGGGTTTAGGGTCTGTCATCAATCAAACGCCCTCGCGCTGGCCCCGCCATGCGGTGGATACGCGAAGGACGGCGCAGCCCATGGTCGCCCATGGGCAAGCCGGCCGACAAAGTAGCCGCCGTATGGCGGGGCCAGCCCGGAGGGAAGCCCTGTTGCGCGGTGCATTGCGGCGTTGCCCTTCGCTTACGTAGCGCGCTACGCAGCGCTCAGGGCGCCTTGCACTGCCCCGCGCAACAGGGCTTCGCGAGGGCGTTTGATTGATGACAGACCCTATGTCAATCAGGTAGACGGCCTGCCCTGGAAGCAGGAGGCTGCAGGTTCGAATCCTGCCACCCAGACCATCTTCGTTCTTATCGTGCGTGTGTAGCTCAACTGGCAGAGCACTGGTCTCCAAAACCAGCGGTTGAAGGTTCGATTCCTTCCGCGCGCGCCACCTCCTTTTCTTCTGCGTCTCGTTCGTCTAGCGGTGAGGACGCTGGACTTTCACTCCGGAAATCGCGGGTTCGAATCCCGCACGAGACGCCATCCTCATCCCGCGTTAGCTCAATGGATCAGAGCACCTGCCTACGAAGCAGGGGGTTGCACGTTCGAGTCGTGCACGTGGGGCCATTCTCTTTTTCCCCGGTAGCTCAGCTGGTAGATGCGGCGCACTGTTAATGCGCAGGTCACACGTTCGAACCGTGTTCGGGGAGCCATCTTGCGGCGGGCGCGCATCACCACTCGTACCCCACGCCCACGCCCAGGCTCGTCTTTTTGCCGCTGAAGCCGCCATTGACCTTGTAGACCCAGTTGCCGTCCTTGGTGCGGTACGAGTAGCCGAAGGCCAGCGCGCCATAGCCAGAGTAGGAGCCCACGCCCAGCGACATCAGATTCTTCCCCGGCGTCATGGCCTGGGGCAGGCTGCTCATCGCGCTCGCGATGGCCACGCCGCTGTAGGCGATTCCCGCGGTCTCGCTCACCTGGTTCTGTACCTGCGAGAGTTGCTGCAGGTTCACCGCATCGCCCGGCAACACGCCCGGCGCCACGTTGCCGATGCGCGTGCCGCCCGGTGCCTGGCCGCCGCCGAGCGTGATCTCGTTGTAGTTGACCGAGCCGTCGGGGTTGGTTGCGTACTGAACGCTGCCGGCCTTGACCGTGTTGGCCGTGGCCTTGAGTTGCGCCACGTTGGTGGCGTCGCTGTCGGCCGTGCCCGCGGCCACCCCGGTGATCTGCCGGAACCGGCCCTTGGCCGCGTCGCCCACCGACACCGCGGCCTGCGTGCTCGTCGTGGCCCGGATGGCCGCGGCCTGCTCCGAGGTGGCGCTCGGCGGCACGTAGCCGGCGATGCCTGCGGCCGTCGATGCGACCGAGCCCGCGCCGAGTGCCACGCCACCGGCCTGCATGGCCACCGCGCCGAAGCCGATGGCGGTGCCTTGCGATGCGCTCGACTGCGCCCCGGTACCGACCGCGATGGCGCCGTCTCCCGTGGCCTGCGCGCCGAAGCCCATGGCCACGGAGCCGTTACCGATCGCCTTCGCGCCGTTGCCGGCTGCGATGGCGTTGTCGCCCCTGGCCACCGACTGCGGCCCGATCGCCACCGATTCCTGGCCGATGGCCTGCGAGTCGGCGGCCTTCGAATTGGCGTGGAAGTACTTCGTGCCGTTGTCGTAGATGTCGGTCACGCGGCTGTTGGCGGTGCTCAGTCCCGTCGACAGGCTGCCGATGCCGCTGACCGAGCCGCTGATGCTCGTCGACAGGCTGTGGAGATTGCTGTTCGTCGTGCTCAGGCCGCTCGAGAGGCTTTGGATGCCGCTGGTGGCGGTGCTCAGGCCGGTGGAGGTCGAGGTCGACAGGCTCGCGACATGGCTGTTGGCCGTGCTCAGTCCCGTCGACAGGCTGCCCAGATGGCTGTTCGTGGTGCTGAGGCCGGTCGAGAGGCTGTCGATGCTGCTGGTGGCCGTGCTCAAGCCGGTCGAGCTGGAGGTCGACAGGCTGGCGATGCTGCTCGTCGCCGTGCTCAGGCCGCTCGACGTGGAGGTCGAGAGGCTGTCGATGCGGCTCGTGGTCGTGCTCAGGCTGCTCGAGGTGGAGGTCGAGAGGCTGTCGATACGGCTCGCGGTGGTGCTCAATCCGCTCGAGGTGGACGTCGACAGGCTGCCGATGACGCTGTTGGTCGTGCTCAGGCCGATCGACAGGCTGCCGATGCCGCTGGTGACGGTGCTCAGGCCGATCGAAAGACTGCCGATCGAGCTGGTCGTCGTGCTCAGGCCCGTGGAGGTCGATGTGGACAGGCTGTCGATGCTGCTGGTGGCGGTGCTCAGGCCTGTCGAAGTCGAGGTGGAAAGGCTGCCGATGGCGCTGGTTGCCGTGCTGAGACCGGTTGACGTCGAGGTCGACAGGCTGTCGATGCTGCTCGTTGCAGTGCTGAGGCCCGTGGAGGTCGATGTCGACAAGCTGCCGATCGAACTCGTTGCGGTGCTCAGGCCACTCGAGGTGGATGTAGAGAGACTGTCGATGCTGCTGGTTGCTGTACTCAGACCCGTGGAGGTCGAAGTGGACAGGCTGCCGATCGAGCTCGTCGCGGTGCTCAAGCCGGTCGACGTCGAGGTCGAAAGGCTGTCGATGCTGCTGGTTGCCGTGCTCAGGCCTGTAGAGGTCGAGGTGGACAGACTGTCGATGGAACTCGTCGCCGTGCTCAGGCCAGTCGATGTCGAAGTCGACAGGCTATCGAGGCCGCTGATCGCCGTGCTCAGACCCGTGGAGGTCGAGGTCGACAGGCTGTCGATACCGCTGATCGCTGTGCTTAGACCCGTCGAGGTCGAGGTGGACAGACTGCCGATCGAACTGGTCGCGGTGCTCAAGCCGGTCGACGTGGATGTTGACAAGCTATCGATGCCGCTGGTCGCCGTGCTCAGACCTGTGGAGGTCGAGGTCGACAAGCTGTCGATCGAACTGGTCGCGGTACTCAGTCCGCTCGACGTGGACGTCGACAGGCTCTCTATGCTGCTGGTTGCAGTGCTGAGGCCCGTGGAAGTCGAAGTGGACAGACTGCCTATGGAACTTGTCGCCGTGCTCAAGCCAGTCGACGTTGAGGTCGAAAGGCTGTCGATGCTGCTCGTCGCAGTGCTCATGCCCGTAGAGGTCGACGTGGACAGACTATCGATGGAGCTCGTCGCCGTGCTCAAACCACTCGAGGTGGATGTAGAGAGACTGTCGATGCTGCTGGTCGCCGAGCTCAGACCCGTGGAGGTCGAGGTCGACAGGCTGTCGATCGAACTCGTTGCGGTACTCAGTCCGCTAGACGTGGACGTCGACAGGCTCTCGATGCTGCTGGTTGCAGTGCTGAGGCCCGTGGAGGTCGAAGTGGACAGGCTGCCGATAGAACTCGTCGCTGTGCTCAGGCCAGTCGACGTCGAGGTCGAGAGGCTGCCGATGCTGCTCGTCGCGGTGCTCAAGCCGGTCGACGTAGAAGTCGAAAGGCTGTCGATTCTGCTTGTTGCAGTGCTGAGGCCCGTGGAGGTCGAAGTGGACAGGCTGCCTATGGAACTCGTCGCCGTGCTCAAGCCAGTCGACGTCGAGGTCGAGAGGCTGCCGATGCTGCTCGTCGCGGTGCTCAAGCCGGTCGACGTAGAAATCGACAAGCTATCGATGCCACTGGTCGCCGTGCTCAGACCTGTGGAGGTCGAGGTCGACAAGCTGTCGATCGAGCTCGTCGCGGTACTCAGTCCGCTCGACGTGGACGTCGACAGGCTGTCGATGCTGCTCGTTGCAGTGCTGAGGCCCGAGGAGGTCGAAGTGGACAAGCTGCCGATCGAACTCGTCGCAGTGCTCAAACCCGTTGACGTCGAGGTCGACAGGCTGTCGATGCTGCTCGTGGCAGTGCTCAGACCCGTGGAGGTCGACGTCGACAGGCTGCCGATAGAACTCGTCGCCGTGCTCAACCCCGACAGTATCGAGGTCGACAGATTGCCGATGCTGCTGTTCGTGGTGCTGATGCTGCTCGACAGCGAAGCGGTGACGGTCTTGACTTGCAGGACATTGACGGCGTCCTGGTCCGCGCTGCCAGCCGCCACACCCGTGATCTGGCGGTTGCCTACGTTCACCTCGCCCGACGAGGACTGCTTGCTCGACAGGGCGAAGGCGCCGTAGTTGCTCAATGCGCCCGTGTGGGTCACCGAGTCCGCGCCGAGCGCCACGCTGTTGGCCTTGGTCGCCTGGGCATTCCTTCCGATGGCACTGGCGCCGTCCGCGCGGGCACTGGCGCGGTCGCCCAGCGCGGTCGATCCGGTCGCGGTTGCCGCGGCGCCTGGTCCGAGCGCTGCGGCGCTGGCTCCGGTCGCGTTCGCGTCGGTTCCGATCGCCACCGCATACGTACCGCTGGCATTCGATGAATTGCCAGTGGCCACGGTGCCGGTGGCGGACGCGTTGGCGTTAACCCCCAGAGCGATGGATTGATCGCCGGTCGCCCGGGCGCCCGTGGGGTCGAAGTAACCGTCGGAAGCAGCGTCGTCGCCGCCGCCGATGGCGATGGCGCCCATGCCGGTCGCCCTCGTGGAGTTGCCCAGCGCGATGGCCCCGAACTTCGTGGCTCGCGAAGCATTGCCGAAGGCTATGGCGAGATCGGCCAACGCGCTCGACTGAAATCCAAAGGCAATCGAGGTAGAGCCAGTCGCGAGGTTGGTGGTGCCCAGGGCTATGGAGAAGTGCCCGCTGGCATTGTTGCCCAGGCCCATGGCCAGGGAGTTGGCGCCCAAGGCGGCGTTGTGGTTGCCGAACGCGAAAGCGTTCTGCTTCTCATTGGAAGTAGAGGCGTTGGTATTCCCTGCGACATTGTTGCCGCCGACGACGACAGAGCCGAAGTTCGCCGTGTTGTTGTTGCCCAGGGCCACGCCCAGCGCGCTCGACTCCGTCGTTTTTCCGTCTGACGGAAACACCTTGAAGGTGCTCTTCGTGGGATCGAATGCGTCGCCGAATCGCTGGCCTGTCGCGCCCGATGTCACCTTGTTGCCGGCGTTGGGATTGGAATACTGCGCACGAGCCGGCGCCACACCCGCAAGATCGGCCATGAGCATGGATGTCAGAGCAACGGCATACAGCGCCATCGATGATCCCGAAGGCGGGCCCGTGATCGAAGGGCTGGCGACAGGTCCGACATTGGTCTCTCCAGACTCCAAGGTCTTGCAGCTTTTCGCGGGTTTTCCGCGTGCCGACGAAATCTCCGACACCGCCACCCACGCTCCCAACGCTTCATTCCAAAGCGATCGATACGACTTGTTCATGAACCCACTCCCACCTCGTGCACGAAGCTTTTCTTGCTGATGTGAAGCGCCCAGCCTTCCCGGTGAACGCTCTCCGAATTCACGCCGCGCGCATGGCGCTCGACATGTGACCGTGTTGCAGGTCGGCTATGGCATGGTGGTCGAGCGATGCCTCGACAGGCGCTCGGCGGACGGCGGGATCCTGGAATGCAAGGCGTGTGAGCGCGCGGGAATGAACTCCGGGTATTTGCGCGCCCCGGCGCCCACCTCGATCCAGCACGCGAAAACCGGCTGCCCGCCGACGAGCTGCGGTGACGCGGCGCGCCGTGCCTGAAAGCCGTAGCGACGAAGCAGGCGCTCGATGCCCAGCGGCGACACGGTGATCAGCCGCCGGATGCCGTGCCGGGCGGCTTCGGTCAGCACGGCCTCGAGCAACTCGACAGCGACCGGAGAAGAGAACTGCGAGAGCGCGTCGCCGTTGCCCGAGAAGAAGTCGGCGGCCGCGAACCGCGAGAGTTCCCACACCAGCGGATCGCAAGGAGGCTCGGCATCGCCCATCAGTTGGGGAAAGACCTCGCCGAGGAGATAAGGGCGCTCGGTCGGCAGCAGGCGTGCCGTTCCCACGATCTCGCCTGAAGCGTCGCGTGCCGCGACATAGAGGGTTTCGGCGTGGTCGAATTGGTCGAGCTCCAAGCCATTGCGAGCGCTCAATTCCCAGCCCAGTTTCTCGATGAAGACCCGGTGTCGATATCTCGCGATGGCCACCATGACATCGGGCGCAAGTGCAACCGGTTTTCCAGTCAGAATTTCCACGATATCCGCTCCCCGTAAAAAGTTGGGCAATTCCAACTTGGGGGCGAATTGGGCGTAACTACCAAAATTGGTGGTTTACGACCTCGTCGGATGGAGGCGATTGCAATTCGTGACGGATGTGCGGTTTATCGAAGAGCGATTGTCTAGAGCTACGATGCCGTAAAAAAGTCGCAAATGAATATTGTATGCAAAAGATGCGTCACATAGACTTTCGTCGAACCGAAGAAGGGCAATTCACTTTTGGGAAATTATCAGAAAACAATTATTTCTGTTTGCGTTTCATTTTTTTGGAATGCTTCTTGTTGGTGCGCTATCCCCAAATAATCGGCTCACTGGACTTGCAAGGCAGAAGCGCGGAGGGTTCTGGAAAAATCATCTTCGTTGGGGAAAAAACCACGATTTGGCCGACCTCGTTTCCATCGAATAAGCAACTAAGTTGCAGCCGATTCTCTTTTGGTGACCCTGCCATGGCATTGAACAAGCCGAAGGATGAAGATTTGGATGTTCGATTTCATCAGGAAACGGTCCAATAAATATCATCGCTATGGATCCATGGATTGAAGAGCATTCGGAGGAACTGCTGCGGGCACGCGACAAGGAAGCCGCATTCGCGCAAATCGTCGCAGCGGCAAGAAACCTGGGGTTCGAGCATTGCGCGTATGGCTTGCGATGGCCGTTGCCGATTGCGAGACCGAAATTCCTGCTGCTCAACGATTACCCGGCAGGGTGGCGCGACCAGTACGAATCCGCAGGCTATCTCGCGATCGATCCCACCGTATCGCACGGTCGACGATCGCAGAACCCGCTGATCTGGAGCGACTCCGTATTCGCCGGGGTGCCAGAGATGTGGGAGGGCGCGCGCTCCTTCGGGCTGGCCGTGGGATGGGCGCAATCGAACTTCGACGCCCATGGCGTGGTGGGCATGCTGAGCCTGGCGCGCTCGAGGGAGTCCATCTCCGGCAGCGAATTGCAGGCCAAGGAACTGCGCATGCGCTACCTCGTCTGTGCCTCCCACCACGTGCTGTCGCGCATGCTTTCATCGCACGACGAAAGAGGGCCCGAAATCTTTTTGACCAAGCGCGAGATCGAGATCCTCAAGTGGCTGGCGGACGGCAAGTCCTCCAGGGAGATCTCGGACATCCTCCACATCGCCTTCGACACAGTGAACTTCCACGTGAAGAACGTCATCACGAAGTTCGGCACACCCAACAAGACCGCCGCGGTGGTGCGTGCGGTCTTGATGGGCCTCGTGGACTAGCGGGCGGTCAACCCGCCGCGCGATAGACCGGCTCGCGCACCAGCGCCCGCGCCACCCGCCACGCCATCCACAACAGCGCGATCGGCAGCACCACGGTCTGCAGCGCGAACAGCGCGATCAGCTTCACGATGCGCTCGGCCCAGTCCGAGGCCGAGCGGATGATCTGGTCGTAGGTGGCCTTGAGATTCGGCAGCTTCGGCAGCCAGCGCTCGATGCGTTCCTTCCAGCCCTCCTGCGCATTCGGCTGCGCCTCCTGCGCGGTGTCGACCACGGCGGCCGGCGACTTCTCGATCAGCGCGAGGGCCGACTGGTACTCGTCGGCCATGAAGACGCGGTACAGCGCCTCGTTGGCCATGGCCGACAGCGGCACCGCGAAGCGCACCAGCAGCAGGCCGATCAACAGCGACTGCAGCCAACGCGGCGAACGGCCGCTGTGCCAGCGCCAGGCGATCCACGCCAGCGCCACCGCGCAGACCAACACCGACATCCAGGCATGCGCGCCGATCTTGAGCAGCACGAGCTGGATGCCGAAGGACACGCTGGCCGCCAGCATGATGGCCGCGAACTGTTCGATCAGTTCGTTGAGCGGCTTGAGCGCCTGGCCCGGCGCGAGGCTCACGCCGATACCGCCGGGGGTGGCATCGACCTGCGTGCCCTGCGCCACCGAGACCACCGCGCCGAGCGCGCGTGCCGCGGCGAAGGTGGTCAGGGCGCGCTTGAGTCCGTCCTCGACCTGCGTGCGCGCGGGCGTGTCGATCGGCGCGACCCAGCAACCGAGGAACACCACGAGGGCGACGGCGAGAAGGTAGACGCGCTGCAGCGGTCGGTTGGAGGTGGTGGTGCTGTTCATGGCTCGTGGTCGGATGCGTGCGCGCGGTCGTGTGAGGGCCGCGGCGGGCTTCTGGCATTCTCGCGGCGCTCGGTCGCCGCTCGAAAGAATCCCGCATGGCGGGGTCGGTCGGGGTGTGCGTTCGACGCCGCCCCGGGTTTCTTGTTCCCTTCGGAGTCCTCTTCATGACAACCACCGTTCAACCCCGCAAGATCGTCGTGCTCTCGGGCTCGGGCGTGAGCGCCGAAAGCGGCCTGCCCACCTTCCGCGACGCCAAGGGCCTGTGGAACAACCATCCGTGGCAGGAGCTCGCGAGTCCCGAGGGCTGGCAGCGCCATCCCGAGACCGTGCAGGCCTTCTACAACGAGCGCCGCCAGAAGGCCTGGGCCGCCCAGCCCAACGCGGCGCACGCGGCCATTGCTTCGCTCGAGCCGGCCTACGAGGTGGTCATCGTCACGCAGAACGTCGATGCGCTGCACGAGCGCGCGGGCTCCACGCAGGTGCTGCACATCCACGGCGAGCTCGCCTATGCGCGCGGCACCTCGGAGCGGCGTCATCGCTACCGCATCGACGGCGCGGCGATCGAGATGGGCCAGCTGTGCGAAGACGGCACGCAGCTGCGGCCCGACATCGTGTGGTTCGGCGAATCGGTGCAGCACTTCGACGAGGCGCTGATGCACGTCGCCAGCGCCGCGCGCGTGCTGGTGGTGGGCACTTCGCTCGCGGTGCAGCCGGCCGCCTCGCTCGCGCGCTATGCGCACCACAGTGCCGAGAAGGTGCTGGTGTCGCTCGAGATGGAGGAGGTGCCGCGCGGCTTCGACTTCATGCGCGGCAAGGCGACCGAGCAGGTGCCGGCGCTGGTCGCGCGATGGCTCGCGGAAGCGCCGCAACGATAGGTGGCGCCTGCCAGGCAAGACCCGTCGTCGAGAGATGACGGGCTTTTTTGTGTCGCCTTGTTTCGGCGCTCGCGTGCCGGGGCCGCCAAGGAACCGATTGTTCCTAAGCTTCGGGTCAGGTAGTGCTTTTTTCGCCGTGACCTTCTGCACTGGCGAGCTCGCCGCGCTTCACCTACCGTTCGGGCGGTTTCAACGCAACACGGGAGCAGCTCATGGCGGTAGACATGTTCATGCGCGTCGAAGGCGCGAATGGCGAATCGAAGGACGCGAACCACAAGGACTGGACGGACATCAAGTCCTTCGCATGGGGCGCGACCCAGCCCGGCAACATGGTCAGCGGTGGCGGCGGTGGCGTGGGCAAGGCCAGCTTCAACGACCTGCAGGTGCTCGCACGCATCGACAAGGCGGCGCCGTCCGTCATGAAGAACTGCGCCAGCGGCAAGCATCTGAGCAAGGTCGAGGTCTCGGTCTGCAAGGCCGGCGGCAGCCAGATCGAATACACGCGCGTGACGCTCGAGGAGGTGCTGGTCACCTCGGTGCAGTACACGGCCGAGCAGGGCAGCGACGCGGTGTTCGTGCAGTACGCGTTCCAGGCCGCCAAGGTCAAGCAGCAGTATTGGGAACAGACCGACAAGGGCGGCAAGGGCGCCGAAACCCAGCTCGGCTGGAACATCAAGGAAAACAGGGAAGCCTGAGCACCGCGCGTGCGGGCCGGCGCGCGAGGTGCGCCGGCCCGCGTGCGCCTGTGCGTTGCATTCGCTTCGTCGCAAGGTCCCCGCCCCCATGACCCGCAGCTTCATCGCCCACAGTGCCCTGGGCGAGCGCCTCAAGTTCCGCTCGATGACGGGGCAGGAGCGGATCTCCACGCTGTTCGAATCGCGCGTGCGGCTGGTCAGCGAGCTGCCTGGCATCTCGGCCAGGCAGATGCTCGGCGAGGACATGACGATCGAGGTCAACCTCGCGACCGAGCTCGGCGGCGCGGGGCAGCGCTTCATCAGCGGGCAGGTCACGCGCTTCGCGCGCGTGGGCAAGGACGACGGCGACATGCATGTCTACGAAGCTGTGCTGCGCCCCTGGCTCTGGTACGCCACGCGGCGCTCGGACTTCAAGATCTTCCAGTTCAAGTCCGTGCCCGACATCGTGCAGGAGGTGCTCGCGCCTTACGGCTTCGGCATCGATGCGCGGCTGAGCGGCAGCTACCGCAGCTGGGACTACTGCGTGCAGTACGGCGAGACCGACTTCGATTTCGTGAGCCGGCTCATGGAGTCCGAGGGCATCTACTACTTCTTCGCGCATGCAAAAGGCAGCCATCAGCTCGTGCTGTGCGACGGACCGGGCTCGCATGCGCCGCTGCCCGCCGGCCCGGTGAAGGTGCCCTACCACGCGGGCGTGCTCGCGGCGCAGATCCTCGAGCAGGACTTCATCGACAGCTGGCACCACGCCGAGGACATCGCCTCGGGCCATTTCGCGGCCGACGACTACGACTTCAGGAAGCCGCACGCCGAGATCGACACGCTGCGCCGCCAGCCCGCGGGCCATGACCACGACAGCTACGAGCGCTACGACTGGCCCGGCGGCTACACCGAACTCGGCGACGGCGAGAACTACGCACGGCTGCGGCTCGAACAGCAGATCGGCCGGCGCGAATCGATCGAAGCCGAAGGCAACCTGCGCCACATCGCGCCCGGCTACCTGTTCGACCTCGCGCGCCATCCCGATGCCGAGGACAACCGCCGCTACCTGATCGAGGCCGCGAGCCACGACTTCCAGGAGAACGCGCTGCGCGTGGCCGCCGCCGGTGCCGCCTACGGCGAATCGACCAGCAGCACCAGCTACCGCCAGGCCTTCGCGGTGGTGCCCGACAGCGCGCCCTACCGCGTGCCGCGCCTCACGCCGCGCCCGCGCACCACCGGCCCTCAGACCGCGGTGGTAGTGGGCCCCGCGGGCGAGGAGATTTACACCGACGAGTACGGCCGCATCAAGGTGCAGTTCCACTGGGACCGCTACGGCCAGCGCGACGAGAACGCCTCGTGCTGGATCCGCGTCTCGCAGACCTGGGCCGGCGGCGGCTACGGCAGCATGCAGATCCCGCGCATCGGGCAGGAGGTGATCGTCGACTTCCTCAACGGCGATCCCGACCACCCGATCGTCACGGGCTGCGTCTACAACGCCGCGCAGATGCCGGCCTGGGAGCTGCCGCGCCACAAGACGCAGTCGGGCATCCAGACGCACTGGAGCAAGGGCGGTGGCGGCAAGCACATGCTGCGCTTCGAGGACCAGCGCGGCAGCGAGCACATCGAGCTCTCGACCGACCATGGCGCCACCCACCTGCACATGGGCTACCTGATGAACCAGGGCTCGGAGGTGCAGCGCAGCTACGGCTTCGAG
>NZ_JAHUTH010000061.1:0-18444 GCF_025376855.1 Variovorax endophyticus
GCCGATCATCGGGCGCAGTTCGGGCGTCAGCGCGAGACGCACTTCCTTGACCAGGTTCGCGGCCGTGACGCGGATGCGTGCGTCGCCGGGCTCGCCGGGCGGCAGCAGCCGGAATTCGGCGCTGCCGCCTTCCATGAAGACCTGGGTGCCGGGCTCGTCGGGGTTCAGGTCCTCGTCGAGCCAGCGGCCGCGGTCGGCCTCCAGCGTGAGCTGGGTGCGCGCGGTGACGGGCACGCCGGCGGCGTCCGTGAGCCGCACGGTGACGACGACGGGCGTGCGCAGGTCGGCCTGAGCCGATGCGGGCAGGTCGAGCTCGATCGCCGAGAGCCTGTCGGGCGCGACCACCGTGATTTCCTTGGCCGCGCCGCGCACGTTGCCGAAGCCGTCCATGGCCTCGAGCCGCAGCGTGTTGGCGCCGGGCTTGAGCGTCACGCCGATGTACTCCCAGGCCGCGAGCTGCTTCGAGGGCAGCTGCGACTTCTTGCCCACGCGGCGATCCTCCACCGCGGCGCCGTTGACGCTGAGGCGGAAGCCGCCCGCGTCGCTGCCCTTGACGCGCACGTTGATCGACTGGCCCAGCACCGTGTCGCGGTCCTTCAGGCCGATGAAGCCCAGCCTGTCGTCCTCGATCCCGGGCAGCAGTTCCTCGAGCGGGACCGGGCTCGGCGTGGCGGGGGGCAGCAAGGGGACCCGGCGCGGGTCGAGCAGGGCACCGCCGAGGCCGATCGGGTGCGCGGGGGGCACGGAAGGCGCGCCCGGGCCGGCGGGTGCGAACAGGCTGCCGGCCGGAAGCGGCGACGGCGCGCCGTTCAGCGGTGCATTGGCGCCGGTCTGCGCGCCCAGCGTGCCGCCCAGGCTGCCGCCGGTGCCGCCAATGAAGGTGCTGGCGTTGGCCGGGGGCGCGGGCAGCGCGATCAGCGGCGCGGTGGTGGATGGCGTCGCGCCCGTGCTGCCGCTGGCCAGCGCCTGGCCCGTGGCCGGCAGGCCGCGCACGTCGCCCACCTGCACCACCCTGCCCTCGGGATCCAGGCGCAGCCGCACCTGGGCCTCGGCCTCGGTGTCGGGCTTGGCCGCGATCGCCGCGCGTCGCGCGATCACCTCGGCCGTCACCGCCTTGTCCTCGCAGTGGGTCACGATGAAGTTGGCCTTGTGGAACTCGCCCTTCTTCAGGTCGAGGAAACGGCTCTCGGGCGCGCCCGCATTGCGGTTGTCGAGCACCTCGAGGCGCGCGCCCGGGGGCAGCGTGGTCTGGTCCAGGCGCAGCACGTGCGTCACCGGCTTCAGGCCGTAGAGGCTCCACTTGCCCTCGACGTCGGTCACGACATGCGTGCCGTCCTCCAGGTACAGCCGCACGCCCGGCACGCCGATCTCGTCGGCGCCCTGCTGCCTGCCGTCGCGCTTGCAGTCCATGTAGACCTTGCCGAAGGCGAAGGCGTCGTCGGCGAACACGCCGCCGGTGACGCGCACCGTCCAGCTCGCGAGGTTCGACTGGATCGGGCCCGAGTTGGCGCGCGCGCGGTTGATGGCGTCGCCATCGGTCGGCGCGCCGACGCCGATGCGCACGCGGTAGCGCACCATGGCCGACTGGTCGGGCGCGATGGTCAGCGCGGGGTACTGGAAGATCAGCCCCGGGCCGGCGCCGCCCGCGGGATTGGGCACGACCGCGCCATTGAGCCGCGTGCTGTTCGCCACGTACGCAAAGCCCGGCGGCAGCGAGTCGCTGAGCGTGAGGCCCGTGACCGGAAAGCCGGTCTTGTTGGTGACGGTGAGCGCGTAGTCGATGAAGTCGCCGAACTCGGCCTGGCGCTTGCTGGCATCCTTGCGCAGCACCAGGCCCAGCACGTTGCCCGGGTCGAGCGGGATGTGGTTGTGCAGGGCCTCGCAGACCGAGCCGTCGGGCTTCGCGCCGGCCTGCAGCTGGAGGTAGTGCGCGGTGGACTGGCCGTCCTGCGGCGCGGTGGGCTGGGGCACCACGGTGCCGCAACTGGCGAAGGCGCCGGCGGTCGCGGGAATGAGCAGCGACGGCGCGACGTAGCCGCTGGCCGCGGGCGGCGCGACCGACAGGCCGTAGGTGCACAGGCCGGCGACCGGCGGCGACACCAGGTAGAACTGGTAGCTGCCGTCGCCGCCCGTGGTCATCGACACGCTGCCGTTCGGGTTGAAGGTGTAGAGGCCGGAATCCCCGCCGTAGATCTGGTTCGGCGCGATCGGTCCCATCGTCCCGCTGGTGCACGACTGGCGCGTGAAGGTCACGACCGCGCCGGCCACCGGCTGGCGCGTGAGCGCGTTGTAGACCACGCCCTGGGGGTCGATCAGCAGCGCCTGCGCCGTGGCCGCGCTGGCGGCCACCACCGCCTGCGGCGTGACGTTGACGCTGTTCTGCGCGAAGGCCACGGCCCAGGCCTTGTTGGCCAGCGGGATGCGGTTGCCGACGGCGGACGGCTTCACGGTGATGCGCACCGTGAAGCTCAGCTGTTCGCTCTGGCCCGGCGCGAGCGCGCGGCTGCCGTCCGTCAGGCCCAGCGCCACCTCGGTGGGGATCCTGAACGGATCGGTGCTGTCGAGCACCTCGCGGTTGCAGGCGGCGCGGCCGGTGAAGGACGGCGCCACCGTCAGCTTGCCGCCCGCCACCTTCGGCGCGCCCACCAGTTCCCACGAGGCGATCTGCCCCGAGGGCCGGTCCATGTCGAAGGTGCAGTTGAGGTTGTCGATCAGGCGCACGTTGGGCGCGGCGATCGCGCCCGTGTTGGTGACCTTGAGCGTGTAGTCCAGGTCGTAGACGCCCGGCGACACGCTGCGCGCCATCGACGCCTGCTTGCTCAGCGCGAGGGCCGGAAGCTGGACCGACACCGGCGTGGGCGAGGCATTGTTGCCGGGATTGCCGTCGCCGTCCGGGTCCGGGTTGTCGCCGTCGACCGAGTCGTCGAAGGCCGCCGCCACGCCGCCGGCCGCCAGCGCGGCCGAGGCCCGCGCGCTGTTGAGCAGGGCGACGCCGCGTCCGGTGAAGTCGATGCGTGCCTCGAACTCGACCGCGACCTGCCCGCCCGGCGGCAGCACGGCGCCGTCGGCCAGCAGGTTCGGCGCGCCGGCCGTGCCCTTGAAGGCCGGGTTCGCGGCCGCCACCGTGCCACCCACGCTGCCGCCCGACAGCGATGCCATCGCGATCGAGCCGGGGACGATGGTGTACTGACGGGGACCCGGCACGGCGGCGGCCGTGTAGCCGCCGAACTGGGTGGGCGCCGCGCCTTCCATCAGATCGCTGGCCTGCACGCCGTAGAGCCACGCGCTGCCGTAGTTGCGCAGCGTGACGCGGAAGCGCACGTTCGCGCTGCCGTCGAGCTTGCCGTCGGCGCCGTAGTTCGGGCGCGGCACGGTGGCCGATTTCGCCACGCCGATGCGCGCCTGGCTGGTGCCGATCACCACCGTGTTCGAGGGCGCGGTGGTGTTGCCCGTGCCGTCGTCGTAGTGGCTCTGCGCCGTGTTGCGGATGTCGCCGCCCGGGTTGCCGCTCTGGTCCGCGTTCACCTTCACGGCGAACCGCACCGCGACCGAGCCGTTGCGCACCAGCGGCGTGGACAGGCCGATCGCGACCTCGATCGCCGCGGCGTCCTCGGCCGTGCGGTAGCTGAACGGCGGGTCGGCCGGCAGGCGATAGAGCTTGATGGCGTTGGCGGCGGCGGTCTGCAGCGTGCCCGGGAGGTACTGCGTGCCGGCGGGCACCGGATCGCGCACCAGCACCAGCGCCATCGGCGCGCCGTTCACGAGCAGCGGCGTGCCGGTCGGCGCCACCGTGTTCGAGGGCTGCGCTTCCTGCGCGCCGATGTTGGTGCCCGAGAGCGTGAAGTCGATGCGGGTCTGCCCCGGCACCACGAGGCCCGGATAGCTGGCCGACTTGACCAGCGCCAGCGCCGCCGCGCTGCCGACGGTGACGGTGTCGCGGTTGACGGTGCTCAGGCCCTGCAGCGCCGTGGTGGCCTTCAGGCCGACGCAGGCCAGGCCCGACTGCGCGGCGGGAACCGCGCCCTGCACCAGCAGCGCCGCGGTTTCGCCGGGCCTGAGCGCGAGCGCGCCAGCCGTGTCGAGCGCGACCACCGGATCGGCCGGGTCGACCACGCCGTTGTTGTTGTTGTCGCGCACCACGCGCAGCGCCGACAGGTCGAGCGTGTCGCTGGCGCAGCCGCCCGCGTTGTTGGCCAGCGCGATCGTGTAGCTCGACGCGACGTTGCCGGTGTTCGCCAGCAGGTGGCTCAGCGTGACGGTGCTGCCCGGCGGGCGGGTGAGCGACTGGTCTTGCGTGAGCACCAGCGCTTCCACCGGCAGCACGGTGGCGATGACTTCGTTGGAGGCGATGGATTCGGTCTGCGCGAGGCCACCGGGCACGTAGGAGGCCGTCGCGATGCTGCGGATGACGGTGCCGGCCGGCACGGGGGCCGCCTGCGCCTGCATCGTGCCGCCGAGCAGCAGCAACCAGCCTGCGGCGAGCGCGGCGGCGAGGCCGCGCCACGATCGCGGGCCGGAGCCCCTGGGCTTGGAAGTCGACTGCATGCGGCGGAACCTCTGGACATCACCCGTGAGGGAATCGATGGGAAAAATGGGACGAAGAGACCCCTTTCCGCTGCGCCCTCGGGTGAAGGCGCAGAAGAAAAGAAGGCACGTGGGAAGAACGGGCCGTGCGGGCCGGCCGGTGCGCGGTGGCACCGGCCGGCCGCCTGCTCAGGGCATCAGTTCGGGTCGGCGACCCTCACCTTGAAAGTCAGCGTGGCCGTGCCGCCCGGCGCGACCGTGTTGGTCGTGCTGCCGCACGCCACCGTGCTGGTGCTGGACGTGTAGTTGGCCGTCGTCGTGAAGGTCGTCGGCGTGATGCCGGTGGACTCGCACTGGACCGTGGGCTGCGTCGCCCCGGTCAGGGTGGTGTGGCCCGGGACCGCGTCGTTGATCGTCATGTTGGTCACCGGTGCGGCGCCCTCGTTGCTCGCGACCACGCGGTACACGATGCACTCGCCGGGCTTCGCGGTCAGCGGTGCCGTCGAGAACGTGAGACCGGTCGTGCTGGTGGCGGTGCAGGCCGAGTCCAGCGCCTGCATCTTGACCAGGCGAATCTGGCCCGTGATGACGGTGCTGATGTCGGTCGCCGAGGGCGAGCCGCAGGCCGCGACGCTGGGGAAGGTCACGACCACGTTCGCCGTGTCGGTGGCACCGGCGGTGGCGCCGCCGGGCGCGAACACCTTGACGAACAGCTTCTGCGTCTGTCCCGAGGTCAGCGCGCTCGCGGGCGTCACGATGCCCGTGGCCGGCACCACCATGTCACCGGCGCTGAGCTGCCCGTCGTTGTCGGTGTCGACATAGACCGAGACGCTCCAGCCGGCCGAGACGTCCGCCGCCGGCAGAGTCGCCACGACCTTGTAGGTCGAGCCGCAGCTCTGCGCGCCGGTGATGCTCAGCGTGTGCGGATACACCACCGAGCCGCCGGGCGCGACCTGGCCGTTGTTGTTCGGCGTCAGCGTGGCGCCGAAGGTGTTGGCCGTGGTCACGGTCACCGCGTCGAGCTTCGTGTCGGTGGCCACGACGCCCGTGGAGGTCGTGATCGTCGACTTCACCTGGAAGTAGATCGGCTGGCCGGTGACCGGTGCCTGCGAGGCGGGCGGGGTCACGCAGGCGCCGATGGCGGCTTGCGTGTTCTTCACCACGCTCACCGTGGTGATCGCGGTGTCCGCGCAGCTACCGGTCGCGCTGTTCACGAACTTGACCGTCCAGCCTGCCGGCAGGGTGCCCGGGAAGCTGTTGGCCTGGCTCGCGGCAAGGCTGTAGGTGTTGTCCACGCTGTCGTTGTTCTGGACGTAGAGCGGGAACACCACGCCGGTGCCGGCCGGGGTCGACGAAGTCGTCGTCGGCTGCACGCTCGGGCCCGTGCCGATGTCGCCCTTGTTCGGATCGTTCGAGCCGGCCGTGGTGTTGGTCAGGTCGACCAGCACGGTCACGATCTTGGTCAGGATGTCGCCCGTGGTGTCCGACTTGGTGGCGTCGCCGACCGAGGTGCCCTTCACGATCGCGGTGTAGGGCGCCGCGGGTGTCGCCGGCACCGTCGACAGCGACGGCAGGGTGACCACCGCGACGACCTGGACGCTGCCGCCCGGAGCGATCGGACCCGTGTCCTTGATGGTGTCGCCGTTGGTGTCGCCCAGCGGCGTGACGCCGTCGGCCGCGTAGTAGCTGACGGTCGAGCCGGCCGGGAAGCCGCTCAGGTCCGTCGACAGGTTCACGGTGTCGGTCGCGTTACCGGTGTTGAACACCAGTTGCGGGAACTTCACCATGGTGCCGCTGACCGCGGTGGCCACCGTCGTGTTGTCGGCGGTGCCGCTGTTCGGCGTGCCGGCGGTGGTGTCCTTCGCCGTCGTGGTGGTGCCCGTCGTGGAACCCAGCACGACGCTGTAGGTGCCGGTGACGTTGAAGCTCGAGTTGTTGGTCGAGGTCGGCGTGGTGCCCGGCACCGTGGAGGTCGCCGTCGGCGCATCGACCGGGCTGTACTTGGCCGTGTTGGTCGTCGTCGAGGTGCCGATGGCCGCGGTGTTGTTGATCAACACCACGAAGCTCACGGTCTGCGTCGCGTTCTGCGGCAGCGAGTTCACCACGAAGGTCAGGGCCTTGTTGGCACTGTCGAACGCGTAGTCGATGCCGGTCGGGTCGTTGCCCGCGCCCGATGCATCGCCCAGCGCGGTACCTGGTGCGTTGCTCCAGACCGCCGAGCCCTGCACGTAGGTGAAGCCGCTCGGCAGCGTGTCCGTCATGACGAACTTGCCGGCCGCGCCACCCGTGTTGTTGAAGGTCAGCGTGTAGGTCGTGTAGTAGCAGCCAGCGCCAGCCGTCGCCACGCCGCTGGCGGTGGTCGGGCAGCTCGCCGAGCTGGAACGCGGACCGCTGACCGAGGCGGCGGGCCATGCGGCGCCACCGACCCAGCTCACTGCCGGAACGCTCAGGCTCTTGGAGCCGTTGAATGCCGCGGAGGTCGTGAGGTTCACGTTGTCGGCGTCGGCCGCGACCTGGTTGGTGCTCGCGTAGAGCGAGGCCAGGGCCGGGCTGGGCTTCGCGGTGATCTTGGTGGCCACCGGCGACGTGAAGTTGGTGGTGGTGGCCGTGCCCGGGATCGTGTAGGCGACCACGAACGGGAAGCTGGCGCCGCCCGCGACCGTCAGGCCGGAAACGTCGCAGGTGTTCGCGGGCGTGACCGAGCACAGGGAGGTCGTGCTGTCGGGCTGGCCGTCACCGTTGGCGTCGGCGTACACCGCGACCGTGGCGAAGCCGTTCGGGCTCGCGGGCGCGGCAACGCTCAGGCTGAAGGTGTCGGCGCCGTTGCCGGTGTTGGTCAGCACGTGCGGCGCGTAGACGGTCGTGCCCGCCGCGCCGGTCTTGGCGTTGACGACGGTGAGCGTGCCGCCGGTGAGGGTCGGATCGGTGGTGTTGCCGTCGAGGGCGAACGATCCCACCTGTGCCACGGTCGTCAGAACCTGGTTCGAGGTCGCGAGCTGTGTCGCGCCGGTCGGGTCCACGTAGGAGGCCGTGGCCTGGTTGCCGATGGTGGAATTGGCGGGGGGCGCCGCGGCCAGTGCGCCGGAACTTCCGAACAGGAAGCTCACGGTCAAGGCTGCCGCGCCCGCCCAGAACGCGCGCGGCACACGGCCGTTGCGACGGGCTGACAAGGTGGGAATCACTTGGTTTCTCCTCAGGGGTGTGGTCAAGAAAAAGGACAAAGGAATCCCCCGCCCGGCAAATTCCGGGACGAAAAACGATCAGGGGATGGACTGGGGGTATCGGGCGGAGGTCGGCGCGCCTGTCAGCGGGCCTTCACCTCCGGCGTGCTCTTGGCCGCGGCCACGGGTTGCGAGGGCGGCGCGGTCTCCTCGACCTTGGCGCGCACGCTCACCGCGGTGACGCCGTTGGCGGGCAGTTGCCCCAGCGTCCAGCGCAGCGACCGGTACTCGTTGTAGGGCACGGCTTCGCTCTTGCCGTTCACGACGCGCGAGAGCGGCTCGGCGGCGAACTGGCCGTCCTTGGCGGCGGCCTTGACCAGCGTCGCCCCGGGTTTCGCCGACTTCGGCAGGTATTCCAGTCCATCGGGAATGGGCAGATTTGCGACCAGGCCGGTGACGGCCTTGCCTGTGTTGTTGGTGTAGGTGGCACGGTACTCGAGCACGTCGCCCGGCTTGACCGAGTCGGCCGCGACCAGTTGCTCCTTGCCCTGCGCGTCACGCACGACCTTCGATTGGACGAGCACGACCTCCACGGCCTTCTTCTGCGCGGGCAAGACCGTTGGCGCGGCGGCCGGCGCGGTCTGCGCGACGGCGATGCCGGCCGTGCCGAACAGCGCCAGCACCGTGACGCACGCGCCGAGGCGCAGGGTGCCGCGCATCGGGCGCAGCGGGTTTCGAATGGATTTCAGACAGGGCATGAAGGACTCCGGACAAGGTGGAAACTGCACGTCCCCTCGGGAGGGACGAAGGACAAAACGGCTCGCGCAACACATGCGTTCTCGGCGATCGAAGCTCTTGTGGTTCGGTTTCTTGCACGCACCTTCCTCCGCCCTTTGTTCGCCTGCGAGACAGCACCCGGATCGGTCGCGCCGCGAACGGCTCGATCGACCTCTGTTTCCAATTCGGATCGAGGTGTCGATTGGTTACGAGGGCGAGAACTTGTTTCGTGAACTTGTTCACAAACTTCGAGCCAACCCGCGCATTCGTGCGCGCGCCGCCGCCCCGGTTGCCTGTTCACCCCATCCATCTGCCATCGCATGCGCATGTCGTGTCCTCGGAGAGTTGTCGATGGGGCGCGCCCCATGCGGCCCCGTCAGCGATCCACGCGTCCCGTTCGTCGGATGTCGGAACGATTGCCCTCGGCCTGCAATCCGACGTGCCGGACTTTAGCGATCAATTGCCGATAGTCGATGACATGAATCCGTGCTTCGCCATCTATTTCAATGATCTTGTTCACGGATTTTCATACGAACTACTACGCAATGTGGATTCGATGTTGCCTTTAGACGTCGGGCTAATTAAATCCAATTTATTTCCAATTGAATTGGATTGAATACTCGATGAAACAGGGTGGTGAATGCATGTCTATCGAATGGAAAGACGCCTCGTCGACGTCCGTTTCGAGGGTCGTTCCGACCGCTTTCGCGCATTTCGGCGCGAGAAGCTCCGAGGCGAAAACGCCAACCAGTTCACGGCTGGCAGAGCAGTTTTGTTAACAAGTGAATACATCGCGCAGCGGCGGGATCGGGCGCTTCGCCGGGTTGCTTCTTGCCCCGAGCGGGCAAGGCGCGCGCCGGCCTGGCGCCATGTGCCGCATGGGACCCAGGGAAGCGCGGGCACCTGAGAAATGAGAACTAAGTCTCGAAAAAAACGCACGACCTCGTAACCAAAGACAACTTTGATTCGAATAAGTAGGCAGGTCGATCAAGCAAACCGCGGATGAATCGACAGGTTTCGATCCATCAGTGGAGGAGCGATCAGCTTGCGCATGTTCGAGCATCAGATGTCTTTCCGATTCGATTCGGATTCGTTGTTTCGAATCGAACCGGAAACCGGTGAAGTCGCGTCGCGATGCAATGACGATGCGCACGATTCATCGATGTCGATGACGGCCGATGGCATTGGACGGATTCATTGCACGCCATCTCCATGGCAAGGCAATGGACGTCGCGGCCGTTCGTCTCCCCGCACGGAACCACTCGCGGAGAAGCCTGCGCGCTCTCCATTTCTTTATCTCGAGAAGAGCCTTCGACAGACAAGAACCCCTCAAGGTCGGCTCATCGAAACAATGACCTCGCCGTCGAGCGAGGCACAGGGACATGTTCGTTTTCAAACCTCTGGCGGCGATCGCCTGCGCCGTGCTGTGCGCGCTGTCGTCGCCCGCATCGGGCGCGCTCGACGACATCGGCCACGCGCCGCCCAGCGTGCATCGGCTCCGGTTCATCGTCGATCCGGCCTTGCTGCGGGACATGGATGGCGCCGAGGCCGCGCGGCGGCTCGCCACGTACGTGGCCGACATCAACGCGGTGTTCTCGCGCGAGACGGTGCGCCGCTTCGCCTTCGACCCCGACACCGACCTGCGGGTGATGGCGCCTGCCTCGGCGCCCGAATGCGGACTCGGCAACCTGGTCGATGACGAGATCTCGCTGTGCGTTTCGAAATCGCTTCGCGGCTACAGCCATGGTGGGCTCTCCATGAGCTGGACCTATCCGCAGAAGGGCGTGGTGTGGAACCTGAACTGGCTCGCGATCCACGACCCGCAGCGGCTGTCGCGCGCGATCACCTCCGATGCACCGGAGTCGACCGAGAAGGACTACCTGGGCCGGCAGCTCAAGACGCTGCTGCACGAGCTGGAGCACGCCTTCGGCGCGGGCTCCGGGGAGTACTACAACGCGAGCCTGGTGCGCGACACCACGGGCGTGGCGCCCAGGACGGATCTCGATCTCGCGGATCCGAAGGACCGCTACTGGTGGCCGCGGCAGCACTGGCGCTTCGATCCGCTGCTGGGCAGCGCGTTCGAGGAGGCCGACGATCCGCAGGCCAGCCGCGCCGCGACCCTCGCGCGCACGCGCTTCACCGCGGGCACGAAGGCCATGATCGACACCGACTGGCGCCAATGGCCGCGCTGGGCCCAGGCGAGCTACATGCCCCAGACCGCGGGCACGTGGGTCGCGGTCATGGACCGGGAGACCGGCGAGCCGCTGGCGCGGGCACAGGTCGCGGTCTGGCGCGACCCCGGTGCGCGCAAGCCGCTGGAGCTGCTCGCGAGCGGCACGACGGATCGCCACGGGCGTTTCGTCTTCGATTGGCATTGCGGCTTCAGCTGCTTCGCGGTGGGCAAGACCAACCTGCTGGTGAAGGCGCAGGCCGAGGGGCGCGCGCCGGGCGCCACCTGGTTCACCATCTTCGATGCCTTCGAGCAGAAGGCGGTGCAGGGCCGCTCGGACTTCACCATCGAACTGCCGCTGGGCGCGCCCGATGCCGCGCCGCCACGGGTCTCGCTGGCCGCGCCGGCGATGGCGGTGGTCGGGGAGCCGACGACGATCGCGCCGGTGGCCGTCGACGACTTCGGCATCGCGGGCATCAAGGTGATGGCGGCCGGCGGCAGCCTGCCGATCTGCAGCTTCACGGCCGCGCCCTTTGCCTGCAGCTGGACACCGCTGCGCCCGGGCATGCAGACGATCGAGGTGCTGGCGATCGACACCGCCGGCAACACGGCGAGCGCATCGGCCCATGTCATCGTGCAGCCGGCCCGGGAGCGCGTCGCGGCGTCGCGGTGACGCGCACGCATCATGTTCGCGGCCCCGTGGACGCGGGCACCGCCGTGGGTATCCCATGTCCCGTCCGATGATCCGCATGGCCAGGGACGGCGATACCTCGAGCGAAGGCCCGGTCCGGGAAAGCGCCAGGCTTGCCGGCTCGTCGTCGAGGCGGGAGCCGGTATCGGACGTCGAGGCGCAGGCTTTGCCGCATGGGGAGCCCGAGCGGCAGGACGTGGCGCGCCGCATCGCCGTGCTGGCGGCCTCCGATCCCGATCGGGATTTCATCGTCGGCACGCTGCGCGCGACCGATCACCTCCTCGTGGAGTTCTCGCGGCTCAAGGATCTCGCGCAGGCACTGTTCACCGGAGAGAAGTTCGACCTGCTGCTGCTGTCCCTCGAAGGCGATCCCGACGCGGTCCTGTCGGGCCTGAAATTCATTCGCCGGCTGGTCGGCGATGCCGCGGCCCTGCTGCTGCTCGTGCAGCCCGAGCAACTGCTCGCGAACAAGCACCTCGCATCGAGAATGTTCAGCGACCTGCTGGTGATGCCTTGCGAGGACAACGAACTGCTGGTGCGCGTGGCGCGCGCCATCGCGCTCAGCGAGGAGGGGCAGGAGGTCTTCGTCTTCGGCCGCTATGCGTTCGATCCGGTGGGCCGCACCATCAGTGCCGACGGTCAGCGCGTGCGCCTGCAGCCCAGGCAGTTCCAGCTCGCGCTGTACCTGTTCCGGCACGCGAACCGGGCCCACTCGCGCGAGGAGATCACCGCGGCGGTCTGGGGCAAGCGGCATCCGCCCGAGGAGAGCCGGACGATCGACGTGCACATGACCCGCCTGCGCAAGACGCTGATGGCCATGTCCTCGGGCGATGTCTCGCTGATCTCGATCCGCAGCTTCGGCTATCGGCTCTATCTCGACACCCGGCAGAACGGCAAGCCGGCGCCGCAGCCGGTACCCGTCGATCGCGGCGCCGGCAAGACCCAGACCCCACCGCCGGTGCAACTGGCGGGCGGCCGCCGCGGCATCCCGTAAAGCGGCGCGGCGAACGCGTCAGCGACGCGCCGCGCCCGGATCGCGTCGGAAAAAAAGGCCCGCAACGCGGGCCCAAATGCAGCATACCGTCACAGGGAGGAATGAACGGCTGTCGATTGCTGCATTCCCCCAGTCTATTCCGTCGACCGCACCCTTCGATGCGGATTCGCGACGGATGCCGGTTTTGTTAATTACATATTAATTTATCGACGAAGAATGCCGTCATTGTTAATTGTTCGGCCTTCGAATCGGGCGAAATTTAATCGAAACGCACGATCTCCTTGATCTTCTCCCGCGTCTCGGTGTCAATTAAATTTCATCCGGATACACGATGAGGGGTTAACATTTGCGACCTCCACTCAACGCAATCGAATTCGAAAGTACGCAAGAAACGACCAGGCGCCGGTGGCGCTTGTTTACTCTGTCAACAAGCGGAAACCACCCTGCCCATGCGAGCGAGCGATGTCGAACCCGTGCTGCACGGACTGTTCCTTCGGGGACTGGAGGGAGACGCGGAGGCCTATCAGGAATTCCTGCGAAGAATCTCGGCATATCTTCGGGCATTTATCGGACGGCGCCTGGTCTATTGGAGCGACGACATCGAGGACCTGGTGCAGGAATGCTTGCTTGCAACGCATCTGCAGCGGCATACTTTTCAGACCGGCCAGCCGGTGACATCGTGGATCGGCGCAATTGCGCGCTACAAGCTGATCGATCTGCTGCGCGCCAAATCGGCACGGGAAATGCGCAATGTGTCGTTCGACGAACTGGAAATCTTCGCTGAATCGCAGGAAGCGCCGCACGAGGCACGCAGGGATGTCGCGCTGCTGCTCGACACGCTGCCGGACCGGCATCGGCTGCCGCTCGTGATGGTCAAGCTCGAAGGCCTGTCGATCGCCGAGGCCGCGCGGCACAGCGGCATGTCCGAGTCGGCCGTCAAGATCGGCGTGCATCGCGGGCTGAAGGCGCTGATTGCAAAAGTGAAAGGAGCCAGGCGTGAGAACCGATGACTTCGTTGCGCTGCTCGCCAATCGCGTCGCGCTGGTGCGTCCGCACGCCACGTCGCGCAGGCTCGCGACCGCCCTGCTCCTGGGCCTGTCGTGTTCGATGCTCCTGGTGGCCGCGGTCCCGCCCATCGAGAGCGCGCGGGCAACGCGGATGGCCTGGCCCGATTCCTGGGTGCGATTCGCGCTCGTCTGCATGTTGGGCGCGGCCGGCTACCGGGTCGTGCATCGCCTCGCGCGGCCCGGCGCGAGGGTCGGCCTCGCCTGGTGGAGCCTCGTGTTGCCGGGCGCGGCGCTCGGATTCGCGGCCCTCGGCGGCTGGATGCACGCGGCGTCGGACGGCATCCGGCTGTGGCCGGCGTTCGTGGACGATTGGCAGCTCTGCGCGCTGGGCCTGCTGCTGGCGTCGCTGCCCGTGCTGGCGGCCGAGTTGCTGGCGCTGCGCGGCCTGGCGCCCACGCGCCCGGCCATGAGCGGCGCCGTCGCGGGCATCCTGGCGGGCGCGCTGGGGATCGCCGCCCATGGGCTGGGCTGTCCGGAACTGGTGCCGGCCGTCGTGGCGGCCTGGGATGTCGTCTGCATCCTCGTGTCGATGGGACTGGGGATGCTGCTCGGCGCATGGCTGCTGCGCTGGTAGATCGCAACGCCCTGCCCTGCAACGGACCGTGACCGCCATGGACACCGCGCCGGCTGCCGAGGCCCATTGCCGCATCGCCATACTCGACGGCTCGGACCCCGAACGCCAGTTCGTGTCCTGCGCCATCCGCCCGCTGGGCCATGCCACGGTGGAGTTCTCGCGCATGAAGGAGCTCGCGAAGGCACTCACCGCGGGCGAGCGATTCGACCTGATGCTGGCATGCCTGGATGGCGGCAGCGATGCGGTCTCGTCGACCGCCAGGTTCCTGCGGCACCTCTGCGGCGAAGGCGCCGCCTTGATCCTGCTGCTGCGCCCGGAGCAACTGCTCGAGCACGGGACCATCGCGGCCGATGTCGCCACGGACTTCACGCTGATGCCCTGCGAGGACTGCGAGCTGGTCGCGCGCGTGCTGCGGATCGTCGGTGTGCCGGACGCGAAGGGCGAGGCTCGGGCGCCCGTCGCCCCGACGGCGTTGCGCTTCGGGCGCTACATGTTCCAGCCCCAAGGCCGCACGCTCCACGTCGACGCGATGCGCCTGCAGCTCCAGCCGCGGCAGTTCGACCTCGCGCTGTTCCTGTTTCGCCATGCCAACCAGACCTGCTCGCGCGCGCAGATCGTCCGCTCGGTCTGGGGCCGGGACCAGCCGCTGGCGCAATCGCGCACGGTCGACGTGCACGTCACCCGGCTGCGCAAGTTGCTGGCGACCGTTTCGGCGGGCGATGTGTCGCTCCTCGCCATCCGTGGCTTCGGCTATCACCTGCTGATGGAAGCAGCGGCCTGAGCCGCCGATCCGCGCCGTCCACGGCGCTTCCAGAACTTTTTTGCGAACAAGTTCACGGAATACCAAAGGCCTCGCGTAACCCTGCCCGCCCCCCACACGAATAAGTAGACGGGACGGCAGGCGGTCACGTGCCAAGCGGCGCGATCGGCGATGCCGGCCCGAACTGGCAACGGCACGGACTTCCGCCGCCTTCGTCGGAAAACGGAAGCCGCGTCTTGACAGGGAGGAAACGCAGATGCAGCCACTGCCGGGAATGGATGCCCTCGCCAGGAGGGTCATGGGTATCTGCGTCGACGATTTCCGACTCAAACCCTGCGAGACCTTGTCCGTCTCGGCGCTGTGCCAGGTCGGCGTTCGATCGGGCATGGCCGAGCAGAACCTGATGAGCGGCATCGGAAAGGCCGTCATGCAGGGATGGCTGGAGGTCGTCGGGCGGGACAGTCTCCTCCGAGTCACGGCCGCGGGTTATTTCGCCACCCGATGAAGACGCGCGAAAAAACATCTTTGAGAAAAGCGCCCCGACATGAGAGCAACCCGAGTCCTCCTCTTCTCCTCGAGCCTGGAGCTGGTGCCGTTCTTCCTGCAGGCGTGCAACGAACTGATCGACCGCTGCATCAGCTGCCAGTTCTCCACCAGCCTCGAGGACTTGCACAAGCTCTCCGAGCCGCAGAGCGACTGCATCTACGTCATCGACTCGACCGGGGCCACGCTCGATCAGATCTTCGACCTGGCGGCCGCGATGCACAGGCTGAATGCGCGCGCGGCGCTGTTCCTGAATCGCCCCGAGGCCGGCTTGCTGCCGCCCGGGCTGATCTCGCAGCGCTTCCTCATGATGCCGCCGCAGACCACGGTGCAGGACATCGTCGACTTCATTTTCAATCTCGACGTTCCGTGGGTCTCGGATTTCGGTGTGCACGATCGCCTCGCCCGCAGGCGCGGTGCGGGTTTCGAGTTGCAGGCCGAGGGGGAATTGCTGCCATTGCCGGACTCGGGCCTGGCCGGCCTGAACGGGCAGCCGGTCGAACTTCGATGAATGGCATTGCCGCGGTGATCTCCGCGCAGGCAAGGGGCTGCGCGATCTGAAGGCGCGGCGGTCCCGATCGCGCGGACGGTGCGATCCGACCGGGCGTGCTCGAGGCCGATCGGCCTCCCCGAACAAATCGATGAATCATGAAAACCACGGCTTCCATAGGAAGATGGCTGGCGCTGTTCGTTGCGGCGTTCATCCTGCTTTCCAACGGCGCGCAGGCGCAGACAACGTACAACTGGGCCAAGCTCAGCGGCACCGGCACGGGCATCGTCAACGACGGCGCCACCCAGAAGCTCAACTGGTCGTGGAGTCCCGGCGGCGCCTCCATCAGCGGCACGGTGAACATCACGAGGTCGGGAGCCGGCCAGCACTACGTCTATTCGGAATCGCAGTACGCCACGATCACCGGGTCGGGCTTCTATGCGCCTGAATACGACGGCAGCACCGTTGCCGTCAACTACGGTGGTGTCAACGGGATCTACCAATTCGGGTCCGAAGGGCAGTACCACCGCGCACCGACGGATGTCAGCGACTCGAACCCGTCGACGGTGACGGTCGATTTTTCTTTCGCGACCGGACAGTCCTCTCCGCAGAACACGATCATCTCGCTGTTCGACCCGGGCTCCGGCGCCAACAGCGGCAGCTTTTCCTACTCGGTCACTGCCTATCTGAAGGGCAGCAGGATCGACACCAGCACATGGACGCTGCAGGTCGTCGATCCCTATTCGCCGTCTTCCGTCAACACGGGCGCCTACAGCTGGAGCGCCGCCACCGCGACGATGACGCAGACCCAGTTTCCGATCGGCAGCGGCGGCAATTTCCCGGACACCCTGGCGTTCATCAATACGCAGAACTCGGTGTTCGACAGGCTGGTGCTTACCGCCAGCACGGTGGCCGTCGACAACGTGGCCATCGGGTTCGGCGCCGCGACGGCGCCGACGCTGCCCGTGACGCTGGGCAAGTCGTGGGTGAATGGCGCGACCTCCGACAAGGTCTCCCTCACCCTCTCGGGTGCGGGCATCCAGAACGCAACGGCCGGTTCGTCCACGGCGCCTTCGACGACGACACAGGCCACCGCCGCCGGCCTTGCGGGCAAGGCCGTCACGATCACCGAGGCCTTCTCGACCGGATCGGCCGCGGGCTACAGCACCGCGTGGAAGTGCACCAAGGACAGCGACAGCACCTCGGTCGCCACCGGCAGCGGCGTGACGGGCAACTTCACGATGCCGACGAATTCCGGGGTGACCTGCGCATTCACCAACACCCGCTATCCGAGCATCAGGCTGAGCAAGGCGCTTGGCGGTGCCCGTTTCGCGGCCAACGACAATTTCTCGGTGGCGATCCGAACGGGCGGTGCGAGCGGCACGGTCGTGAGCGCGACGACGGCGGCCACGACGACGGGCAGCGGTGCGACGGTCGATGCCGGCACGGGCACCACCGGCGACTATGTCGCCGCGTCCGGCACGACCTATACCTTGACCGAAGCGGGCACCACCGGGACCAGCCTCGCGAACTACACGGCTAGCTTGAGCTGTACCGATGCCTCGGGGCTCACGGCCGCCGCCGACCTGCCCGCGAACGAGGCTTTCGATCCCGCGGTGGGACGCGACATCAAGCCGGCCGATGGCGCCCAGCTCCAGTGCGTCGTCACCAACACGCCCAAGGCGCCGATCAGCCTGCAGAAGGCATTGGGCGGCTCGGGCCGCATCGCGGCCAGCGACCAGTTCGCGCTCTCGGCGACGGGCAACGGCGCACCCGCGGCCGTGAGTACCTCGGGCAGCGGAACGGCCGTGACATCGGGCGCCCTGGCCTTCAACAGCGTGGCGGGAAGCACCTACACCCTGGACGAGGCGATGAGCACGGGCAGCACCTCCACGCTGTCTCAGTACGACCAGAAGCTGAGCTGCACGAACACCGGTCCCACGGACGTCAGCGGCTACACGACGCTGCCCAGCACCCTGACGCCGGCGGTCGGCGACAACATCAGCTGCGTGGTCACGAACACGCCGAAGTCGACGGACGGCGGCTCGGGCGGCAATCCGCCGAGCCTGATCTGCAACGGCGATCCGGTCATCGCGGGCTCCGACTTCACCAACGCCGCCTGGAGCAAGACGGGAGACTGGTCCTCGATCAGCGCGGGCGCGGTCGTGATGACCGACGACAACGGCGTGGCCCGGCTGATCCAGGCCATCAACGGCGTGACGCCGGGCGCGCTGGTGACTTTCACATGGCGCTTTCGCAACGGCATCGTCAGCAGCGGCGCCGCCGGGAACTCGGTCACCGTCAATCTCCGCTACAACGGCGTCGAGTACTGGAGAGGCTCGACGTCGCAGGGGGCCGGCAGCGCGCCCGCGTCGGCCGCGCAGGGCGGCGCAACCTGCGTCAGCGGCTGCTCGGCATTGGCGGCGGACACGGATCGCGTCGTGCAGATCCGCTTGCCGACCAGCGTGCCGATCACCGGGACGCTGCAGCTCGGCGCATCGAGCGGCGGCGGCACATCGGACGACCCCCAGTTCAAGGGGCCGGTCAGCGTCATCAACACGGGCGTGTGCCTGGTCAAGAAGAGCGTCGGCGGCACGGGTGCCTTCAACTTCGCCACCACCGGGGTGGACACCACGATGGGTGGCGGCGGCACCACCGCCAGCATCACCACCACCGCCGTCAACACCTCGGTC
>NZ_JAHUTH010000062.1:0-17130 GCF_025376855.1 Variovorax endophyticus
TATGCGCAGGAGTTCTTCACCACGGTGAAGACGGCCTACACGCTGGCCTGAAGAGCCAGGAAGCCGCGAGTCGAAGTCGCTGTGGCGCGAGCGCGCGAAACCGCCGACCGCGCACCCGAGCGTCGACCTGCTCGCGAGATCGGCCCAGGCATCTCCCTCAGCGCGTCGACCTGAAAAGCACGCCGCTGCGCGGCATGTTGTCGACGGCCCGCCCCAGGCCCTCCAATCGGGT
Source organism: Variovorax endophyticus (assembly GCF_025376855.1). NCBI lineage: Bacteria > Pseudomonadati > Pseudomonadota > Betaproteobacteria > Burkholderiales > Comamonadaceae > Variovorax > Variovorax endophyticus. The sequence continues at coordinate 233 of NZ_JAHUTH010000062.1, forward strand.
CGTGAGCCCCTCGGGTCCTCGCGTCAACGTGAACAGGCGCTCGCCGACCTGATGGCGCCCCAGCGCGTTGCCGGGAGCGAACTTGTAGAACTTGATCGCGAGCGACTGTCCCTCGGGGGTCGCCGTGCAAATGATGCGTCGATGGGTCTGGTAGCCATCGCCGTTGAGCGCGCAACTCGTCGCGCCCGCGGAAGGCCCGAGCACCAGGGTGTGTTCGATGAACGCGGCCACGCCCTCGGAGGGCGCCGAGCCGCCGATGCGGCCGACCGACTCTTCCCAGACGTAGCGACCGTGCCATGCGGAAGAAGGCGCGGTGGACGAAACAGGACGCGCAGCGGCTGCGCCCGCCCCCGAGGGAGCCGACGCGAGAGCCAGCGGAGTCACCGCGAAATCGCTGCCTCCGCGCTGCGCGGGCCACATGCCGATCTGGAACAGCTGGCGCTCGCCGCAGGCGTTCACGCTCCAGCGTTCGAAGTGGCCCCCACGCGAGTTGGCAGACACGGCGGGCTGCACCGGCACATAGCCGCGCGGCATCACCTCCATGCGCACCTCGGACAGCGTTTGGCAACCCTTGACCGTACGAACATGGCCTGCGATGCGGTTGAGGATGTCCGTCGCCAGTCTGGAGCTGGCGAGCGTGCGCCCCGATGAGGCAACCTGGGTCGTCCCTGGAGAGGGTTGGCTGGACGCCGGGGGCTGCTGGGCATGAGCCGCCGCGCTCCAGACAATGAGCGCGCCGGCCCCGACGGTACCGGCAACAAGGCGTGCAAGGTTCATCGTCGACTCCCTCCATTCGAATGATCTCGTGGCCCGGGATCGGGCTGCCGAAGATTGCAGGCCCTCGGCACGGGCGCGTTGTCTGCATCGAGCGCAACGCTCTGTCGGCGATTTGCCTGGAGGGGCCGTGTGCGGATTCCCGGCCACCCCATGCCCGCCGCGGCTGGACTTCCAGCCGAAAAACCGCGGGAAAACCTGGGGTCGGGCAAGAAAACCCCTTTCATTTCAACGACTTGCATCGCAAGGTCGGCATGGCACACGCGTTGCTATTCCAGAGCGCATCCCCAAGACAGAGGACGGAGACAACCATGCGCCACATCCCCTTACACAGCCCTTCCACGCGGCCTCCCGCTTCGTTGCCTGAGCGCCCGCGTCCACACCCGCCTCTGCCCCTGCCCTGACATGCGCCGCAAGGCCAACGACCCCGCTTCGCCGGGTCGCGCCGCCGCATGTCCATCCCATGGCGGGCGCGCCCGGCCACCCGCTTCCCGCTTTCCTTCCCTGCAACCAGAACCACAACGGAGACCGAGAGAATGACCGCAAGACCCGAGATCGAGACCCGCTTCGCCAAGGCGAAGGCACCACTGCGCATCAGCACCCTGCTGGCCGCCCTGATCCTTGCCGCCTGCGGCGGCGGAAGCGACGGGGGCGGTGGATTCATACCGCCCATCGCCGGCGGCGGTGGTGGCGGCAATCCCACGGACCCCGGCAACCCCGATCCGGCCACGCCACCGGCAGGGGCAACGCTGAAGGTCGGTGTGCTGTCGTCGCCGCCTCAGCTGGTGACCGGAGACGACGCACTCGTCGAGCTCGAGTTGTTGAGCGAGCAGTCGCCCGGCAGCCTGTCGGTGACGGTCGACGGGCGTGATGTCACGGCCGCCTTCGCGCCCAATCCCGCGAACGGAAGGCTGGTGGGCAAGGTCACGGGACTGAAGACCGGTGCCAACGAGCTGGTCGCGAGCTACGGCGGCTACAAGGCAACGCTCGCATTGACGGCCTATCCGATCACCGGCCCCGTGATCTCGGGGCCGCACGAGGAGCCCTTCGTGTGTGGCTACGAGACCTTCACGCGCATGGGCGGCCAGAAGCTCAAGTCGCTCGACGACGGCAAGTGCTCGGTCGAGACGCGCGTGGACTACTACTACCGGACCACCGCGGGCACCAACACGCGCTTCGAGCCCGGCAGCCTGAGTGCCTATCCGGCCAACATCGCCTACCTCGCCATCGACGGCAAGCAGGTGCCGTACGTGATCCGGCTGGAGAGCGGCACCATCAACCGCGGCCTTTACCAGTCGGCGATCCTGCACGACGTGCTCAATGAGCCGCCCCCGTCTCCGACCTACCGTACCGCGGGCTGGAAGGGCGGACTGATCTATCCGCTCGGCGGCGGCTGCCAGGGCGGCTGGTTCCAGCAAGGCAACGACTTCGCCACGCTGATCAATCCGACCTACCAAAGCCGCGGGCTCGCGGTGACCACCTCCACGCTGAACGTCTTCGGCACGAACTGCAACGACCAGCTGTCGTCCGAGACCATCGCCATGGTCAAGGAGCGGTTCATCGAAAACTTCGGCACGCCCACCTACACCATCGGCACCGGTGGCTCGGGCGGCTCCTACCAGAGCCACCAGACCAGCGACAACTACCCCGGCCTCTTCGACGGCGTGGTGGTGAGCCAGGTGTTCGCCGACGTGACCTCTTCCACGATCTTCAAGTTGCACGACTCGCGCGTGCTCAACAACTACTTCAACGACCCGGCCACCGCGGCGCTGAACTACACCGCGGCCGAAAAGCAGGCGATCTCGGGCTACCTGCAGATCGGCAACATCTCCAACATGAGCGGACAGGCCGGGCGGCTCGATCCCACCGTGTCCTTCCCCGCTGGCGTGCCGGTGGAGAAGCGCTACAACGCCGCGACGAACCCGACGGGTGCGCGCGCCACGGTGTTCGACCACACGGTGAACGTCTACGGCAAGACCGCCGAAGGCTTCGCGCTGCGCCCGATCGACAACGTGGGCATCCAGTACGGCCTGAACGCGCTCAACGAGGGCAAGCTCGGCATCGACAAATTCATCGATCTCAACGAGCGCGCTGGCGGCGTGGACCGCGACATGAATCGCACCACGAAGCGCACCGTGGGCGACCTCGATGCGCTGACCCGCGCCTACCAGTCGGGGCGCATCGTCAATGGCGCGGGGGGACTGGCCTCCACCGCGATCATCGACCTGCGCGACTACAACGACGGCACGGTGGGCGGAGACATCCACACCAAGATCCACTCGTTCTCGATGCGGGAGCGGCTGCGCCGTGCCAACGGCAACATCGACAACCACGTGATGTGGACCAAGGGCGCGAGCAGCGCCGAGGCCTTCGATGCGATGGACGTCTGGCTGCGCGCCAGCAAGGCAGACCGCTCCGACCGTCCGCTTGCACAGAAGATCGCCGCCGCACGGCCGGCCGACCTGAAGGACGCGTGCTGGAACAACGGCCTGAAGTACACGGAAGAGCAGACCGCCTTCGGCGCGAGCGCGTGCAACACCTTCTATCCGGCCGGCACGACGCCGCGCATGGCCGCCGGCGGCCCGTTGACCGACGACATCGCCAAGTGCCAGCTCAAGCCGCTGAACCCCTCGGACTACCGCGTGTTCTTCACGCCCACGCAATGGGCCCGTCTGACTGCCGCCTTCCCCGATGGCGTGTGCGACTGGACCAAGCCCGGCGTGGGCCAGCAACCCTTGAGTGGCACCTGGCTGTCCTTCGGCCCCTCGCCGTTGAACCTGCTGTTCGACGTCACCAAGCAGATCACGCCGTCGATGCTCTGACATCGCCGACCTGACCCGCGAAGACCGCCGTCGATCTCGCGGCGGCGGTCCGACCGACCTCTTTTCTTTCCACCGGAGCCATTTCCTTGAACCGATCGATTTTCAAACGAAGCCTGGCCGTTCTTGCCGCGGTCACCGTGTCCCTGGGCGTGCACGCGCAGGACTTTCCCGGCGGCAAACCCATCACCATCGTCGTGCCCTTCGCCGCGGGCGGCCCCACCGACCGCGTGGCGCGCGACCTCGCCGAAGCGCTGCGCAAGCCGCTCGACGGCGCAACGATCGTGATCGACAACGCCGCCGGCGCGGGCAGCACCATCGGCAATGCGAAGGTCGCCCGCGCCAAGGCCGACGGCTACACGCTGCTGCTCACGCACGTCGGCATGGCCACGACCCCCGTGCTCTATCGCAAGCTGCCCTACAACTACGAGACCGACTTCGAGTACCTGGGCATGATCAACGACGTGCCGATGACCGTGATCGGTAAGCCGCAGCTCGAGGCCAACAGCTTCAAGGAACTGCGGGAGTGGATCGGCAAGAACGCCGGCAAGACCAATCTTGGCAACGCCGGCATCGGTTCGGCCTCGCACCTGTGCGGCCTGTTGTTGCAGAGCGAGCTCAAGGCGGAGATGACCACCGTGCCTTACAAGGGAACGGCACCGGCCATCGCAGACCTGCTCGGCGGCCAGATCGACCTGCTGTGCGATCAGACCACCAACACCACAGGCCAGATCGAAGCCAAGAAGGTCAAGGCCTATGCGGTCACGACGCTCAAGCGCCTGAGCACGCCGGCATTGAAGGATCTGCCCACGCTCGACGAGTCGGGCCTGAAGAGCTTCCAGGTCACGATCTGGCATGGGCTGTATGCGCCCAAGGGCACGCCGGCGCTGGTGCTCAAGAAGCTCAACGACGCATTGAAGGTCGCGCTCAAGGATGCGGAGTTCATCAAGAAGGAGGAAGGCCTGGGCGCGGTGGTCGTGACCGACAAGCGCGTGGAGCCGGCGGAACACAAGAAGTTCGTACAGGCCGAGGTCGCGCGTTTCGGCCCGGTCATCAAGGCTGCGGGCGTGTACGCGGATTGATGCACCTCGGTGATGCACGAGAGAACGCCGATGCAGGGTAATTCCGCCTCGGCGAATCGCGAGGCTCTGCGTACGATCGTCCGCTGTTTACGTATTCGCGCAGCCCTCCGCCCCTCACTCTCGTGTCAATGCTGCTTTCGGCAGGTCGCGCCGTGCTGAAGCTGTCCGCACCGTACCGCCATGGCTTCGCGGGCTCCCCCGACGATCTGCGAGACCAGGCCGTGCTTGCGCGCTTCAAGGGTACGACAACCACCTCGACCACCACCCGCTGGCGCCGCTGGACCGCGGTGGGTGCATGGCTGTGCCTGATCGCCGCGGGCGGTGCGCTGGCGTATCTGATCGGGGAGCGCACGGGCATCCGTGCACTGCAGCAAGGGACGTTGCACCGGCTCGACATCTATTCCACCAGCCTGCGCAGCGAACTCAGCCGCTACGAGTATCTGCCGCAGGTCGTTGCACTCAGCCCCGACGTGCTCGACCTGCTGCGCGCGCCGACCGACCGGACCCTGCAGCTCGAAGCGAACGTGTACCTCGAGACGGTCAATGCGCATGCGCAGGCCTCCGCGGTCTACGTGATGGACACCACGGGCCTCACGCTCGCCGCCAGCAACTGGAACCAGCCAGGCAGCAGCTTCGTGGACATGAACTTCTCCTACCGCCCGTACTTTAAGGACGCAGTGCGAGGCATGCCCGGACGTTTCTATGGCATCGGGACGGTCAGCCGCGAGCCCGGCTACTACTTCTCGCACGGCATCGTCGACGGAAACCGCCAACTCGGCGTGGCCACCGTCAAGGTCAACCTCGACAAGCTCGATGCCGCATGGTCACGCTCCACCGACAAGGTGCTGGCCATCGATGGGAACGGGGTCGTGTTCCTCGCGTCCGAATCGGCCTGGAAGTTCCGCGCCTTGCGTCCGTTGTCGAGCGAAACCCTTCAGCAGCTCGCGCAGACCAGGCAGTACACGGAAGCAGGCGCGCTGCGCCCCATCGACATGCGCGAACATCGACCGCTGTCGGGTGGCAACGCCATGGTGGTGCAGTTGAACGCCGATGGGCCGCGCCGGTCCGCGACGCAAGAGCCTTTCGGACCCGATTACCTGCTGGACAGCCGCCCCGTCGAAGGCACGGACTGGAAGCTGATCATCCTGTCAGACATGAAACCGGTGCACGCCATCGCGCGCACATCGGCCGCAGGCACGGCGTTCGCACTGGTGTTCCTCACGCTCCTGGTGCTGTACATCCAGCAGCGCCGACGCATCGTGCACCAACGGCTCGCAGCACGAGAGGCGCTCCAAGGCGCCTACGACGAGCTCGAGCAGATGGTGCGAGCCCGCACCGAAGCGCTGAGCCATGCCAACGAACACCTGCAGACGGAGATCACCGAGCGCCAGCGCGCCGAGGACATCCTCAAGAGCACGCTGGACGACCTGGTGCAGACCGGCAAGATGGCCGTGCTCGGCCAGATGTCCGCGGGCATCACGCACGAACTCAACCAGCCGCTTGCCGCGCTGCGCACGCTGTCCGCCAATGCGGTCGTCTTTCTCGAGCGCGGACACACCGACCAGGTCGATCTCAACCTTCGCACCATCTGCGACCTTACAGACCGCATGGGCCAGATCACCTCGCAGCTGAAGAAGTTTGCGCGACGGTCGACCGTCCAGCTGCAATCGGTGGCGCTGGCCGACACCGTCGCCGACGCGCTGTTTCTGCTCAGCCAGCGCATCCGCCAGGAGCGCGTCGCGTTGTCGCAGGAGATCGAACCCGGCCTGCATGCCCTGTGCGAAGGCAATCGGCTCGAACAGGTGCTGGTCAACCTGCTGGTGAACGCTTTCGACGCCACGGCCTCCGCGGGCGTCGATCCGCGCTGCGTGCGAGTGGTGGCGCGCAGTGCACCCGACGGTGTCGTGCTCGAAGTTCATGACAACGGTACCGGCATTGCGCCGGACGTCATGCCACGGCTGTTCGAGCCATTTTTCACCACCAAGGAGCAAGGCCTCGGATTGGGCCTCGGCCTGGCCATCTCCGCCGGCATCGTTCGCGACTTCGGTGGACTGCTGCGCGCCGCTCGCAGCGATCTCGGCGGGGCGGTCTTCTCCGTCACGTTGCGAAAAGCAGAGGAACGGACACTTCATGATTGAAACGCGCAACCTCGAAGTTCTCTACGTCGAAGACGATCCGCCCGTGCGCTTGGGCAGCACGCAGGCGCTACAGCTCGCCGGCATTCGCGTCACCGGCTTCGGTTCGGCCGAACAGGTACTTCAGAAGCTGACACCGGGCTTTGCGGGCGTGCTGGTCACGGACGTCAAGCTGCCGGGCATCGACGGCCTGGCGCTGCTTTCACACGCCCTGAAGCTTGATCCGAGCCTGCCTGTGATCCTCGTGACTGGCCATGGCGACATCACGATGGCGGTGCAGGCGATGCGCCTGGGGGCGTACGATTTCCTCGAGAAACCTTTCTCTCCCGACCAGCTGACCGAAGTTGTCCAGCGCGCGCTGGACAAGCGCGCGTTGAGCCTGGAAGTCGAACATCTGCGGCGCAGGATCGCGGGTTTTGAATCGATCGAGGCGAAGCTCATCGGTCGCTCCTCGGCCATGCACAGGTTGCGACGCCTGGTGCTGGACGTGGCCAACTCCGATGCCGACGTCCTGATTCTCGGAGAGACCGGAACGGGCAAGGAACTCGTGGCGCGTTGCCTGCACGATTGCAGTCGGCGCAAGGAAGGCAACTTTGCGGCCATCAACTGCGGCGGCATGCCCGAGGCGTTGTTCGAAAGCGAGATGTTCGGCCACGAGGCAGGCGCCTTCACCGGCGCTGCGAAGCGGCGCATCGGGAAGATCGAACACGCGCGCGGCGGGACGCTGTTTCTCGACGAGATCGAGACGATGCCGATGAACCTGCAGGTCAAGATGCTGCGGTCCCTCCAGGAGCGCCAGTTCGAGCGCCTGGGGTCGAACGAACTGCGACCGATGGACAGCCGGGTCATCGCCGCGACCAAGGCCGACCTGCTGGCCGCAGCGCGCGAAGGCAAGTTCCGCGACGACCTCTACTACCGCCTGGGCGTCGTGGTCTTGAATCTTCCGCCGCTGCGCGAAAGACGCGAGGACATTCCGCTACTGTTCACCCACTTCGCCATGCAGGCCGCGCTGCGCCATGAGCGAGAGCTGCCGGTCGTGGCACCCCACCATCTCGATGCGCTCATGGCGCATGCCTGGCCCGGCAACGTGCGGGAGTTGCGCAACATCGCAGATCGCTTCGTGCTCGGACTGTGGGACGGCAACGAGGCCGCGCGCGGCATGACGCAAGGCGAACGTTCGCTCGATGAGCAGATGGCCCGGTTCGAACGCTACCTGATCCACGAGGCGCTCGAGGCGTGCAACGGCTCGGCCGCGGCCGCGGCAGAGCGGCTGGGCGTGCCACGCAAAACCTTGTACGACAAAATGCGTCGATTGGGCCCTCATGAGCCGATCGAGGCGCGCAGAGCCTGAGTGCGCCACGGCCTGACGGCCGGGGCGCGGGCGCGGCAGCTTCATCTTCTTGAATCGTCAGCATTGCTGCGACCACGAGCGGAAAGCGGCCGGAAAGCCGGACGTTTCGCCCGCACCACCAGGCCACAGCCCCGCTTCGCCGTTGGGCTTGATGTGAGCGAATGCCATCACGCCTTGCTTCACTGACAATCGCGGCATGAGCAACGCCAGCGAAGCCTTCGTCCTCGATCCAAAAAAGACGCGAGACCTCGCGCACCTTCTGTTGGATGCCAAGGGTCAGCTTCTGGTTCGCGATGCCCGCGAGCTTGCGCAGACCACGGCCGAAGAACGGCTGTTGTTTGGGGTACGTCATGGCATCTACGGCTTGCCTACAACGGAACTTCTGAAGTTTCTGCGCGCGCGTCTTGCCGGCCGCAGCGCGATAGAGATCGGTGCGGGTCATGGGATGCTGGCTCAGGCGCTCTCCATCCCCGCCACCGACAACCGCCAGCAAGAAGACCCGACGATCGGCGCGTACTATCAATCGATCGGTCAGCCGACGATTCGCTATGGGAATCACGTCGAAAAACTTGATGCTGAGCGTGCGGTCGCCAAGTACCGGCCGCAGGTGGTCATCGCCTGCTGGGTCACGCACCGCTTCGATGAAGCCGCTCCCCAACGAGGGGGGAGCGTCACAGGCGTGGATGAGGCTGCCATCCTCCGAAATTGTGAAGAGTACATCTTCATCGGCAACGAACAGGTACATCGGTGCAAGCCCATCTTGTCGCTTCCGCACGAGAAGATCACGCCGCCCTGGCTGTACTCCCGCGCGCTCAACGGAAGCCCGGATTTCATCGCCATCTGGCGCAACACGTCGCCGTCCATCCCGGCAATGGGCTGAAGCAAGGCGCAATACGGCCCCGGCGAGGCGGCGGCCAGCCATCCGCGCGGGGTGTGTTTGCCCTGAGCAGCGACGGTTCAGTTCAAGGTGCCCAGGTAGGCCGCGATGTCGCGCGCATCCTGCTCTGTCACGCCCATCTCGGGCATGGCCGTGAGCGGATCGACCTCGCGCGTGTGGCGCAGCCAGCGCACCATGTTTTCGGGTGTGTTGGCGAGCCGGCCCGCGATCAGGCCGCGCCCGCCGATGCCGGCCAGCGGCGTGCCGACGTTCGGGTATGAGCCCGTCACGCCGGGAATCGCATGGCAGGCATTGCAGGCGTACTGCGTCAGCGCGGTGCGCCCGCGCAATGCATCGCCTGGCCGCGTGGCGGGACGCCTGGCCAACGCATTGCAGCCGATCGATGCACCTGTCGCCCCGCTGCGCGGCGTGCCGGGCACGAGCTCGAAGGCCGTGGCCTGCGCATAGGCCCGCGGCGTCATGTCGGGCAGCCGCTCGACGAAGGCCACCACGGCCCACAGCTCCTCATCCGAGAGCCGGTATTCCCACGCCGGCATGCCGCTCATCTTGATGCCGTTGCGCGTGAGCCAGTAGAGCTCGCGCGCGCTCCAGCGCTGGCGCGCGTCGACCAGCGGACCGGGCAGCGGCTGCATGCTCTTGCCGATGTCGTCCTGCGCCACGCCCGGCGCGCCATGGCATTGCACGCAGCGCGCGCGATAGCAGGCGGCGCCCTGCGCGAGCTGCCGCGCATCGCCCAGCGGTGGCGCCTCGATGCCGCGCGCGCGCCAGCGCACCGACTGGCGCATCGCGGTCTCGAGCAGCGAATACACGGGTTGCGTGTGCTGCACGTTCGAGGCCACGTCGTAGACGCCGCCCCATACCATGACCGCCGCGCCGATCGCGGCGCCGCCGGCCAGCGCGGCCAGGGTCAGCGCGACGGTCTTGGGCGCATTCATGTGGCGGCATTGTCCGACGCGGGTGCGGGCCGCTCTGTCGGCGCAAACCGCGTCCGCCCCCGCAAGAATCGGCCATGCCCCATGCGTCGCCCGCCTGCCCGCCGCCTCGCGCACGCCGCGGCCGCGCCGCGCTGGCCGCGCTCTCGGTGGCGGCGGTCGGGCTCGCGGGCGGCTGCGAACTCTCGGGCCGCGGCCTGCCCGCGCTCGGGCCCACGCCGCTGCCTCACGGCGATGCGCCCGCGGCCCAACTCGAACGCGGGCGCGAACTGCTCGCGCAATACCAGTGCGGCAGCTGCCATGCCATCCCGAAGGTGCCGGCGGCGCGCGCCAGCCTCGCGCCGCCGCTCGATGCCTTCGGCCGCCGCAGCTACATCGCGGGCCACCTGCCGAACCGGCCCGAAACGCTCGCGCGCTGGATCGAAGCACCGGCCGCGCTGGTCCCGGGCACCGCGATGCCGTCGATGGGCGTGTCGCCGCGCGATGCGCGCGACATGGCGGCCTACCTGCTGGCGCTCGAATGAGCCGACCCACCGCCGCGCCGCCCTCGCCTTCGGCCTTCGATGCCGCGGGACCGGTGGCCGACATGCTGCTCGAGGTCAGTTGGGTGCTGATCGGCGGCGCCGCCGCGATCTTCGTGCTCGTGATGGCGCTGCTCGCGCTCGCGGTGCGGCGCGCGCGCCGGAACGCGCCACGTGCGATGCCACGCGCGCAAACCCGCTGGTGGCTCTATGGCGGCGGCCTCGCGTTTCCGGCCGTGGTGCTGGTCGCATTGTTCTTCTACGGCGAGCGCCATCGCCCCGCGTGGCGCCCGGTACCACCGGCCGATGCGCTGGTGATCGGCATCACCGGCCACATGTGGTGGTGGGAGGTGCGCTACCGCGACCCGGCCAGCGGCGCCGAGATCCGCACCGCGAACGAGGTGCGCATACCCGCGGGCCGGCCGGTGTACTTCGGCCTCACGAGCGCCGACGTGATCCACAGCTTTTGGGTGCCAGCGCTCGGCGGCAAGATGGACATGCTGCCGGGCCGCGTACAGCACCTGCTGCTGCAGGCCGACCGGCCCGGCGCCTGGCGCGGCCAATGCGCCGAGTACTGTGGCGAGCAGCACGCGCGCATGGCGCTGCACGTGGTGGCCGAGGAACCCGCGGCCTTCGAGGCCTGGCTCGCGGCGCAGGCGCGGCCGGCAGGCACCGACCTGACGCCCGACCTCGCGCGCGGGCGCGACGCCTTCCTCGCGAACCGCTGCAATGCCTGCCACACGGTGCGCGGCGTGAGCGAAGAGAGCCGGCTCGGTCCCGACCTCACGCATGTCGGCAGCCGGCTCTACCTCGGCGCCGGCACCGTGCCCAACACGCCCGACCAGCTCGCGGCCTGGGTCGCGCACACGCAGCAGGCCAAGCCCGGCGCGCGCATGCCGTCCTCGCATGAGCGGCTAGACGAGCCCACGCTGCAATCGATCGCGCGCTGGCTCGCGCAGCTGCAATGAGCATGCCGACGAACACGCCCTTGGACCCGGCGGCCAACGCGCCGCAACCCGAAGCCGGGCGCGACGCGCTCGAGCGCGCCTGGCGCCCGCCCTCGGGCTGGCGCCGGCTCTCGGCCGTCAACAACACGCAGATCGGCGTGTTCTACATCGCGACCGCGATGCTGTTCTTCGTGCTCGCCGGCGTGCTCGCGCTGGTGATGCGCGCGCAGCTCGCCGTGCCCGACAACGACCTGATCGACCCCAGGACCTACAACCAGCTCTTCACCATGCATGGCACGGTGATGATGTTCCTGTTCGCGGTGCCGATCGTCGAGGCGATCGCGGTCTACCTGCTGCCGGGCATGCTGGGCGCGCGCGACCTGCCCTTTCCGCGCCTGTCGGCCTATGCGTTCTGGGCCTATGCGATCGGCGGCCTGGTGTTCTTCGGCACGCTGTTCTTCGGCGAGGCGCCCGATGGCGGCTGGTTCATGTACCCACCGCTCACCGGCAAGGAGTTCTCGCCGGGACGCGGCGCCGACTGGTGGCTGCTGGGCATCGGCTTCATCGAGATCTCGGCGATCGCGGGCGCGATCGAGCTGATCATCGGCATCCTGTTCACGCGCGCGCCGGGCATGACGCTCGCGCGCATGCCGATCTTCGCGTGGGCGATGCTGGTCAGCGCGCTGATGATCGTGTTCGCGTTCCCGGCCGTGATCGCGGCCACGCTGCTGCTCGAGATGGAGCGCGCCTTTGACTGGCCCTTCTTCATCGCCGCGCGCGGCGGCGATCCCGTGCTGTGGCAGCACCTGTTCTGGTTCTTCGGCCACCCCGAGGTCTACATCATCTTCCTGCCGGCCGCTGGCCTGGTCTCGATGATGGCCGCCACGCTCGCGGGCACGCCGCTGGTGGGCCACCGCGCGGTGGTGATCGCGCTGATGGCCGTGGGCGCCCTGAGCTTCCTGCTGTGGGTGCACCACATGTTCACGGCCGGCCTGGGGACCTGGTCGCTGCGGCTGGTGTCGGCCGCGAGCTTCGCGGTGGCGCTGCCCAGCGGCCTGCAGGTGTTCTCGTGGATCGCCACCTTCTGGAGCGGCCGCATCCGGCTCGACACGCCCACCCTGTTCCTGCTGGGCTTCCACTTCATCTTCGTGCTGGGCGGACTCACCGGCGTGATGGTGGCGGTGCTGCCCTTCGACTGGCAGGCGCACGACAGCTACTTCATCGTCGCGCACCTGCACTACGTGCTGATCGGCGGCATGGTGTTCCCGGTGTTCGCGGGCCTCTACCACTGGGCGCCGCTGTTCAACGGCCACCGGCTCTCGGAACGGTGCGGGCGCTGGGTCTTCGGCCTGATGTTCGGCGGCTTCAACCTCGCCTTCTTCCCGATGCACATCGCGGGCCTGATGGGCATGCCGCGGCGCGTCTACACCTACCCGGGCGACCTCGGATGGAACGCGCTCAACCTGCTGTCGACCATCGGCGCCTTCGTGTTCGCCGCGGGCGTGCTGCTGTTCGTCGTCGACGTGGCGCGCACGCTGCGCAAGCCCGGGCGCGAACACGGCAACCCCTGGAACGCGGGCACGCTCGAATGGCTGCCCGCGCGCGAGTACGCGGTGCGCAGCATTCCCGAGATCGCCTCGCGCTATCCGCTGTGGCGCCGTTCCGCGCTTGCGCGCGAGGTCGAGGAAGGCCGCCACTGGCTGCCGGGCACGGTCTTCGGCGGCCGCGAGACGCTGGTCACGAGCCCGCGCGATGCGCGGCCGCTGCACCTGCTGCGCCTGCCCACCGACGGCTGGTCGCCGCTGGTGGCGGCCGCGGGCACGGCCGGCTTCTTCCTGCTGCTGACGGTCGAGCAGGTGCTGCTCGCCGGGCTGTGCGGCGTGCTCGCGGTGGGGGTCATCGTGTTCTGGCTTTGGGGGGCGGACAGCCCGCCGCCCGTGTCCACGGCCGATGTGGGGCATGGCCGACGGCTGCCGGTCGGCGCGGTCGGCCGCGCCTCGCACTCATGGTGGGGCATGGTGGTGCTGGTCGCGGTCGACATGAGCATCTTTGCCTCGCTGCTGTGGGCACACGTGCATGTGTCGATGGCAGCCGAAATCTGCCCGCCGGCCGGTGCCGCGTTGCCGGCGTTGCGCTGGCCCGCCGCGGCCGTGCTGCTGATGCTCGCGGGCTCGCTCGCGCTGGTGTTCGCGACGCGCGGCCTGCGCCATGACGACGCAGCGCGACAACGTGGCCTGCGTTGGCTGGTCATGCTCGCGATGGCCTGTGCGGCCGCGGGCTTCGGCGTCGACCTCTGGAGCCATGCGCAAACCGGCCTCGATCCGCGCGCGCAGGCATGGAGCGCGAGCGTGGCGATGCTGCTGGGCTACCAGGGCTTCCACCTCGCGGTGCTGCTGTTGATGGGAGGCTATGTGCTCGCGCGCTCGTGGAGCGGCCGGCTTCGCACCGATGCGCGCGCGACGATCGACAACACGCAGCCGCTGTGGCATGGCGCGAGCGCGCAGACGGCGATCGGCGCGCTCGCGGTGCAATGGATGCCGCTGCTCGCGACGTGAAGCAGCGCAGCAGCGGTCCGCATCGATGTGGATCCGCTCGCGCGAGGAATGCGGAATCTCTGCCGCGCCGCGCTTCCTGTGTAACCACTCTGCGTTGAGCCAGGGACGTCTGAGCGTCGAAACCCTACCCATACTTGATCGAGTCGTCTTGATTCGATATGATTTACTTATGACTCAATCTGCATCGACCAAGGTGATCACGGCCCACGTGTCGACTGAACTCGCAGACCAGATTGACGGCTACGCTGCGGAACTCGATCGATCGCGCGCGTGGGTGGTCAAACAGGCGCTTTCGGCATGGGTCGAGCAGGAGAACGAGCGCCGGCGCCTCACCTTGGAAGGTCTTGCCGACATCAGAGCAGGACGCACCGTGGAGCATGGTGAGGTTCATCGGTGGGCGCAATCCTTGGGGACTGCCCAGCCGTTGCCTGTTCCGAAATCCAGGTAATGGAAGTCCGTTGGACCTCGAAGGCGTTGTCCGACCTCCAGCGCCTGCATGAATTTCTCGAGCCGGCCAACCCGGACGCCGCAGCGCGCACGGTGCAGATGCTCGCAGCGGCGCCGGCTACCCTGCTGGCGAATCCTCGCATCGGCCGTCTGCTCGAAGGCTTTCAGCCGCACGAAGTCCGACGCCTGCTGGTGGGAACTTACGAACTCCGCTACCACATTGATGCGGACACGATCTACATCGTTCGCATGTTTCATACACGCGAAGATCGCTAGCCTCCAAATTGCCGGCATATCCCAAGCAGCGGACTTGCCCGCCGAAATCGAACTGACGGCAGGTGCGCGCTGGAAGACTCGTATCTCACGGAGGAGATTGCCTCCACGGTATGACTCGTTGGCCTGCAAAAAAACTTGACGGGTTGTACGAAAAAAACCGGCCCATCTTTGTCCACCGGCTGGACATCCAGAGGTGACCAATGAGGAACTCGAAGCCGCCTTCACGAATGCTGCCGAGCGACTGCATGCCCTCCGCATCATGTGCACGCTACCTTTCGACGACGACAAGCTACGGTCATGAGGTGCAGAGCGATCCCCTCCGAGGTACAACCTGAAATCCCGGCAACATCCCCTATGTGTCCGATGGATGGGCATACGCTGAGCGCGCAGTCTCAGAGGCGAAGGAGTCCGACAGAGTCCATCTAGGTGCCATAGACCAGACGTTGCCTGGCGCTCGACAAAAATACCCGCGCGGGGGAGCCCGGCGGGCGAAGTGCAGCCGAGGCTGCTTGAGGAGACGACCTGAAGTTACAAGGCCGACTCTCTCGCTGTCAAGCAGCGAGCGATGCAAATCCCCACAAAATCCCCACAGGAAATGCATGCAGACAATGCTGTATTTGGGCTTGAAGTCCGGCCAGCTCGGTGCATTGCGCGGTCTTCCGCCAGAGGCAGGGTGATGCGAACTCGCTACCCGTTCCGGGACCATTGCTGTGCGCCTCAATGGTTCCTCCGTGAAGCTGAGCCACGCTTCGAGCCACGGCCAAACCTATGCCAAGCCCTCCTTCCGAGCGGTGCCGAGTGGCATCGATCTGGGAGAACAGGTCGAAGATGTCTGCGAGACGGTTGGCGGGAATGCCTGCCCCGTTGTCTTTGACCTTTATGACCGCGGCTCTTCCTTCAACGCTGATGCTCGCTACGAGCTTGCCAGTTGTGGGCGTGTATTTCGATGCGTTGAGAAGCAGGTTGGAAACCGCTTGCACCAACCGGCGCACGTCACCCCGGACCATGACACTCTCATGGGGCAAATGCTTCTTGTAGGTCTGCGATCGTGACTCGATCGAATTTCTAACCATGTCTGATGCCAGCTCGACGACCTGTCTTAGGTCGCACAGCGTCATGCCAAGCTTGAGATCACCGCGCGCGATCTCTCCGAGATCGCTGAGGTCGGTGATAAGCGCCTCCTGATGCGTAATCTGCCGGTCAATCATGTCGAGAGCGCTGGTCACGTCGTCCTTGCCTGGCGCCATGCGAGCCAGTCGGACGGCGAGACGCATGGGCGAAAGAGCATTGCGTAGTTCGTGCGCGAGGATGGCCATGAACTCGTCCTTCCGCCGAGCCGCATTTCCCGCAGCAGTCCGAGCCCGAACTTCATGGGAGATGTCTCGAAACAAGAGTGCAACCTGCCGTTCGATGGGGCGGCCTACCCGGAACGCGAACACGTCATACCAGCGGTCCAGTGCCTCTGCCTGATGCTCGAATCTGGTCGGCACCCCGGTTTGCGCGACGCGTCCGTAGGTTCGGCCCAGAACGGTTCGTGTGCCGGCGCGAGCTCGTACATCCGCCTTCCGATTGCCTGGCGCAGCCCGGTCTCCGTCTCGAATCTCCGATTCACTTCCAAGAACGTGTAGTCGACCCCCACTCCCTGGTCGTTGAAGATCGGTCGAATGACACAGAACCCTTCGTCGATGAAGTCGGCCAGAGTTCGGTACTTGGACGGCGCATCCTATTTGAGGGGCAGCGAATCGGCTGGGTGTCCGCTTCCGGCCCGCGGTGGCTCGACCTGTGGACTTGGATTCATTGCTTCTCCTGGACAGTAACGTTCAGCAGCCTCGACGCCGACGTCCAGGGCTGCAAGCAAAGCCCATGCAAAACCCGCATGTTACGCTGGACCGCCATAGCGTAGGCGCCGCGCAGCACGCGCAGCACGCGCAGCACGCGCAGCACGCGCAGCACGCGCAGAGTGTCGGCGCGGTCGACCGGCGGGCCGACACCGTCGGAGTGTCGTCCAGACCCTGGCAGCGATGGTCTCTCTCCCGCCGAATCTGAAAATTGTTTCTCTGCGTATCAGCGTGGCGTCCCTGCGAGAGGTATTCCGCTTCTCCAGAACTTTGAAGACGCGGGAGACCCATGAAAGCTTCGATCCGCCTCGCGCGCCAACCCT
>NZ_JAHUTH010000063.1:0-16379 GCF_025376855.1 Variovorax endophyticus
GCCGCCGTACTGCGCGCCGTAGTAGATGCCGGCCAGCATGATCAGGGCCGAGACGGGCGGCAGCGCGTAGGTCGCGGGCAGCAGCATCGCGATGGTGGCGACCGGGCCGATGCCCGGCAGCACGCCGATCAGCGTGCCCAGGATGCAGCCGATCAGGCAGTACAGCAGGTTGGTGAAGGTGAAGGCGACGCCGAAGCCGGTCGCGAGGTTCTGGAACAGTTCCATGGTGGTGTGCTCCTCAGCCTGCGATGAAGGTGGGCCAGACCTGGATCTGGAGCTTGAGCGCCCAGATGAAGGCCACGTAGCTGCCCGCCGCGAGGATGGTGGCCAGCACCAGCACGTCGCGCAGGTTGAAGTGTTCGCCCGCGAGGCTCGAGATGATGGTGAGCGCGTAGATCGCGATGATCATTCCCATCGCCGGCAGGCCGATGCTCGGCAGGCCGCCGAGCAGCACGCCGAAGGCCAGGTTGGCGCCCAGCACGTAGGCCAGCGGCTTCCAGGCCCATTTGCCGATCGGATCGCCGTCGGTGGTCTCGACCACCATGGCCTGGAACATGATCCCCAGCCCGAGCAGCGCGAGCAGGATGCCCAGCATGAGCGGGAAGTAACCGGGACCCATGCGGGCCCCGTCGCCTATGTTGTATGCGGTGGCGCCGATGGCGAAGGCGCCGCCCACGGCCGTGAACATGACTCCTGAAAAGAAGTCGGCCTGGCTCTTGATTTTCATGTCTCTCGACCCTCTGTTTTGGAGGGAGGAGGGTCGTTTCCGGCGCCTGACCGCTGGCTGACCCGGCCGGTAGGGACTAATGCGTAGCGCTTACTACGGGTAAGCCCGCGCCGTCTCGGCCGAGCGACATCCGGAAACGAAAAAAGCTCCCGAAGGAGCTTTTTTTCAGCGAAAGGCGGCAGGGCCGCCATTCGATGGTGTGAGAGGGCTTAGTAACCGCCGCGGCCGTAGCCGTCGTCGTTGCCGCCACCGCCGTAGCCGCCACCGCTGCGGCCACCGCCGCCGTAGCCGCCGCCACCGCCGCTGCGGCCACCGCCGCCGTAACCGCCGCCGCCGCCACCACCGCCGTAACCGCCGCCACCACCACCGTAGCCGCCGCCACCGCTACGGGGCGGGCGGGCTTCCATCGGGCGGGCTTCGTTCACGGTCAGGGCGCGGCCCTGGACCGGCTGGCCGTTCAGGCCGGCGATCGCGGCTTGCGCCTCGGCGTCGGTACCCATTTCCACGAAGCCGAAGCCCTTGGAGCGGCCGGTGTCACGTTCCATCATGACCTTGGCGCTGACGATGGCACCGTAGGCGCCGAAGGCTTGCTCCAGATCGTTGTCACGGATCGAGTAGGCGAGATTGCCCACGTAAAGTTTCTTGCCCATGAAAGGGACTCCTCAACTCAAAAAAACCAAATAACAGAAAAAGCGATGGAGTCCCAGAATCACAACAAACGAAGGCGCTGTGCGCGAAACTGACCGATCACCGGATAACGTGCACGGGAGCCTAGTGGCTCACTGACACGTAGCGGCGATTATCCCGGTTTGGCCGGGAAATCAAGCTTTTAATTGCACATTCATCGGGAAACCTCTGATCCCGACGGGCGGTTTCGCAACGGTTTGAGCAGGCCCGAGAGGCCGTTGTGGTCTATTTCATGCATCAAGGCGAGCAGCCGCCCGATCTCTCCCGGGGGAAAACCCTCCCGCGCGAACCAGGTCAGGTAGTTGCCCGGCAGGTCGGCGATCAGCGTGCCCTTGTATTTGCCGAAGGGCATCGCCAGCGTGACCAGGCGCTCGAGGTCCTCGGGCTTCATCAGCGGCCTCCCGCGCGCTTGACCGTGTGGCCCAGCTTGGTGAGCGTGGCGATCACCTGCTCGCGGTGGTCGCCCTGGATCTCGATCGTGCCGTCCTTCACCGTGCCGCCGGTGCCGCAGGCCGCCTTGAGCTGCTTGCCGAGCGAAAGCAGGGCGGCCGCGTCGAGCGCCACGCCCTTCACCACGGTCACGCCCTTGCCTTTTCTGCCCGCGGTCTCGTGCGACACACGCACAATGCCATCGGCGGCGCGCAGCCGCGCCTGCTCGGCGAGGTCCTTGCAGCGGCATTGCGCCAGCGGTTCGCCGCAATCGGGGCACATGCGGCCGCCGGCCTCGGTCGAATACACCAGCCGGGTGGCCGCCGGGTTGTCCTTGTGGGTTGCCATGTTCCTGCGTTCTCTTCGTTTCCGATCTCTTTTCTTCCAGCCCAGACGAGCCTTTCCGATGCACCTGCCGCCCGCCTTCTTCCGTGGGGAGTCCGCCGCTTGACCGCTGCGCCCACCCCGTCCTTCGCATCGCTGGGGCTGGCCCCGGCGCTCGTGCGCGCCGCCGCCGAACGCGGCTACGCCGAGCCGACCGCGATCCAGGCCGCGGCCATTCCCGCGATTCTGCAGGGACGCGACCTGCGCGGCTCGGCCCAGACCGGCTCGGGCAAGACCGCGGCATTCTCGCTGCCGCTGCTGCACCGGCTGGCCGCCGACTCGGCCGGGGGTGAGCGCCGGCTTCGCGCGTTGGTGCTGGTGCCCACGCGCGAGCTCGCGGCCCAGGTCGGCGAGACCCTGCGCGACCTCGCGCGCGCACTGCCCGACCGGTTGCGCATCGCGGTGGTCTTCGGCGGCGTGTCGATCAATCCGCAGCTCATGGGCCTGCGCGGCGGTGCCGACCTGATCGTCGCCACGCCGGGCCGGCTGCTCGACCTGGTCGAGCACAACGCGCTGCGGCTCGACGCGATCGCCACGCTGGTGCTCGACGAGGCCGACCGCCTGTTCGACCTGGGCTTCGCCGAGGAACTGGGCCGCATCCTCGCGCAGCTGCCGGCGAAGCGGCAGAACCTGCTGTTCTCGGCCACCTTCCCGCAGGCGATCCAGGCGCTGGCCGACCGCATGCTGCGCGACCCCGAAACGATCGACGTGCAGGGCGAGCCCGGCACCGCGCCCGACATCGTGCAGCGCGCGATCGAGGTCGACAGCACCCGCCGCACCCAGCTTTTGCGCCACCTGCTCGAGCAGCACGGCGAGGCCTGGGGCCGCGTGCTGGTCTTCGTTGCCACCCAGCATGCCGCGCAGACCGTGGCCGAGAAGCTCTACCGCCACGGCATCTATGCCGTGCCCTTCCACGGCGACATCTCGCAGGGCGCGCGCACCGACATCCTCGACCAGTTCAAGCAGAGCCGCTGGGACGTGGTGGTGGCCACCGACCTGGCCGCGCGCGGCCTCGACATCGCGCGGCTGCCGGTGGTCGTCAACTACGACCTGCCGCGCTCGCCCACCGACTACGTGCACCGCATCGGCCGCACCGGCCGCGCGGGCGAGAGCGGCCTGGCGATCAGCTTCGTGACGCCGGCTTCCGAGGCGCACTTCCGCCTGATCGAGAAGCGCCAGGACCGGCGCGTGCCGCGCGAGCGCATCGAGGGCTTCGAGCCCACCGAGGTCGCGCCGCCCCTGGTCGACACCAGCGGCACGGGCGGCATCAAGGGCAAGCGGCCGAGCAAGAAGGACAAGCTGCGCGCGGCGCAGGCCGCGGAAGCGGCAAAGGCTTCGCCGTCACCCGGGAAGGATCACTGAAGCCTTGCGCGAAGCTCGGCGACAGCCTCCTCGATCTCGCGCTGGAAATCGACCGCTTCCACCACCCGGTCCGGCGTGATGCCGGTCTTTTCAAGCTTTTCGTTCGAGGGTGGAAACCAGTAGGCGGAGGTGAAGCGCACCGCACGGTCGACACCCAGCGGTGTCACGGTCTGGATGCTCGTGCGGCCGAAGGTCCTGCGGCCCACGATGCGCGCCCGCTTGTGATCGCGCAGGGCCGCGGTCACGATCTCCGCGCCCGAGGCCGTGCCCTCGTCCACAAGCACGACCATCGGAAGCTCGCGGACCTCCCGGGCGACCCCGGCGAACGGATCTGCGCCGCCGCGCGTGTAGTACGCGGGTTCGGCGAAATAGACTGCATTCGCTTCGGTGCGCTGGCCCTGCGTTTCCACCACCTTGCTCCTGGCCGGCAGGAACAGCGAGGAGACGCCGACGGCCACATCGAAAAGCCCGCCCGGATTGCGCCGCAGGTCGAGCACCAGCCCCTTGAACGGTCGCTTGCGCCACTGCGCGTCGAGCTCCCGGGCCGCCAGGTTCAGCGTGTTTTCCCTGAACTCGGCGATGCGCAGCACCGCGATGTCCGGCGATGCCATCGACAGGCGCACGACCGCCCCCTGCACGTTCTGCCGCTCGACCTTGAAATCCCTGGGCGTGTTCGATCCCGGGCGGCGCATCGTGAGCGTCGCGCTGCTGCCGAGCGGGCCGCGCAGCATCTTGAACGCCAGGCTGAGATTGCCCTTGATGGGCGTGCCGTCGATCGCGCTGAGCACGTCATTGGGGCGGATGCCGGCTTTCTCCGCCGGGCTGTCCGCGATGGGCGAGATCACCGCGACCTCGCCGTTGCGGTTGATCATCTCCAGGCCCACCGCGCCGCCCGTGTAGTTCGGCGGTGGCGACATGTCGGCCAGGTCCTCTTTCATCAGGAATTGCCCGCCCTCCGGGTCGATCTCGCGGACCATGCCGCGCAAGGCCGCCTGCAGGATCTCCTCGCCGGAGAGCGGCCTCACGTAGGAATCGCGCAGCAGCTGGTAGGTGGCCGCCAGCGATTGCAGGTCGTCCCGTGGCAACGGCTCTCGCGCGGGCCGGTCTTGAGCGAGGGTGGCGATGGGAAGCAGGGCGGCGGCCAGCGCGGCGATGCAGTGCGGTCGGAGGTCCATGAAGCGGGGTCGCTGTCGAGGTCTAGAAACTGTCCTCCGGCGATGTCGCCGTGAGGGAGAGAGCCCGCCAATTCCAGTCGCCGGGCTGGCGTGCGTCCAGGCGCCAGTCGGCCGCCAGGCGCTTGCCGCGCGCCAGTTCGTCGGCCGACATCCGGGCCTGGATGGTGTTTCGCCGCGGGGCTGCCCGGGGCTCGCCCGCGCGGTCCGACAGCGTGTAGAGGGCCCAGGCTTTCGCCAGGCCGCCCGGCGCCGTCTCCAGCACGCTGCCCAGCAGAAGCAGGCCTTGCGGCTGGCCGCGGCTCGCTCCTTCGCGCAGCCAGTCCAGTGCCGCCTTGGGATCGCGCGGCGCATCGCGTCCGAACAGGTACATCTGGCCCAGGATCGTCTGCGACACCGGGTCGCCGCCGCGCGCGGAGGCGATGCGCCACTGCAGCGCGCGTTCCGCGTTCTTTTCCACGCCGGCGCCCTGGGTGTAGATCTCGGCCAGACGGCGCTGCGCATAAGGGTCCCCCAGGTCCGCGGCGCGTCGGTACAGGGCATGCGCCTCGACCGGATCCGCCGGGACATCCTGGCCCGCCGACAGCATGTCGCCCAGGTTGTCGAGCGCGGTGACGTCGTCGAGATCGGCCGCCTTGCGGAACCAGCGCATGGCTTGCGCCGCATCCCTGGGCACTCCGTAGCCCTTGTCGTGATAGATGCCCAGCCACGCCATGGCGGGCGCGTCGTCGCGAGCCGCCGCCTGGCGCAGCCATTCCATGCCTTCCTTCGGGTCGGCCGGGATGCCATCCCGTGCGCGCACGACGAAGGCGGCGATCGTTCGCTGAGCCTGCAGCAGGCCTTGGGCGGCAGCCTTGCGCCACCACGACAGGCCGAGGGCACGATCGATCTTCACCGACACGCCATGGCAAGGCTGGCCACCGGCATACAGCATGCCGAGCAGGAACTGCGCACGCGGCTCCCCGGCCTCCGCCGCCCGCAGCAGCCAGTCGTGCACGTTCTCGTTGCGATCGACGGTTCTCTGGGGACCGCTTCCCTCGGCCAATCCCATGTGCTCGCAGTAGGCGACCGCGAGCCGCGTCAGGTTCTCCGTGCCGAGCGTGTCGAAGCGGCCTTCGAGCGCGGCCTGCCGAAGCGGCTCCAGCCCGGCCTTGTCCTCGGGGCGTAGCGCATAGCCTTCGAACACGAGGCTGACCTTGCCCTTGGCGCGCATCAGGATCAGTGCGTCGCTGGCATCGACCCGCCCGGCGCGTGCCGCGCGCGACAGCAGCTTGTAGGCCATGTAGTCGTCCTGATGGCGGCTGTCGTCGCGGGCATGGATGCTGCCCAGGTAGAAGGCCGCATCCGGGTCGCCGAGCTCGGCCAGCGGCTGCAGTTGGCCCACGGCGGCATCGAAGTCCCGGGCCCGGTAGGCGCGCACGCCGGCGTCGAGATCGGCGGCGGCGACGCCGAGGGACGCGGCGGCTCCGAGGACGAATGCGCAGACGCGGGCGGCAAGCAGCTTCATGGGCAAGGAGGGGCGGAGACGGCGGGTCGGGCAGACGCTGCGCGATGGTAGCCGCCATCACGATGCGTTCGAACGGGGCCGCGGGTGCCGTGCCGCTCACCGCGCGGGCAAGCCGCCGGCGGAATGCCGAGCCTCGCGCTCAGTGCCCGTGGAACTGCTCCGGCGGGTACGACGCCAGTTCCGCCAGCAGCAGCGTCCACGCGCGCGCGCCCTGCTGGATCGACGCCAGCCGGAAGAACTCGTTCGGCGCGTGCACGTCCTCGTCGGGCAGGTTGAAGCCGAACATCAGCGTGTCGATGCCCAGCGTCTCCTTGAACAGCGCGGTGACCGGCACGCTCGCGCCCAGCCGCACGTGGATCGGCCGCCGGCCGCTCTCGCGCTCGAGCACGGCCTCGGCCGCGCGTACCAGCGGATGCGCGGGCGCGAGGGTGGAGGCCGGCGAGCCCTCGTGCAGCGCGACGGTCTCGAGCGTGCAGCCCGCCGGGCAGTGCGCCTGCAGGTGGCGCAGCACGGCGCGGATGACGGCGCCCGGATCCTGGCCCGCGACCACGCGCGCGGTCAGCTTGGCGCCGGCCTCGCAAGGCACGATGGTCTTGCCGCCCTCGCCGGTGTAGCCGCCCCACAGGCCGTTGACGTCGAGCGCGGGGCGCAGCGTGATGCGCTCGCGCGCGCTGTAGCCGGGCTCGCCGTGGTCGCTGCCGCCCACGTCCGCGAAGAAGGCCGCCTCGTCGTAGGGAAAGGCCGCGGTGTCGGCGCGCTGTTGCGGCGTCGGCGGTTGCGCGCCGGCATGGAAGCCCTCGACCGCCACGCCGCCGTCGGCATGGTGCAGCGAGGCGATGAGCCGCGCCATCTCGTGCAGCGCGTTGCGCACGCCGCCGCCGTAGCGGCCCGAGTGCAGGTCCTTGTGCGCGCTGCGCAGGCGCACCTCGAGCTGCGCATTGCCGCGCGCGCCGGTGTTGATCGTCGGCACCTCGGCGCTCGCGCGGCCGCCGTCGGCCGACAGCACCGCGTCGGCCCGCAGCAGCGCGCGGTGGCGCTCGACCAGGTGGCGCAGCGAGGGACTGCCGGTCTCCTCCTCGCCCTCGAGGAAGACCTTGATGTTGACCGGGCAGCCGCCGCGCACCGCGAGGAAGGCCGCGATGGTCTCGAGCGCGATGGTGGTCGAGCCCTTCACGTCGGAACTGCCGCGCGCATAGAGCCGGCCGTCGACCGTGGCCGGCTCGAACGGCGGCGTGCGCCACAGCGCGAGCGGGTCGGCGGGCTGCACGTCGTAGTGACCATAGACCATCACGGTGGGCTTGCCGGGCGCGCCGTTCCATTCGCCGTAGACCGCGGGCTCGCCGCCGCCGTCGAGCAGCTGCACCTCGTGCAGGCCGATGGCGCGCAGCCGCTCGAGCAGGAAGCGGCGCGCCGTGTCCATGCCGGGCGCGAAGGCCGGGTCGGCACTCACGCTGGGAATGCGCAGAAAGTCCTCGAGCCAGGCCACGATCGGCTGCTGGCGCGCCGCGAGGTGGTCGATGACGGCCTGCGTGCCGGCGTCCGCGGAAGGGGTGTCTGTGGAATGCATGGTGGTGTTCATCAGTAGATCGGCGGGAACACGCCCGGTCCCCACAGCGTGTCGCAGCGGTGCGTGCGCTCGAAGTCGCCGCGCGTGACGCCGATCGCGGGATAGCCGAAGGCGATCAGCGCGGGGTCGGCCGGGGAGGCGAAGCGCGGCCAGGGCATGGCGACCGGCGTGCCCTGGTTCGGATCGCCGCTGCGCACGAAGTTGAGCAGGTAGCTGCTCATCTGCGCGGCGAGCGCCCGGCGCTGCGTGGCCACGACGGCATCGCCGCCCGCGGCCGTGGTGTCGGCGGCATCGAGGTACGGATAGCCCGCGAGCTGGTCGGCCATGCCGCCGAAATAGAAGCTGTCCATGCCGTGCGCACTGCCGTAGTAGAAGGCCGAGGGCCTGGCGGGGAAGGACAGCACCGGGTCGGTGAACTCCCAGCCGTAGACCGACACCCAGGCCGAGAGCGCGCCGCGCCGCGCGCTGTTGCCGCAGGCGTACATGCCGTCGCCGATGGCGCGCGCGACGCCCTGCGCCGGCACCGCGAAGCGCGAGAGCGGGTAGGCCGCCTCGATGGCCGTGGTGTCGAAGCCCGCGGGCGCGAGGCCGCGCAGGTAGAACGGGTAGACGTCGGCGCCGAGCTTGCTGTCGACGAACAGGGTGCCCTCGTCGTACACGCCGCCGATCATCACCGGCACCTGGTTGAAGTTGCCGCTCTCGAAGGCGCGCGCCGGCACCTGCGTGAGCACCTGCGCGTCGACCGTGGGCCGCCACTTGCTGCCGCCCACGGCCAGCAGCGCGGAGGCCGGCAGGCCGCGCAGGCAGGCGACGGTGGCGGCATCGTCGGCCTTGCCGGCGCAGCCCAGCCTGGCGACCGCGGCATCGCCGATGCCCAGCGCCGTGTCCATGCCCTGGTTCGAGTATTCGCCGCCACCGCCGCTCTGCATCACGGCGCGGTGGAACAGGCCCCGGGCCTTCGGCGACTGCAGCAGCGAGAAGCTCTGCGTGGCGCCGGCCGAGGTGCCCCAGATCGTGACCTTGCCCGCGTCGCCGCCGAACGAAGCGATGTTGCGCTGCACCCATTCGAGCGCGGCGATCTGGTCCATCAGCGCGAAGTTGCCGAGGCTGCCGTCGCGGTTGAGCGCGCGCAGCGAGCGGTTGGCGAGGTAGCCGAGCGCGCCGAGCCGGTAGTTGAAGCTCACCACCACGACGCCGCCGCGCGCCGCGAGCGTGCCCGAGGCCTGCGAGCCCGAGCCGAGCACGAAGGCGCCGCCGTGGATGTAGACCAGCACCGGCAGCCGGTCGCCGGGCTTCGCGTCCGCGGGCTTCCAGACATTGAGGTAGAGGCAGTCCTCGGCCGAGCGGCCGTCGACATTGGTCTCGGGCGCCTGCAGGCAGGCGGTGCCGAAGGCCTGGGCCTGCAGCGTCGCGTCGTGCGCAGCGGGCGGCCGCGGCGGCGCCCAGCGCAGGTCGCCGACCGGCGGCCGTGCATAGGGAATGCCGAGGAAGGCGACCAGGCCGCCCTGGCGCTGGCCCGCGACCGGCCCTTCGGTGGTGCTGGCGAGCGCGGGATCGGGCGCGGCCGGCGGTGGCGGCGCGGGCGTGGCGATCGGCGGCAGCGCGAAGTTCGCGGCACCGCCGCCTCCGCCGCCGCAGGCCGCGAGGGCGGTGCACAGGATCGCGGCCAGGGCCAGCGGCAGGGCGCGACGAGGCGCCCTTCGATCGAGGGGGGTCATAAGTCTCCTTCGGGCCGGCGAGCGGCCTCTCTTCAGTCGGTGGGGGAAAGAAAAAGCGGCGCGGTCAGGGCGACTCGTAGCCCACGGTGCGCACCAGCTCGCGGTAGCGCGCGATCTCCGCGCGGTAGAACTTCTCGGCCGC
Organism: Variovorax endophyticus; assembly: GCF_025376855.1. Classification (NCBI taxonomy): domain Bacteria; kingdom Pseudomonadati; phylum Pseudomonadota; class Betaproteobacteria; order Burkholderiales; family Comamonadaceae; genus Variovorax; species Variovorax endophyticus. The sequence goes on from NZ_JAHUTH010000063.1 coordinate 9,696, forward strand.
CTCCAGGCTCATCGGCTGGAAGATCGTCTTGGCCTGCGCCTCAAGCTGGGCGCGCGCATGGGCATTGGTCAGACCGCTCTCGATCGCGGCGTTGAGCCGCTCGGCCACCGGTTGCGGCGTGCCCTTCTTCACCGCGTAGGCGGTCCAGATGCTGAAGTCGAAGCCCTTCATCGACACCGAGTCCGCGCTCGAGGGCACGTCCTCGAAGGGCGCCGGCAGGCGGCCGCCGGAGAGTGCGCCGATCACGCGCAGCTTGCCCTGGCGCGCGTAGTCGGCATAGAAGGCCTGGTAGGGCATGAAGGCGAAGTCGATCTGGCCGCCGAGCAGGTCCTGCATCAGCGGCGCGCCGCCCTTGTAGGGCACGTGCGTGGCGTTCGCGCCGGCGCGCCTGGCGAACAGCTCGCCCAGCAGGTGGTAGAGCGTGCCCGGGCCGGTCGAGCCGTAGCTCAGCGGCGCGTCCTTGCCGCGGGCGCGCGCCAGCGCCACCAGCTCGTCGAGCGTGCGCGCGGGCAGCTTGTCGTTGACCACCACCACCAGCGGCGAGATCGCCACCGGCGCCACCAGCTGGAAGTCCTCGGGGCGGTAGCGCACGCTCTTGTTGACCATGCCCGAGAGGATCAGCTCGCTGGGCGAGCCCTGGAACAGGTAGTGGCCGTCGGCCGGCGCCGCGAGCACCTTGTTGGCGGCGATGGCGCCGGCCGCGCCGCCGAGGTTCTCGACGATCACCTGCCCACCCAGCGCCTTGGCCACGGGCTCGGCGAGCGCGCGCGCCGTGAAGTCGCTGGCCGCGCCGGCCGGGTACGGCACCATCAAGGTGACCAGCTTGGAGGGAAAGGCCGCGGGCTGCGCCCAGGCGCCGGTGCCCACGGCCGCAAGGCCGGCGAGGGCTACGGCGAGCGCCAGGGCGCCGCGGCGGCGGGACAGCCCGGACGACAGCCGGGAGAAGCGTTGCGAGAAGCCGTGCATGGGGCGATTCCTTGGGTCGAAAGCAGTACGCGACGGATGCTAGAAATCGCTCATCTATCTGTCCAATGCATTGTTTTTCTGCTTATCATGATTTGAACTCATGATCGGCACGCCATGAACCTGCAGCAACTCGAGCACCTGCTCGCGCTCGCCGAAACCGGCTCCTTCAGCCGCGCCTCCGAGAAGGTGCACCTCACGCAGCCCGCGCTCAGCCGCAGCATCCAGATGCTCGAGCAGGAGCTCGGCATGCCGCTCGTCGACCGCATCGGCAAGCGCAACGAGCTCACGCCCTTCGGCGCGATGGTGCTGGCGCGCGCGCGGCGCATCTCGAGCGAGGCGCAGGAGCTGCGCCGGGCCGCGGCGCTGCTGAGCGACGGGCAGGCGGGCCAGCTGCGGCTGGGCCTGGGCGCCGCGCCGGGCGCGCTGTTCTCGGCGCCGCTCCTGATCCACATGCTGCGCGACTACCCGCGCGTCGGCCTCGAGCTGCACGGCGGCGGGCCCGAGCAGCAGCTCGCGGCGCTGCGCGCGCGTGCCATCGATGCACTGCTGATCACCTACCGCGCGCTCTCGCCGAGCGAGGACCTGCGCATCGAGGTGCTGCCCACCCTGCGTTCGGGTTTCGTCTGCCGGCGCGGCCATCCGCTGGCACAGCGCCTGCGCGAGGCGGGCGCGCTGGCCTTCGCCGAGCTCGCGCGCTTTCCGCTGATCTCCACGCGCGTGAGCGACGACGTCGCGCGCCGCCTGGTCGAGCGCTACGGCAGCGAGGCCAGTCCGCAGCGCTGGCTGCATGTGTCCTCGGAAGAGATCGGCGTGCTGGTGGAAGCCGTGCGCAACACCGACGCGATCTTCCTCGGCGTGCTCGCCGTCACGCGCGCGCTGCGCGACGGCGGCGAACTGGTCGAGCTGGCCGTGGCGCCGCAGGCCGGGCTCGATGCGCAGTTCGCCTTCGTCACGCTCGAGGGCCGCACCGAGGCGCCCGCGCTGCAGATCGTGCGCGGCTTCTGCATGGCGCTGGCGCGCGCGGAGTCGGCGGCCGAGCAGGGGTAGCCGTCAGCCGGGGTCGGCCGCGAAATCCACCTGGTGCCGCGCGATCCGCAGATCGCCGAGCGCCTCGCGCACGCGCAGGTGCGCCGGATGCGTGGCATAGCCGTCGAGCGCGGCCTGGCTGTCGAACTCCGAATACAGCACCACGTCGCAGGCATAAGCGACGCGGCTCGAGTCGATGCCGACCTCGATGCGCAGCAGGCCCGGGACCTGGCCGCGCAGCGACTCGAACTGCTGCTTCACGAACCGGGTGGCGCGCGCCTTCTCCTCGGGCGTGTCGGCGCGCAGGTCCCACATCACGATGTGCTTGAACATGGCGCGGGGGAATGAAGGACGAAGATCACGCGAGGGCTCCAGCTGCCGCGGGGCAGGAAAGGAGCCCGCGGCGTGCGAACGATGGTATGCAGGCGCGGCGCGAAAGACCGCTTCGCGGCTGGAGAACAGTTTTCCGCTGGCGGCGCTCCGGGCTCAGTCGCGCGGCGGCCGCTTCGCGATGCCCATGGTCTTCGCGAGGATGCCGAGCATCACCTCGTCGGCGCCGCCGCCGATCGAGGCCAGGCGGCCGTCGCGGTACAGCCGCGAGACGCGGTTCTCGAGCGTGAAGCCCATGCCGCCCCAGAACTGCAGGCAGGTGTCGGCCACCTCGCGCGTGAGCCGGCCGGTCTTGAGCTTGGCCATCGAGGCCAGCTCGGTCACGTCCTGGCCCTGCACGTGCAGGTCGCAGGCGCGGTAGGTCAGCGCGCGCAGCGCCTCGACCTCGGTCTTGAGCTCGGCCAGCTTGAACTGCACCCACTGCTGGTCGGCCAGCGTGCCGCCGAACAGCTTGCGCTGCTGGGCCCATTCGATGGTCTGCGCGATGCAGTCGTCCATCGGCTCGAGCGAGCTGGCCGCGCACCACAGCCGCTCTTCCTGGAACTGCTGCATCTGGTAGACGAAGCCCTGGCCTTCCTCGCCGATGCGGTAGCGCTGCGGCACGCGCACGTTGTCGAAATAGATCAGGCCGGTGTCGCTCGAGTGCATGCCGATCTTGCGGATCTTCTTCGCCTTCTCGATGCCGGGGCTGTCCATCGGCACGATCACCAGCGACTTGTTGCGGTGCACCGGGCCGTCGCCGGTGTTGACCAGCATGCACATCCAGTCGGCCTGCAGGCTGTTGGTGATCCACATCTTCTGGCCGCTGATGAGGTAGTCGTCCCCATCCTTGCGCGCGTGGCTCTTGAGCCCGGCCACGTCGCTGCCCGCGCCCGGCTCGGACACGCCGATGCAGCCCACGGTGTCGCCCGCGATCGCCGGCGCGAGGAACTCGCGGCGCAGTTCGTCGCTGCCGAAGCGCGCGAGCGCGGGGGTGCACATGTCGGTCTGCACGCCGATCGCCATCGGCACGCCGCCGCAGCTCACGTGGCCCAGCGCCTCGGCCAGCGCCATCGCGTACGAGTAGTCGAGGCCGGCGCCGCCGTAGGCCTCGGGCTTGTTGAGGCCCAGCAGGCCCAGGTTGCCGAGCTTCTTGAAGACCTCGTGCGCGGGAAAGGTCTCGGCCGCCTCCCACTCGTCGACGTGCGGATTGATCTCCTCGTCGATGAAGCGGCGCAGGGTCTTCTGGATCTCGAGGTGTTCGTGCGTGTAGTGCATGGTGTCCGTACGGGCGGGGCGCTCCCGGCCCCGATCGCAGGAACTCTAGGCGCGCCCCGGCCGCGGGGCTTGCGCCAACTAGCTGGTGCGCGCGCGGCGCGCCGTGGCCGGTGCCGGCCGCGCGTTCGAGGCGGCCGAGATCGGCGACTCGATGCTGTTGCCGGTGAGCACCCAGTAGATGAAGATCAGCACCGCGCCGGCCGTGCCGAACACCGTGAGGCCCATGTAGCTGCCGCCGATGGCGAGCGCGTCGAGCGGGGCGGCGGCGGTGCAGACCATGGTGGCCGCGCTCATGCCCACGTAGTGCATGGTGCACACCGCCAGGCCCATCACGGCCGCGGCGCCGATCTGCAGGCTCAGCTTGCGCACGTTGAAGGCCAGCCACAGCGCGGCGGCCGCGGCGCTGATGGCGATCAGCACCGACAGCCCGACCGCCATCGGGTCGAACTGCATCGAGGCGCGCATGTTCATCGCGAACATGCCCATGTAGTGCATCACGCACACGCCCAGGCCGGCCAGCAGGCTGCCCGCGAGCCAGCCCGCGCGGCTGAACTTGCGGCGTCCGCCCGCGAGGTAGAGCGCGATGCCCGAGATCAGGATCGCCGCCACCAGCGACACCACGGTCAGCGGCATGTTGTAGGCGATCGAGATCGGCAGCCGGTACGCCAGCATGCCGATGAAGTGCATCGACCAGATGCCGATGCCGCCGAGCGCCACCGCGGCGCAGGCCACGGCCGCCAAGTTCGGGCGGCCGTCGGCGCCGACCATGCGGCCGGCGCAGATCAGCGCGGTCAGCGAGCCGGCGAAGGAGATGAAGTACGACAGTGCCACCAGCCCCAGCGAGTACTCGGGCGACAGCAGCTGGCCTGCGACGAGCGGTGTCATGGTTGTCCTTTCGACAGCAAAACGGCACCGCTCGCCTCCGGAAATCGGTGGTACCGGACCGTTCCGGGCGAGTTTGTAATGTTTGTTTTTAAAAGTAAACTGGTTTTTTACAATTCCGTTTAGATTACTTTTTTCTTAATTTTTCAGCGCTGAGGCCGGATCCGGTATATCGCGTTGTTCCGGTCCGCCGCCATGTAGACCGTGCCGTCGGGCCCGATCGCCACGCCGGTCACCACATAGGGCGGCGGCAGTCCGGGCCCGGGCGCCAGGCCGATCGGCAGGTTCTCGGCGATGGTGCGGCGCGAGCCATCGGCCGGGTCGATCTCCACCAGCCGCCGCGCCGCGCTCTCGGCCACCACGAAGCTGCCCCAGGGCGTCTGCGCCAGGCCCTCGGGCAGCGCGAGCTTGTCGGCGATGGTGCGCAGCGGCGCGCTGGCATCGAGCGGAATGCGCAGCAGCTTGCCGGCCGCCTCGGTGACGTAGAGCGCACCGTCGCGGCCGATCACCATCTGCACCGGACCGTTGAGCCCGCTCGCGATCACCTGCCGCTCGGCGAACTTCGCGCCGCTCGCGCGCATGATGCTGCCGGTGGCGATCTCGGCGTAGATCACGCTGCCATCGGGCATCGGGATCGCGTCGAACGGGGCCTTCAGGCCGTGGATCGTCTCCACCGTCTTCAGCGTCTGGCGATCGACCAGCTGGACCGTGCCCGTGAACCACGAGCTCAGCGCGAACAGCCGCGCCGAGAGCCCGACCGCGAACGGGTACTCGAGCTCGGGCTCGCGCTGCATGCGGAACACGTCGCGCACCTCGCCGTTGCGCACGTCCACCCGCCGGAAGCCGAACACGTCGGCGACCCAGAGGTCGTTGCCGTCGAGCTTCATGCCGGCCGGCACCGCGAGCTTGCCGCCGGTGAGCGTGCGCAGTTCGCCGGTGGCGGGCTCGAAGGCCATGACCTCGTTGTCGGCCATGTTCGAGATGTAGATCGTGCCCTCGGGCGCGATCGCGAGGTTGTCGAGCGAGGGCTTGAGCTGCTTCGCGACCGTCTTGCGGCCGGTGGCGAGCTCGACCTTCACGAGTTCGCCGCTGCGCGCGTCGACCACCCAGAGGTTGCCCTTGCCGTCGAGGTTGGCCGCGGCCGGGATCTGGAAGCCGTCGGCGATCGGCGTGATGCGCCCGTCGGCCGGATCGATCTTCACCACCTGGTTCTTGAACCACAGCGGCCCGTAGAGCATGCCGTCGGGCCCGACCTCGAAGCCGTTGAAGCCGCCCATGTCCTTGCGGATCAACCGCGGCGGCTTCTGGCCCGCGCGGTCGATCTCCCACAGCGCGTCGCCGAGGAACACCTGCGAGGCGTAGAGCTTGCCGTTGCGCGGGTCGAAGGCCAGCGAGTTGAGGCCGGGCAGGTCCTTGGCGAGGACGCGCATGGAGGCGGTGTCGTGCTCGCGGTAGCGCAGCATGCCCATGAGGTAGTTGGTCCAGGCCATCTCGCCTTGAGGGCCGATGGCGATGTCGTCGGACTGGCCTTCGGGGGCGTCGATCAGGATCTTGGCTGCACCTGTTTTTCGGTCGACTTCCCAGAGGGTGTTGCCCAGGACCGAGCCTGCGAGCAGGCGGCCCTTCTGGTCGATGGCCAGGCCGTGGACGCCGGAGAAGGAGGAGGGGGGGACCAGGGGCTCTGGGGGGTGCCAGGCTGTGGGTCTGGTGGTGAGGAGGGGGGTGGACGGGGTGGGTGCCGGCTCTGCTGTCTGCGCGGCTGCTGGTGTCGTTGACGGTGGGCTCGTTGTCGTTGTTGTGGTGCTGCAGGCTGCTAGCGCGATGGCTACGGCGGTGATTGCGAAGCGACGGAACAGGGGGCAGGTGGGCACGGGGTCTCCTTCTCTCTTCTCTTTGTTCGACGTTGTTTTGGGGCGCGCGGGGGAGTCTAGGGAATGTGTAGGTGGAATTGGTCGCTGGTGAGACAGGTGTTTGGGTTTTCTTCAGGTGCTGCCTCTTGGGTAGGCCGTTGGCCGGGTCTCGCCCCGGCGGGCGAGTCACTTTCTTTTGCTTCGCCAAAAGAAAGTAACCAAAGAAAAGGCGACCCACTGTCTGCGACCCTCCGCTTCGCTGCGGGCAACCTGCGGTGCTCGCGTTTCGCGGGGTCTCGCAGAACTCGCTTCG
>NZ_JAHUTH010000064.1:0-12989 GCF_025376855.1 Variovorax endophyticus
GAGGTAGACCGGGCCGCTGCCGTCCATCACGAAGTGCGCATGGCGCGTGGCCGCGCAGTTCGGGATCATCGCCACCGGCTTGCTGGCCGCATGGGTCGGGTACATCTTGATCTTGACGTCGAGCACGGTCGCGAGGCCGCCCAGGCCCTGCGCGCCGATGCCCAGGGCGTTGACCTTCTCGAACAGCTCGAGGCGCAGGGCCTCGACCTTGGTCAATTCCTCCTTGCGCGCAGCCTTGGCCTGCAACTCGTGCATGTCGAGGTCGTCCATCAGGCTTTCCTTGGCCAGCAGCGCGGCCTTCTCGGCGGTGCCGCCGATGCCGATGCCCAGCATGCCCGGCGGGCACCAGCCGGCGCCCATGGTGGGCACGGTCTTCAGCACCCAGTCGACCACGCTGTCGCCGGGGTTCAGCATCACCAGCTTGCTCTTGTTCTCGCTGCCGCCGCCCTTGGCGGCCACCGTCACCTCGACTTTGTCGCCGGGCACGATCTCGGTGAAGATCACCGCGGGCGTGTTGTCCTTGGTGTTCTTGCGATCGAACTGCGGATCGGCCACGACCGAGGCGCGCAGCGTGTTGTCGGGGTGGTTGTAGCCACGGCGCACGCCTTCGTTGATGGCGTCGTCGAGGCTGCCGGTGAAGCCGCCCCAGCGCACGTCCATGCCCACCTTGAGGAACACGTTGACGATGCCGGTGTCCTGGCAGATCGGGCGCTGGCCGGTCGCGCTCATCTTGCTGTTGGTGAGGATCTGCGCCATCGCGTCCTTGGCGGCGGGACTGCGCTCGCGCTCGTAGGCCTTGGCCAGGTGGGCGATGTAGTCGGCGGGGTGGTAGTAGCTGATGTACTGCAGCGCGGCGCTGATCGATTCGATCAGGTCGGCCTGCTGGATCGTGGTCGTCATGGTGGGGGGGGCTTTTTTTAGGGTGTGGAAACGCCCCCCGATTATCTCAGCGCCGGGTTTCGCCGGCTGGAGCGTTCAGGCGGGCCCCGCCGCGCGCATGCCCGCCGCCAGGAACGGGATCATCTCGCGCAGCGCCTTGTCGAATTCGCGGCCGTTGCTCGCACCGTCGGAGATCACTTCGAGCCGGCCGGTGTCGGCCAGCACGTACTGGTAGGTGCCCAGCACGAAGATGAAGCGCCAGGCGACCTGCTCCTGCGAGAGCCCGGGCAGGCTGCGCGCGAAGGCGCGCACGAAGCGACGCGAGGAGTCGTCGTAGAGCGAGCTGCGCAGCTTGCTGCCGAAGCGTGTGCCGTCGAGCTGCAGATGGGCCTGCATGCGCAGGAAGTTGCGGCCCCGCGCGCCGCTGAGCGCGAGGGTCACGGCCGGCGTCAGGAAGATCTCGATCAGGCGCTCGAGCCCGATGGGGCGGCCTTTCTGCAGCGCCTCTTCGGCATCGAGCAGCCGCATGCGTTCGTCCACCAGCGGCTGGCCGCCGCGCATGTAGGTCTCGAGGAAGAGGGCGTCCTTCGACTTGAAGAAGTAATGAATCATCCCCTGGTTGACCTTGGCCAGGTCGGCCACCGCGCGCAGCGAGCAGCCTTCGAATCCGTGCTCCGCGAACAGCCGCTCGGCCGCGCGCAGGATGGCTTCGCGGCCATCGGTCTTGCGAGGTGCGCGAGGCGTCTTGGCGGGCGGTGCTGTGGTGGGTGCGGGCATCGAGGCCGATGGTAACGGTACTTGCAGGGAGAACGATTCCGCGTTTATTATTAGTCAATCGACTAACTAAATGAGAAGGCGGATCGACCGCCGACGGAGACGCGATGACCCTGTCCACTTTCTTGCGCGGCACTGCCGCCGCCTTGTCCCTGGCCGTGCTCGCCGCGGCGCCGGCCTGGTCCCAGTACCCCGAGCGCAGCGTTCGCCTGGTCGTGCCTTACCCCGCGGGCGGCGGCACCGACAACATCGCCCGCCTGCTCGCGGACAAGCTCTCGCAGCGCCTGGGCCAGCCCTTCGTGGTCGACAACCGGGGCGGCGCCAACGGCAACATCGGCGCCGACGCGGTGGCCAAGGCGCGGCCCGACGGCTACACGCTGCTGCTCGCGGGCCTGGGCCCGCTGGCCGTGAACCCGGGGCTGTACGCACGCATGCCCTACGACCCGGCACGCGCGTTCGCGCCCATCGTGCAGGTCTCGTCGGCGCCGCTGGTGCTGGTGGCGGGCCCGGGCGCTCCCGTGGGCGACCTGCGCCAGCTGATGGCCTTCGCGCGCCAGCATCCGGGCCAACTGACCCTGGCCAACGCCGGCGAGGGCTCGCCGCACCACATCTGCGCCGGGCTGTTCGCCCGTGAGGCCGGCGCCAGCGTGACCCATGTGCCGTACAAGGGCGCCGCCCCCGCCATCACCGACCTGCTGGGCGGCAGCGTGCAGGCGCTGTGCGACAACGTGGGCACCATCCGGCCCTTCATCGAGTCGCGCAAGGTGCGGCCGCTGGCCGTCTCCACTCGCGCCCGCACCAGCCTGCTGCCCGAGGTGCCCACCTTCGCCGAGGCCGGCCTGCCGGGCATCGACTTCTCCCTGTGGTTCATGCTGGTGGCGCCGGCCGGCACGCCCGCCGACGTGGTGGCGCGCCTCAATCGCGAGGCGAACGCGATCCTCGCGCAGCCCGAGGTGGCCGCGAAGTTCCGCGAGTTCGCCAACGAGCCCGTGGGCGGCACGGTGGAGGCGGCCGCCGCGCACCTGAAGACTGAAACGCAGCGCTGGCCCGGACTGGTGAAGTCCATCGGCCTGGCGCAGCAGTGAGGCGGGGGCATCCATGCAGCTGATCGACCTGTCCGTCGCCATCGAGAACGACCTGCCGGTGGACCGCCCGGGCAACGGGCCGCGCATCCGCTACCAGCACCACCACGAGACCTTCGCGGCCCTGGCCGGGCCCTTCGCCGGCCTGCGGCCCGAGGACCTGCCCGATGGCGAGGCCTGGGCGGTGGAGCGAATCGACCTGTCCACCCACAACGGCACTCACATGGACGCGCCGTGGCACTACGCCTCGACCATGGACGGCGGCCGGCCCGCGGCCACCATCGACGAGGTGCCGCTGGACTGGTGCCATCGCCCCGGCGTGAAGCTGGACCTGCGCCACCTGCCGCACGGGCATGTCGCCACGGTCGATGACCTGGGCACGGAGCTGAAGCGCATCGGCCACGTGCTGCAGCCGCTGGACATCGTGCTGGTGAACACGGCCGCCGCCGCGCGCTACGGCCAACCCGACTACCTCGACAGCGGCTGCGGCCTGGGCCGCGAGGCCACGCTCTGGCTGACGCAGCAGGGCGTGCGCGTGGTAGGCACCGACGCCTGGTCCTGGGACGCCCCTTTCTCGCACACCGCCCGGCGCTACGCCGCCACCGGAGACGCCTCTCTGATCTGGGAGGGGCACAAGGCCGGCCGCACCACGGGCTACTACCAGATGGAAAAACTGACCAACCTCGACCTCCTGCCCGCCAGCGGCTTCCACGTCATCTGCTTCCCCGTGAAGATCCACAAGGCCTCGGCCGGCTGGGTGCGGGCCGTGGCGGTGCTGCCATGAGCGGAGTAGCGGACGACACCTTGCTCGGGACCTGGTATCTGCGCGAGGCCTATGCCGTGGACCCCCGTGGCGAACGCCTTTTCGACGTCTACGGCGCCCGGCCCTCGGGCGTCATCCACTACGGTGCCGACGGCCGCATGACGGCGCTCATCACGCACGACGGCCGCGTGCGCCTTTCGGGCTCGGACCGGCAGGACGCCACCGACGCCGAGAGCGCAGCGGCGTACCGCTCGTCGATCGGCTATGCCGGGCGCTACGTCCGCGAGGGCGACTGGATCGTGCATCACGTCGACATCTCGAGCTACCCGAACTGGGTCGGGACCCGCCTGCGCCGCGAGGTGCGGCTGGCCGGAGACACGGTCGAGCTGCGCACCGCGCCGCAGCCGCAGGCGGGTGTCGAGACCGTCCTGAAACTGGTCTGGCAACGTGCCCCCATCGGGCTGGATGCCATGCCCGAACCCCTTCGCACACCCACCCCATCGGCCACGCCATGACCAAGCTTTCTAGAAAAGTCATCATCACCTGCGCCGTGACCGGCGCCATCCACACGCCCACCATGTCGGACGCGCTGCCCTACCGACCCGAGGACATCGCCCGCCAGGCCATCGAGGCGGCCGAGGCCGGCGCCGCGGTGCTGCACCTGCATGCGCGGCATCCGGAAACGGGCGCGGTCTCCATCGAGCCGGAACGCTTCCAGGCCTTCCTGCCCGCCATCCGTGCCGCCACCGGCGCGGTGGTCAACCTGTCGACCGGCGGCAGCCTCAATCACACGGTGGCCGAACGCATCGCGCCGGCGCTGCGCTTCTCGCCGGAGATGTGCTCGCTCAACATGGGGAGCATGAACTTCTCCATGCATTCGCTCGCGCAGCGCTACAAGCAATGGAAGTTCGACTGGGAGGAGCCCTACCTGCGCGAGTCCGACGGCTACATCTTCCGCAACACCTTCCGCGACATCGGCATGGCGGCCCGTGCGCTGGAAACGCACGGCATCAAGTTCGAGCACGAGTGCTACGACGTGGGCCAGCTCTACAACCTGAAGTTCTGCATGGACAGCGGCCTGTTCGAGGCCCCGGTCTTCATCCAGTTCGTGCTCGGCATCCTCGGCGGCATCGGCGCGGACCTCGAGAACCTGGTCTTCATGAAGCGCACCGCCGACAAGCTCTTTGGCACCGGCTACCAATGGTCGGTGCTGGGCGCGGGCGCGAGCCAGATGCAGCTGGCCGTGGCGGCCGCGACGCTGGGCGGCCATGTGCGGGTGGGCCTGGAGGATTCGCTGCAGATCGCGCGCGGCGAGCTGGCGACTTCGAACGCGCAGCAGGTGGCGAAGGTGCGCCGCCTGCTGGAGGAACTGGGCCACGAGATCGCCACGCCCGAGGAGGCGCGCGCCATGCTGGCACTCAAGGGCGCCGACCGGGTCGCCTTCTGATCCCGGCCGCGCGGCCGATGGCTACTGGGCCGCGGCCCGCGCCTGCGCGATCCAGCTGTCGAACAGCGATTGGTGCGCGCGGATCCAGCCGTCGGCATGCCGCTCCACGTCCTGCTGGCTGTTGGCGCCTTCGCTCATGCGCAGGTTCTGCGCGTTGATGTCGCCGATCGGCACGTTCATGACCTCGAACAGCTTCGCTGCGGCCGGGTTTTTCTCGGCGAACTCGCGGTTAGCAACGATGCGTTCCTGGTTGGCAAGGAAGCCGTAGTTCTTGCCGTTGGGCTGGCGCGTGTCCACGTTCTCGCCACTCTGCGACGCCGAGAACGGCACCTGCAGCCACACCACGTCGGCGCCGGGTCGCAGCACGGCGCTGACCCAGTAGGGCGTCCAGGTGTAGTAGAGGATCGGCTTGTCCTGCCTGAAGCGCGCGATGGTGTCGGCCATCAGCGCGGCATAGCTGCCCTGGCGGTGCGTCACGGTGTCGCGCAGGCCGTAGGCGCCCAGGTGGTTCTCGATCGCGAGCTCGCAGCCCCAGCCGGGGTTGCAGCCCGTGAGGTCGGCCTTGCCGTCGCCGTCGGTGTCGAACAGCTTCGCGATCGCCGGCTCCTTGAGCTGCGCGATGTTGGTGATGTGGTACTGCTCGGCGGTCTTGCGGTCGATCAGGTAGCCCTGCACCGCACCGTCGGCGTAGACGCCCTGGCGCCACAGCTTCGCGTCGCCGCCGCTGTTCTTGTAGAAATCGGCGTGCAGCAGGCTCCAGTGGTTGGCCATGAAGGTGGCATCGCCGTTGGCGATCGACAGGTGCTCGGTCGCGGGCTCCAGGTCCTTCATCGGCTCGACCGTGTAGCCGAGCTTCTCGAGCGCGCGCATCACGAGCAGGGTCTGGAAGGCCTCTTCGGCCAGCGAGCTCTTGAGCGGCTTGACGACGATGCCCTGGCCGGGCAGGTCGGTGGCGGCGTGCGCCGGCAGGGTGAAGGTCGCCGCGGCCGCGAAGGCCAGGGCCAGCAGCCCGAGGCCGCGCGCGATGGGATTCATGGATGTCTTCATGCGTCGTGTTCCTCCTGAAGCTTCAGCGGGTCTGGGTCGAAAGGGCCGGCACGGCTTCTTCCGCGCCGCGCGATGCGCCCGGCGCCACCGCGCGCTGCAGCATGCGCAGCGCCAGGCCCGCGGGCCCGCCATGCCACCAGCGCTGGCCGCCGCGGCGCGGCCGCCCCATGGCCTGCGTCAGCCGGTCGAGCGAGATCGCGAGCAGCACGATGCCCAGGCCGCCGACGGTGGCCAGGCCCATGTCGAGCCGGCCGATGCCGCGCAGCACCATCTGTCCCAGGCCGCCCACGGCGATCATCGAAGCGATGACGACCATCGACAGCGACAGCATCAGCGCCTGGTTGATGCCGGCCATGATCGAGGGCATGGCCAGCGGCAGCTTCACCTTCACCAGCATCTGCCAGGGCGAAGCGCCGTAGGCGCGCGCGGCCTCGATCAGGTCGGGCCGCACCTGGCGCAGGCCCAGGTTGGTCAGGCGCACCAGCGGCGCCAGCGCGAACACGATGGTCACGATCACGCCCGGCACGTTGCCGATGCCGAACAGCATCACCACCGGCACCAGGTAGACGAAGGCCGGCGTGGTCTGCATCGCGTCGAGCACCGGGCGCATCACGCGCTGGGCCCGGTCGCTGCTGGCCAGCAGCACGCCCAGCGGCAGGCCGATGACCATGCAGAAGACCAGCGAGGTCAGCACCAGCGACAGCGTGACCATGGCCTCGGGCCAGATGCCCAGCATCGCGACCAGCAGCAGCGCGACGGTACTGCCGATGGCCAGCGCGCGGCCCGCGAACTGCCAGGCCAGCAGACCGATCAGCGCGATCATCGCGAGCGTCGGCAACCCGGTCAGCAGGCTCTGCACCGAGTTCAGGGTGCTGTCGATCGGCAGCCGCACGGTCTGGAAGAAGGGGCGGAAGTGCTCGACCACCCAGCCCAGGCCCTGGTTGATCCAGGACTCGACCGGCAGCGAGCCGTCCCAGAGGCGGTGCAGCTGGAAGCCGGCGGCGTCGGCCTGGCCGGCGAGCTGGTGCGCGGCGTCGGGCGGCACGGGCGCGTCGAGCCAGGCGCTGGTGGCTGCGGGATCGGGCGCGGCCGACAGGGCTTCCCAGGGATCGAGCGCGACGGGCGCCGGCGCGGGCTGCTGCGCCAGCGCGGCGGCGGCATCGTTGGCGGTGGCGAGTTCGGAGGGCAGGGTGGTGTCGTTCATCTCGGCGGTTCCTTCGAAATCGGGTTCAGGCCAGGACATGGGCCGGGGCGGCGCTCGCGGCGGGGGCGGGCGGCAGCGCGGGATCGATCGGCGGCGTGTCGCGATCGAGGAACTTCAGCAGCGTGGTCTTGCTGATCGCGCCGCAGAAGCGGCCGTCGGCCGCCACCACCGGCACCGCGCAGGGCGCCTGGCCCACCTGGCCGATCAATCCGGCCACGGGCGCGTCGGCCTCGATCGTGCCGAGGTCGACGAGGAAGGCATGGCGCAGGCCCAGCGGTCCCGAATGGCCGTCGAGCGCCGCGCGCAGCGTGTCGGCCGAGACCGTGCCGAGGTAGCGCCGGTCGGGGCTGGTCACGTAGGCGAAATCGCGGTCCTGGTCCTCGAGCAGCTTGAGCGCCGCGCGGGCGCCGCGCTCGGGATGCTCGCAGACCACGGTGAGGGGCTTGCGCGCGATGTCGGCGGCCTTGAACACGGCCGCCGCGTCCACGCCGCGCACGAAGCTGCGCACGTAGTCGTTGGCCGGGCAGCGCAGGATCTCGTCGGGCGTGCCGACCTGGATCACCTGGCCGTCCTTCATGATCGCGATGCGGTCGCCGATGCGCATCGCCTCGTCGAGGTCGTGCGAGATGAAGACGATGGTGCGGCGCTGCTGTTGCTGCAGGCGCAGCAGCTCGGACTGCATCTCGGTGCGGATGATCGGGTCGAGCGCCGAGAAGGCCTCGTCCATCAGCAGGATCGAGGGATCGGAGGCCAGCGCGCGCGCCAGGCCCACGCGCTGCTGCATGCCGCCCGAGAGCTCGTCGGGATAGCTGTCGCCCCAGCCCGCCAGCCCCACCTGCGCGAGCGCGAGGTCGGCCTGCGCCAGGCGCTCCTTCTTGCCGGTGCCCGACAGCTCGAGCCCGAAGGCCGTGTTTTCGCGCACCGTCATGTGCGGCATCAGCGCGAAGGACTGGAACACCATGCTGATGTCCTTGCGGCGCAGCGCGCGCAGCCTGGCGTCGGAGTGTTCGTTGATGTCGGCGCCGTCGATCACGATGCGGCCCGCGGTCGGCTCGATCAGCCGGTTCAGCAGCCGCACCAGCGTCGACTTGCCCGAGCCCGACAGGCCCATGATCACGAAGATCTCGCCGGCCTGGATCTCGAAGGTGGCATCGAACACCCCGATCGACTGGCCGGTCTTCGCGAGGATCTCCTTCTTCGACAGACCTTGGCGCACCAGCGCCAGCGCGTCGTCGGGCGCGTCGCCGAAGACCTTGAAGACGTGGTCGATGAGAATTCCTTTGGCCATATGCCGGGCTCCTTGTGCGAAGGTTGGACGGGCGCCGTTCCGCCTGGAAGCGGGACGGCAGCGGCCACGCCATCAGCCGATGGCTGCCGGAAGGCACTGAGGACGACGTGGCGACGAAACCAGTGCCCGCCGGATGCTTCGCTCGCAGGGCGACGGGCCTGGTCGAGGGGCGCCGCCTGGAGAAGCCTGACGTGGCAGTGGGGCCGGAACTATCCGGCCGGTGTGCCGGGCAGGGCCCGGCGGGAGAACCTGCACCGCGACGGGATTCGAAGATCCGCGAGTAGTGCCGGTGGGAGCTGCAGCGTCATCCCGGAATGGGTTTTGTAAATGACTTGCAGGTCCGCGAAAGACGATGATTATAACTTTTTGACATGAAGCGTGTCAATCCGCCGCCTGCGAACGGCTGTAGTCTGGAACGCAATGGCCGCGTCAGATGAGAGCCATTCTTATCCGGCGATACTCGGGGCCGCGTCCGGCGAGCGGGCGCACCCATTTCCAAGACTGCGGAGCTTTTCTCATGACGACTTCCCCCAAGACCCGTGCCGAGCGCGACACCTTCGGACCGATCGACGTGCCGGCCGACAAGCTGTGGGGCGCGCAGACGCAGCGCTCGCTGCAGAACTTCGACATCTCGGGCGAGCAGCAGCCGCGCGAGATCATCAAGGCCCTGGCCCAGGTCAAGCGCGCATCGGCCGTGGTCAACCACGCGCTGGGCCTGCAGGACGAGAAGAAGACCCACGCCATCGTCGCCGCGGCCGACGAGGTCATCGCCGGCAAGCACCCGGGCGAGTTCCCGCTGGTGGTCTGGCAGACCGGCTCGGGCACGCAGACCAACATGAACGTCAACGAGGTGCTGGCCAACCGCGCGAGCGAACTGCTGGGCGGCGAGCGCGGCGAGGGCCGGCTGGTGCATCCCAACGACGACGTGAACCGCAGCCAGTCGAGCAACGACGTGTTCCCGACGGCGATGCACGTGGCGGCCGTCGAGGCCATCACGCACAAGCTGCTGCCGGCCATCGCCAAGCTGCGCGGCACGCTGGAGCAGAAGTCCAAGGACTTCGCCGACATCGTGAAGATCGGCCGCACCCACCTGCAGGACGCCACGCCGCTCACCCTGGGCCAGGAGTTCTCGGGCTACGTGGCGCAACTCGCGCACGGCGAGGCGCACGTGCGCGCCGCGCTGCCGCACCTGAGCGAACTGGCGCTGGGCGGCACGGCCGTGGGCACCGGCCTCAACGCACCCAAGGGCTATGCCGAGCAGGTGGCGGCCGAGCTCGCGAAGCTCACCGGCCTGCCGTTCGTGACCGCGCCGAACAAGTTCGAGGCCATGGCCAGCGTCGATGCGCTGGTGCACGCCCACGGCGCGCTGAAGACGCTCGCCGCCAGCATGAACAAGATCGCCAACGACGTGCGCTGGCTCGCGAGTGGCCCGCGCAGCGGCATCGGCGAACTGAGCATTCCCGAGAACGAGCCGGGCTCGTCGATCATGCCGGGCAAGGTCAACCCGACCCAGAGCGAGGCCGTCACGATGCTGGCCGCGCAGGTGTTCGGCAACGACGTCGCCATCAACATCGGCGGCGCCTCGGGCAACTTCGAGCTCAACGTGTTCCGCCCGATGGTGGCCCACAACTTCCTGCAGAGCGTGCGCCTGCTGGCCGACGGCATGGTGAGCTTCAACGACCACTGCGCCGTGGGCATCGAGCCGAACCGCGAGCGCATCACCGAGCTGGTGCAGCGCTCGCTGATGCTGGTGACCGCGCTCAACACGCACATCGGCTACGACAAGTCGGCCTACATCGCGAAGAAGGCGCACAAGGAAGGCACCAGCCTGCGCGAGGCCGCGATCGCCTCGGGCCACCTCACGGCCGAGCAGTTCGACCAGTGGGTGGTGCCCGAGAACATGACGGGCCGCTGAGGCGAGCCTGCCCCATGCAAAAAGGACCCGCGAGGGTCCTTTTTTCGTTGGCGAGGGGCTTGCTCAGTAGCCTATCGTGTAGCGCTGGCGCGAATGCGCCGGCTTCTCGAGCTCGTCGATGAAGGCGATCGCGTAATCCTCGAACGTGATCCAGCTGCGGCCCTCGGCGCTGACCAGCAGGTCGTCCTGGCCGAGGCGGAACTTGCCGGTTCGTTCGCCTTCGACGAATTCGGCCGAGGGCGAGAGGAAGGTCCAGTCGAGTTCCTTCTCGGCGCGCAGCGCCTCGAGGAACACGCCGCCGGCCGAGGCCTCGGCCTTGTAGGCCTCGGGGAAGTTCGGCGTCTCGATGACCTTGAGGCCCGGTGCCGCGAACAGGCTGCCGGCGCCGCCGACCACCAGCAGGCGCTTCACGCCCGCGCGCTTCGCGGGTTCGATGATGGCCGCGGGCGGCACGGTCGCGAAGTGGGCGGCGCTGAACACGGCGTCGTGGCCGGCCAGGGCCTTCTCGAGCGCGGTGCCGTCGAGCACGTCGAGGTCGACGGCCTTGACGTTGGCGCGATCGGAAAGCTTCGCGCTGGCATGGCGTGCGATGGCCGTGACCGTGTGGCCGCGGCGAAGCGCTTCTTCGAGGAGGCGGCCGCCGGCGCGACCGGTGGCGCCGATGATGGCGATGTGGCTCATGGAGGACTCCTTGGAACGAGCGATGGAAAGAGGGCGATGAGGCTCATCTTAGGTTTCTCATTTCGAAAGAAATACCTCGAAATTCGCGCTTCTTTATTCCTAAAATCGTTCGAATGGACCGTCTCAACGCAATGCGGGTGCTCGTGACCGTGGTCGACGCGGGCAGCCTCTCGGCCGCCGCCGACCTGCTCGACATGTCGCGCCCCGTGGTCACGCGCTACGTGGCCGAGCTCGAGCAATGGACCGGCGCGCGCCTCCTGCACCGCACCACCCGGCGCCTGAGCCTCACGGCCGCGGGCGAGGAACTGCTGCCGCGCTGCCGCCAGCTGCTGGAGCTCGCGGGCGACATGCAGGCCGCGGTGCGCCATCCGGCCGAGGCGCCGCGCGGGCAGTTGCGCATCACCACCGGCACCTCGTTCGCGCAGGCGCAACTGGCCGATGCGATCGCGGACTACGTGCGGCTCTATCCGGGCGTAATGGTCGACCTGGTGCTGCTCGACCGCACCGTGAACCTGGTCGACGAGCGCATCGACCTCGCGATCCGAACCGCGGCCGAGATCGATCCCAACCTGATCGCGCGCCGGCTCACGGACTGCCGCTCGGTGGTCTGCGCCTCGCCGGCCTACCTGGCCGAGCACGGAACGCCGCAGCGCGTGGACGAACTCGCGCAGCGCAACTGCCTCACGCATTCCTACTTCGGCCACAGCCTCTGGAGCTTCACGCGCAAGAGCGATGGCGCGCCGGTGTCGGTGGCCGTGGACGGCAACGTGTCGGCCAACGACGCGGCCAGCCTGATGGGCCTGGCGCGCGCGGGCGCGGGCATCGCGATGCTGCCGACCTACCTGACGGCGCAGCTCGTGCACGGCGGGGAACTGGTGCCGCTGTTCCCCGATTTCGAGCCGCAGGTGGTGGGCATGTACGCGGTCTACACCTCGCGCAAGCACATGCCGGCCACCCTGCGCACCATGCTCGATTTCCTGGCGCGGCGCTTCACCGAGGTGCCGGCCTGGGACCTGCCGCTGGCGGCCTGAGTTTCAGTGGTCGGCCGGAGGATGCGCCATCAGCCGGTCGGTATAGGCGATGGCCATGGCCGAGAACAGGAAGGCGATGTGGATCACCGTCTGCGCGATCAGCACCTTGTCGGTGTAGTTGTCGGCGTTGATGAAGGTCTTGAGCAGGTGGATCGAGCTGATGCCGATGATGGCAGTGGCCAGCTTGACCTTGAGCACCGAGGCGTTCACGTGGCTCAGCCACTCGGGCTGGTCGCGGTGGCCTTCGAGGTCCATGCGGCTCACGAAGGTCTCGTAGCCGCCCACGATCACCATGATCAGCAGGTTCGAGATCATCACCACGTCGATGAGCGCCAGCACCACCAGCATGATCACCGTCTCGTTGAGCGCGGCCACCGGCGCGGTGGTCTTATAGCCGATGCTGTTGACCAGCGCCTGCAGCGCGGTCTGGCTGCCGAAGGCGGCCTCGACCAGGTGCAGCAGCTCGACCAGGAAATGCACCACGTAGACCGCCTGCGCCACGATCAGCCCCAGGTACAGCGGCAGCTGGAGCCAGCGGCTCGCGAAGATCAGCCGTGGCAGCGGGCGCAACGGCGAGGTGCGGGCGTGAACGGGCATGTTCCGGGGATCGAAAGGGTCGGGGGAGGACATCGAGGGGGCGTGTGTGACGGGGAG
Source organism: Variovorax endophyticus (assembly GCF_025376855.1). Classification (NCBI taxonomy): domain Bacteria; kingdom Pseudomonadati; phylum Pseudomonadota; class Betaproteobacteria; order Burkholderiales; family Comamonadaceae; genus Variovorax; species Variovorax endophyticus. The sequence goes on from NZ_JAHUTH010000064.1 coordinate 12,766, forward strand.
CGAGATTCTAGGGGTGTCCCGGTGACGCACTCGTGATAACCCCCCGCTCTAACATCGGGGGTCCGTCAGCAGCACGCCGGTTCGGCGTCAGTGGCCCGTAAGTGGTCGCGCCGACATTACGGCCGCAATTCATCCAGGAGACACGAGACATGAGCAGCGCATCGAAGAACATTGAATCCGTCCTGGTCGAGAACCGCGTGTTCCCGCCCGATGCCCGCGCCACG
>NZ_JAHUTH010000065.1:0-12219 GCF_025376855.1 Variovorax endophyticus
CGCGATGCTGATCATCCTGAACCTGCCGCTGATCGGCATGTGGATCAAGCTGCTGTCGGTGCCCTACAAGTACCTGTTCCCGGCGATCGTGCTGTTCTGCGCGATCGGCGTGTACTCGACCAACAACAACACCTTCGACATCTGGATGGTGGGCATCTTCGGCTTCGTGGGCTACACCTTCTTCAAGCTCGGCTGCGAACCCGCGCCGCTGCTGCTGGGCTTCATCCTGGGCCCGATGATGGAAGAGAACCTGCGCCGCTCGCTGCTGCTGTCGCGCGGCGACTGGAGCGTGTTCATCACGCGTCCGATCTCCGCCGGCCTGCTGGCTGCCGCCTTGCTGCTGCTCGTGATCGTGCTGCTGCCGGCCGTGAAGTCGAAGCGCGAGGAAGCCTTCGTCGAGGAGTGATCGACGACCGCCCGGCATGCGTGCCGGGCTCGTTCCAGCCAACGGCGCCTGCGGGCGCCGTTCGTTTTTGGCGAAGGCCTTCAGCCCTTCGCCGCGCGCGGCTTCAGGTGCTGCCGCGCGATGTCGAGGAAGGCCATCGCCGCCGGGCTCAGCGGATGCTTGGCCAGCCGCACCGCCACCAGCGGGTATTCGAGCACCGGCCGCGTGACCGAGAGCACGCGCAGGTTCGGCGGCATCAGCACCTCCACGTAGCGCGGCAGCAGCGCCACGCCCGCGCCGGCCTGGATCAGGCCGAAGGCGGTGGAAAGCATCGACACGTGGTGCGCCACCTGCGGATAGACGTTGGCCACGCTCGAGAGCTGCCGGCTCACCGCGCGCCAGACGTTGGCGTCGGGATTGACGTGGATGAAGGGCAGGGCCTCGAGCTGCCGCGCCTCGATGCTGGTGCGCTGCGCGAGCGGATGGTCCTCGCGCACGAACAGCGCCATGCGCTCGACGAACAGCGGCTCGGTCGCGAGCTCCGAATGCGCCTGGCCGATGTCGGAGCCGAAGCCCAGGTCGGCCTCCTGCGAGAGGATGCGCGAGATCATCTGCTCGGCGGTGCTGTCGAGCAGCGTGGTGGCCAGCTTGGGGTGCTTGTGCGCGAAGCGCCCGAGCAGCGGCGGCATCAGCGCGCCGGCCGTGAGATGGCCCACCGCCAGCACCACGCGGCCCTCGCGCAACTGCGCCTGCGAGCGGCAGGCATTGACCGATTCATCGATCAGCCGCAGCGCGCGCACGGCCGTGTCGACCATCATCTGGCCGGCATCGGTCATGCGGATGCGCCGCCCGCGCACCACCAGCGGCTGGCCCAGGTCCTCCTCCATGCGCTTGACGAGGTGGCTGATGGCCGGCTGGGTCAGCTGCAGGCTCTCGGCGGCCAGCGTGAAGCTGCCCGTTTCGGCCACCGCCGCGAGCGCGCGAAGCTGCTGCAGCGAAACCTCCTCGGCGGCGATCCGTGCCATAAATTGTGCTCATAGTTGAATAAGCGGGATTATCTGGCTTGATGCGCCCGCGCTGCTTAGCATCGAATGTTCGCCATCTTGCGAAGGGAATCCAGCACCATGCAACGCCACCAGTTTCTCCACGGCCTCGCGGCCGCCTTCGCCGCGCTGTGCCTGGCCGCGCCGGCCACCGGCCTCGCGCAGGGCTACCCCAACAAGCCGATCCGCCTGGTCGTGCCCTTTCCCGCAGCCGGTGCCACCGACCTGTTCGCGCGCACGCTGGGCCAGAAGATGGGCGAGAAGCTGGGCACCACGCTGGTGGTCGACAACAAGCCCGGCGCCGGCGGCGCCATCGGCTCCGACATCGCGGCCAAGGCCGCGCCCGACGGCTACACGCTGCTGCTGGCCACCACCAGCACGCACTCGATCGGCCCGGCCATCACCAGTCGCCTGCCCTACGACACGGTGCGCGACTTCACGCCGATCGCGCACGTGGGCGACGCGCCGAGCATCATGCTGGTGCCCGTGAACTCGCCCGCGAAGACGGTGCGCGAGTGGATCGACTACGCGAAGAAGAACCCCGGCAAGCTCAACTACGCCTCGAGCGGCAACGGCACCATCGTGCAGCTCACGGCCGAGCTGTTCAAGGCGCAGGCCGGCGTGTTCGTCACCCACATCCCCTACAAGGGCACGGCGCTCGCGATCCCCGACCTGATCAGCGGCAAGGTCGACGTGCTGTTCGATTCGCTGCCCACCGGCATGCCGCACGTGCGCGACGGCCGGCTGCGCGCGCTGGGCGTGACCTCGCTCAAGCGCAGCCCGCTGGCGCCCGAGCTGCCACCGATCGCCGACACGCTGCCGGGCTACGAATCGAACACCTGGTTCGGCTTCTACGGCCCCAAGGGCCTGCCGGCCGATCTCGTGGCGCGCGTGAACAAGGCCGCCAACGAGGCACTGGCCGACCCCGAGGTCAAGGACAAGCTGTCGCGCCTGGGCATCGAGCCCGCCACGGCCGGCACGCCCGAGCAGTTCGCGAAGATGGTGGCCGCCGACGCCGCCAAGTGGAAGAAGATCGTCGTCGAACGCAAGATCACCAACGACTGAAGACACACGAGAGCACCACCGCCATGAACTTCGATTTCGGCAACCCCTACACCTCCACCCGCATCCCGGTGTTCGCGCGCAACGTGGTGTCGACCTCGCATCCGCTGGCCGCGCAGGCCGGCCTGCGCATCCTGCAGCAGGGCGGCAACGCGGTCGACGCGGCGGTCGCCACCGCGGCCGTCATGACCTTGGTCGAGCCCGTGAGCAACGGCCTGGGCAGCGATGCCTTCTGCATCCTGTGGGACGGCAAGGCACTGCACGGCCTCAATGCCTCGGGCCCCGCGCCCAAGGCCTGGACGCCCGAGTACTTCAAGGCCAAGTACGGCGCCGACGCCGCCACCCCGCCGATGCGCGGCATCGATTCGGTCACCGTGCCGGGCGCGGTGCGCGGCTGGGCCGCGCTCAGCGAGCGCTTCGGCAAGCTGCCCTTCGCCGACCTGATGGCGCCGGCCATCGACATCGCCGAGCGCGGCTACCTGGTGCCGCCGGTGGTGCAGGGCAAGTGGCTCGCGGCCACGCCGCTGCTGCAATCGCAGCCGGGCTTCGCGCAGGCCTTCCTGCCCTGGGGCCGCGCGCCCGAGGTCGGCGAACTGTTCCGCTTCGCCGCCGCCGCGCGCGCGCTCAAGGCCATTGCCCGCACGAAGGGCGAGGCCTACTACACGGGCGAGATCGCCGAGGCGCTCGCGAAGTTCTCCAGGGAGCAGGGCGGCGCGCTCACCGTGGCCGACCTCGCGGCCTACCAGCCCGAGTGGGTCACGCCGATCTCGCGCGACTACCGCGGCCACACGCTGCACGAGATCCCGCCCAACGGCCAGGGCATCGCGGCGCTGATCGCGCTGGGCATCCTCGAGAAGTTCGACATCGCCTCGCTGCCGGTCGACTCGGTGGAGTCGCAGCATCTGCAGATCGAGGCCATGAAGCTGGCCTTCGCCGACGTCTACCGCTACGTGTCGGAGCGCAAGACCATGGAGGTCACGACCGAGCAGATGCTCGACGATGCTTACCTGGCCTCGCGCGCGCGGCTGATCGACCGCAGCAAGGCGCAGGACTTCAAGGCCGGCAACCCCGTGAAGGGCGGCACGATCTACCTCACCGCGGCCGACGAGAGCGGCATGATGGTGAGCTTCATCCAGAGCAACTACATGGGCTTCGGCTCGGGCTGCGTCGAACCCGAGTTCGGCATCAGCCTGCAGAACCGCGGCCACGGCTTCAGCCTCAAGGCCGAGAGTCCGAACGTGGTGGCACCGGGCAAGCGCCCGTTCCACACCATCATCCCGGCCTTCCTCACCAGGGACGGCCAGCCGGTGATGAGCTTCGGCGTGATGGGCGGCAACATGCAGCCCCAGGGCCACATGCAGACGCTGGTGCGCATGCTCGACTACAAGCAGAACCCGCAGGCCGCCTGCGACGCGCCGCGCTGGCGCTTCAACGCGGGCCTGGAGATCAACGTCGAGGCCGCGATGAACCCCGCCACCGTGCAGGGCCTGCGAGGTTTGGGCCATCACCTCGAGGTCATCAACGACTCCTACCAGGACTTCGGTGCCGGCCAGTTCATCTGGCGCGCGGGCGATCCCTCGGTCGAGGGCTACGTGGCCGCCAGCGACCCGCGCCGAGACGGAGCGGCAGCAGGGTATTGAGCTTTCACGCGATGATCGGGGGATGACCAAGACGGCCGCGAGCACCGGCATTCCCCTTCCAGACGGCGCGAAGAGCATCGCGCCCGGCCTCGTCCTCGCCTCGCTGGGCGCGATCGCGTTCAGCGGCAAGGCGATCATCGTCAAGCTGGCCTACCGCCACGGCGTCGATGCCGTGACGCTGATCATGCTGCGCATGCTGTTCGCGCTGCCGCTGTTCGCGCTCATGGCCTGGTGGGCCGGGCGCGGCAAGCCCGCCTTGAGCTTTCGCGACTGGCTCGGCGTGATCGGGCTGGGCTTCTCGGGCTACTACCTCGCGAGCTTCCTCGACTTCGCCGGCCTGGCCTACATCTCGGCCAGCTTCGAGCGGCTGATCCTCTATCTCAATCCCACGCTGGTGCTGTTCTTCGGCTGGGTGCTGTACCGCCGCCGCGTCACGCGGCCGCAGCTCGTCGGCATGGTCATCAGCTACGCGGGCGTGCTGCTGGTGTTCGGCCACGAGCTGCTGGCCGGCGAGAGCAAGGGCGGCGGCCTCGCGGCGGCCTGGGGCGCGTTCCTGGTGTTCCTCAGCGCGGTGAGCTATGCGGGCTACCTGGTCTACAGCGGCGAATTCGTGCAGCGCCTCGGTTCGTTGCGGCTGGTGGGCCTCGCGACCACCGTGGCCTGCCTGTTCTGCCTCGCGCAGTTCGCGCTGCTGCGGCCACTCGATGCGGCGCTGCAGGTGGCGCCCGAGGTGATCTGGCTGTCGGTGCTCAACGCCACCTTGTGCACCGCGGTGCCGGTGCTGATGGTGATGATGGCGATCGAGCGCATCGGGCCGGCCATCGCCGCCCAGACCGGCATGATCGGACCCCTGTCGACCATCCTCATGGGCGTGGTCATACTCGGCGAACCGTTCACCGCCTGGATCGCCGCCGGCACGGCGCTGGTGATCGCGGGCATCTTCGTTTTCACGCGCAAGGGCCGCTGAGGCCGTCGCGCTTTTCTTCTTTCTCTTCTGGAGTCGAACAAATGGATCTGGGCATTGCAGGCAAGACCGCGCTGGTGTGCGGCGCGAGCAAGGGGTTGGGCTACGGCTGCGCCGAGGCGCTGGTGCGCGAGGGCGTCAACGTGGTGATCGTGGCGCGCGGCGCCGAGGCGCTCGAGGCGGCCGCCAAGCAGCTGGCCGACGCGGCCACGGCCGCGGGCACGCCGGCTCCCTTCGTCAAGGCCGTGGCGGCCGACATCACGACCGAGGCCGGCCGCGCCGCGGTGTTCGCGCTGGGCCATGCCTTCGACATCGTGGTCACCAATGCCGGCGGCCCGCCGCCCGGCGACTTCCGCAACTGGGAGCGCGAGGACTGGATCAAGGCGGTCGACGCCAACATGCTCACGCCGATCGAGCTCATCAAGGCCACGGTCGACGGCATGGCCGAGCGCGGCTTCGGGCGCATCGTCAACATCACCTCGAGCTCGGTGAAGTCGCCGATCGAGGTGCTGGGCCTGTCGAACGGCGCGCGCAGCGGCCTCACGGGCTTCGTGGCCGGCGTGGCGCGCAGCAGTGTCGCGGCCAAGGGCGTGACCATCAACAACCTGCTGCCCGGCTCCTTCGAGACCGACCGCCTCAAGGGCACGATGAGCGGCGCGGCGCAGAAGTCGGGCCTGGACTTCGACACCGTGTGGGAGAACCGCAAGAAGTCCGTGCCCGCGCGCCGCTTCGGTACGCCGGCCGAGTTCGGTGCCATCTGCGCCTTCCTGTGCAGCGTGCAGGCCGGCTACATGACCGGGCAGAACGTGCTGGCCGATGGCGGTGCCTACCCCGGCACCTACTGAGCCGGACCGGGCATCACGCGGAACGAAGAATTCGCGGGGCAAGAAGATGAGCAGGGAGTCGTTTCAGAAGATCACGCTGGTGTCCGTCACCGGCCTGCCGGATGCGCGCGGCGCCGCCATGGCGCTCGCGTTGAGCCTGGCGCAGATGCCCGGCGCGCGCGCGCTGCTGTGCAGCCCGCAGGCGCCGGCCGATCTGGGCCGCGGCATCGCGCACCGCGCGATCGCGCCGCTCGATTACCACGAGTACAGCTGGTTCATCATGTTCGCGCTCTGGCGCCTGGTGGACACCGAGTTCGCGTTGATCGTGCAGGAAGACGGCTGGGTGCTCGACGCGGCGAACTGGAACGAGGCCTTCCTCGACCACGACTGCATCGGCGCGCCGATCCACCTCGCGCGCATCGAGCCGCCGCAGGGGCCGGCCTACTGGCGCAACCGCTTCGAATGGGCCGACGAGTACGCGCGGCCCGACCACCGCGTCACGCCGGTGCTCAACGGCGGCTTCAGCCTGCGCAGCCGACGCTTCCTGCGCGCGCTGGTCGACCATCCCGAGATCCGCGTCGAGATTCCGCCGCCCGATGCGCTCGAGGGCGAGCCGCTGCGGATGCACTGGCACCACAACCCCTTGCTGGAAGACGTGCAGCTGACCGGCGTGCTGCGGCCGGCGCTCGAGGCCCGGGGCCTGCGCTTCGCGCCGGTCGAGCTGGCGCGCGAGTTCGCGATCGAGCATGCGGGCCCGCAGCTGCACCATGGCTTCGATGCGCTGAAGATCTTCGGCCATCACTCGAAGGTGCGTCGGCTGGTGTCGCTGTCGCCGCCCACGGTGCGTTCGCTGGTGCCGCTGTCGGAGCTCGACGGCTGGTACGGCGAGCGCGACCTGCTGACGATGTTCGAGCGCCGCGGCTACCGCATCGAATTCCCGCCCGAGGCGCGGGCCGCGGCCGTGTCGCCCGGTCCCACGCGCAGGGTCTACGACTGCTTCACCTACAACGGCGAGGCCGACATCCTCGCGGCGCGGCTGCACGAGCTCGACGAGGTGGTCGACTGCTTCGTCGTGGTCGAGGCCGACCGCAGTTTCACCGGCGCGCCCAAGCCGCTGCGCTTCGATGCCGCCGATCCGCGCATCGCGGCCTTCCTGCCGCGCATCCGCCATGTGGCGGTGCACGACATGCCCGAGGTCGACGCGGCCGCCGATGCGATCGCCGTGCCCGGCGACTGGCATGCCGACGCGCCGAAATCGGGCTTCTGGATCCGCGAGAAATTCCAGCGCAACCAGATCCTGCGCGGCCTGCACGACGCGGCGCCGCACGACCTGGTGATGGTCTCCGACGCCGACGAGATACCGCGCGCCGAAGTCGTGCGCGCCATGCGCGACGACCGCCGCCACGAGGTCTTCGGGCTGCGCCAGGCCTTCTATTACTTCTACGCCGACTACCGCAACGTGCGGGGCCCCGAGGCCGCCGCGATCTGGACCGTGGCGGCCACGCGCGCGCGGCTCGACGGCCTCACGCCCGACCAGCTGCGCCTGCGCGTGCGCAGCGGCGCCCAGCCCGCGCGGCTGATCGACGACGCGGGCTGGCACCTGTCGTACCTCGCGATGGACGAGGAGGCGGTGCGCGCCAAGATCCGCGGCTTCGCGCACCAGGAATACAACCGGCCCGAGCTGCTCGAGTCGCTCGACATTCCCGCGCTGCTGGCTTCGGGGCGCGACCTCTATGACCGGCCCGGCTACGCGTGGCAACTGGTGGGCCGCGAGGAGGCACCGCGCTGGCTGGCCAGCCGACCGGAACTGGCGCACCTGTTCGCGCCCGCCGCGCCGCCGCAGGCGCGCTATGCCAAGGAGTCGTACCTCACGGTCGAGCCGAGCCCGTTCGGCTTCTGGGAGCGGCATGCGAACCGCCGCATCCTGCAGGCCTACGCGCCCTTCATCCGGGGCCGCGTGCTCGACATCGGCTGCAACCACGGCGCGAGCACCTACTGGCTGCGCGAAAACCCGCGCGTGCGCGAAGTGGTCGGCGTGGACCTCAACGAACAGGCGCTGTCGCTGGCACGCGAACTCTTCGAAGCCGTGCCCCTGCCGAGCCTGTTCGTCGAGCACGACCTCACGGCCGACGGCCCGATCGTGCCGCCGGCCGACACGGTCGTGAGCTTCCATACGCTGGAGCACATCTACGCCGACGACGTGGCGGACTTCCTCTCGTCGGCGTGCCGGTCGCTGGTGCCGGGCGGCCACTTCGTGATCTCGATCCCCTACGACCGCGCCTATCCCGATCCCTGCCACGTGGGCTTCTACACCGAGGTCAGCCTGGCGCGCGCGATGGAAGCGGCGGGACTGGAAACCATCGAGTGCTTCAAGGACGACCGCTTCGACGAGAAGGACCTGCTGACGGGCCTGTTCCGCAAGCCCTGAGCGGCGCGCGCGAGCGCTCGTTCAGCGCCGTGTCGACACCACGATCCCGCCCACGATCAGCACGAAGGCCGCCCCGTGGTACCAGTGCGGCGCCTCGCGCAGGAAGGCCGCCGACATCACGGCCGCGAACAGCGGCGTGAGGTTCATGAAGATGCCCGCCACCTGCGGGCCCGCGCGCTGCACGCCGGTGCCCCAGCAGCGGTAGGCCAGCACGGCCGGGCCGATGCCGATGAAGGCCATGGCGGCGGCCAGCGGCCAGCCCAGGTCGAGGTGGGCCGGCGTCAGCGCCCATTCGCCGGCCGCGAGCGCGCCCGACCAGGCGATGCCGAACACCAGCTGCGCCATCAGGAACGCGGCCCAGTCGCGCCGCAGCGCGGCGGGCTCGTGCGTGCGCGCGAGCAGCCAGCTGTAGAAGGCCCATGCGATGGTGCCGAGGATCATGTAGAGGTCGCCCGGTACCAGCCGCAGCGCCAGCAGCTGGCGCCATTCGCCGCGGCTGAGCACCAGCAGCACGCCGAGCATCGACAGCAGCGCGCCGCCGATCGCGCGCCCATGCGGGCGGGCGCCGAAGAACAGGCTGCCCACCGCCAGCATCCACAGCGGCAGGCTCGAGCCCACCAGCGTCACGTTGATCGGCGTGGAGGTCTGCAGCGCCAGGTACTGGAAGGCGTTGTAGAGACCGATGCCCAGCAGGCCCAGCAGCGCGTAGCGCTTCCAGTGCGCCCACAGCGGGCTCGCGGGCCGCAGCACCGGGGCCGCGAGCGGCAGCAGCAGCACGAAGGCGATCACCCAGCGCACGAAGTTCAGCGTGAGCGGCGACACCAGCTCGCGCACCAGGCGGCCGACCACCGCGTTGCCGGCCCACAGCAGCGGCGGCACGACGAGCAGGAGGACGGTCAGGGGCGTGAGGCGCTGCGGCTGTGACATGGGCGCCGACTCTAACGGCTGGATGCAATGACCCGTGTCGCCGCGGAAACCCCAAACATGGCAGGATGCGCCTCTTCTTTTTTCGCGCGTGGAGACAGCACCGATGTTGAGCAAAGCCGTTCGTATCGACCGCCATGGCGGTCCCGAGGAACTGAAGATCGTCGAGGTCGAGGTCGGTGAGCCCGGCCCCGGCGAGATCCGCATCCGCCACAAGGCCGTGGGCCTGAACTTCATCGACACCTACCAGCGCAGCGGGCTCTATCCGTTCCAGATGCCGCTGCAGCTGGGCATGGAGGCCGCGGGCGTGGTCGAGGCGGTGGGCGAGGGCGTGACGCACCTGAAGGCCGGCGACCGCGCCGCCTATGCGAGCCAGCCGCCCGGCGCCTACAGCGAGCTGCGCGTGATGCCCGCCAAGTGCGTCTGCAAGCTGCCCGACGACATCTCCTTCGAGACCGGCGCGGCCATGATGCTCAAGGGCCTGACCACGCAGTACCTGCTGAAGAAGACGCTGCCGGCCGAGGGCCTGCAGCCCGGCGACTTCGTGCTGTTCCATGCCGCGGCCGGCGGCGTCGGCCTGATCGCCTGCCAGTGGGCCAAGGCGCTGGGCCTGCAGCTGATCGGCACCGCCGGCAGCGACGCCAAGTGCCAGCTCGCGCTCGACCACGGCGCGGCGCATGCCATCAACTACGGCCGCGAGAACTTCACGGCCCGCGTCAAGGAGATCACCGGCGGCAAGGGCGTGAAGGTGGTCTACGACTCGGTCGGCAAGGACACCTTCGAGGGCTCGCTCGACTGCCTGCGTCCCTTCGGTCTGCTGGCCATGTTCGGCAACGGCTCGGGCCCGGTGCCGCCGGTCAACCTCGGCGTGCTGGCGGCCAAGGGCTCGCTGTACCTGACGCGCCCCACGCTGTTCTCGCACCTGGCCACGCGCGAGAGCACGCAGGCGATGGCGGACGACCTGTTCGCCATCGTGCAGAGCGGCGCGGTGAAGATCCCGATCGTGCAGCGCTATGCGCTGGACGATGTGCAGCAGGCGCACCGCGACCTCGAGGCTCGCAAGACCACGGGCTGCACGATCCTCACGCTCTGAGCGGCGCCCCGGCCTTGTCCTACCCGGGCAGGGGTGTCATGCCTGCGTCTTGTGGCGGGCGCACTTTGTAGCCTCGTTGGCAACAAAGCCCCGCCGGCCATCCCGCCTGATCGGGATCGTCGCCCGCCGCCATGAGCACCGTCCGCACCTTCATCGTCGAAGACAACCCCACCATCCGCGAGAACCTCGTGGGCACCCTGCGCGAGGTGGCGCGGGTCGATCCGGTCGGCCTGGCCGACACCGAGGCCGAGAGCACGCGCTGGCTCACGCGCAACATGGCGTTGTGGGACCTGGCGATCGTCGACCTGTTCCTGAAGGACGGCACCGGCCTCAGCGTGCTGCAGGCCTGCCGCCACCGCGATCCGTCGCAGAAGATGGTGGTGCTGAGCAATCACGCCACGCCCGACATGCGCCGCCGCTGCCTGCAGCTCGGCGCCGACGCCGTGTTCGACAAGGCGACCGAGGTCGACGACCTGATCGACTACTGCCTGCGCTGCCGCCAAGCACGCTTCACGGCTGCCCCCACGGGCTATCCCCCACCGTCCGCGTCGCCTTCTTCGCGCCCCGCCGCCTCGACGGCGCACTAGCGCGAAAATACGGGTAATCCCTTATTCGAGCGATCGTCCCCGTCCCGGGGCCGGTCGCGCTTTGCCTTTCCATGTCCCGTTCCCGCCTCCTGCCCGACAACTTCACCCTCGCCCTGCTGTCGGTCGTCACCCTCGCGAGCCTCGTTCCCGCCAGCGGCCGTCCCGCCCAGTTCTTCGAGGGCCTGACCACGGTGGCCATCGGCCTGCTGTTCTTCCTGCACGGCGCCAAGCTCTCGCGCGAGGCGATCCTCGAGGGCATCACCCACTGGCGGCTGCACCTGCTGGTGTTCGCGAGCACCTTCGTGCTGTTCCCGCTGCTCGGGCTGGCGTTGAAGCCGGTGCTGGTGCCGCTGGTCACGCCCGAGCTCTACACGGGCGTGCTGTATCTGTGCGTGCTGCCGGCCACCGTGCAGTCGGCGATCGCCTTCACGGCGATGGCGCGCGGCAACATGCCGGCTGCGATCTGCAGTGCTTCGGCATCGACGCTGCTGGGGGTGTTCGTGACGCCGGTGCTGGTGGGGCTGGTGGTGTTGCCGCATGGCGGGCACGCGGCTTCGTCCTCGCTCGATGCGATCGGGCGGATTCTGCTGCAGCTGATGGTGCCGTTCGCGGCGGGACATCTGCTGCGGCCCTGGATCGGGGGCTGGGTGAAGCGGCGTGCTTCGGTGCTGAAGTTCGTGGACCAGGGGTCGATCCTGCTGGTGGTCTATACGGCGTTCAGTGCTGCGGTGATCGAGGGGTTGTGGCGGCAGGTGCCGGGGCATGCGCTGGTGGGGTTGCTTGTGGTGTGTGCGGTGATCCTGGCGTTGGCGTTGAGCCTTACTACCTTGTTGGCGCGCAAGCTTGGCTTCGATACGGAGGACGAGATCACTATCGTGTTCTGCGGGTCGAAGAAGAGTCTGGCCAGCGGGATTCCGATGGCGAAGGTTCTGTTTGCTTCGCATGCGGTGGGCGCCACCGTTTTGCCGCTGATGTTGTTTCATCAGATGCAGTTGATGGTTTGTGCTGTGTTGGCGCAGAGGTATGCGCGGCGGCAGGTGCGTGTTGCTGTTGAGCCTGATGCATTGGGGGCTGCTACTTCCTCTAAATAGCGGTTTGCTTTTGCTGAGGCAGGAGCCGGGAATTCCGCCCGGCGGCGGACCTACTTTCTTTTGCTTCGCCAAAAGAAAGTAGGCAAAGAAAAGGCGACCCCACTGTCTGCGACCCTCCGCTTCGCTACGGGCAACCTGCGGTGCTCGCGTTTCGCGGGGTCTCGCAGAACTCGCTTCG
>NZ_JAHUTH010000066.1:0-10554 GCF_025376855.1 Variovorax endophyticus
GGTGCTGAGGGCGGCACGGGGGATGCTGATCACCACCGAGGCCCGGCCGAATGCGGCGAACCATGCGCTCGACATGGGCGAGACCACCGCGCGGCTCGCGAATGCGCGGGCGCTGCACCGCGGGCTGGCCGAAGCCGCCCTGGCCGCGAAGGCTCAGGATGCCGGCGACGACCAGTCGCGGGTGGCGCAGGTGTTGGCAGCCCAGAACGATGCGATCCGTGGCGGCCCCGGCGATCCGGCCGCTGGCCGTTGCCCCGAATTGCAGGCGGCGCAGCTGCTGCTCGCCAGCGCGGCTGGCATCGCCGCCACCACGCCGGGCAGCCTGCACCTGCAGGCCGGCGGTCCCCTCGCGCTCACGAGCGAAGGTCCCGCGAGCTTCAGCGCGCTGCGCCGGCTGCTGGTCGCCGCGCGCGAGGGCGTGCGCCTGTTCGCGCTGCGCCACGGCATGCGGTGGATCGCGGCCAGCGGCGCGGTCCGCGTCGAGGCGCGCGCCGGCGCGATCGGCCTCGAGGCTCGCGGCGCCGTGCGCATCACCAGCAGCACCGCGGACATCCGCATCGCGGCGCCGAAGCGCATCGTCGTCAACGGCGGCGGCAGCTTCAGCGAATGGAGCAGCGAGGGCATCGTGCACGGCACGCCGGGCCGCTGGGTCGAGCACGCGGCCAGCCACGTCAAGACCGGGCCGGTCGATCCTCCCTTCTGAGCCCGCGTCTACTCCCTTCGCCGTACGTCCTCGAGCGCCGCCTATGCCGTTAGCTAGGCCTTAAGGCGGATTTGCCCATGACTTCTCGCGCCGGAAACTCACCGCTTCTTACAGGCAGCCCTTGCCGTTGACGGAGTGCGAGCGGATGAGTTGGCGAACAAAAGTGGTCTGGAGCGAGGGGATGCTGCTGCAGCCCCAGCACCTGCAGCAGAGCGAACGACATGCCGATCACGCGCGGCACGTGCTGCTGCGCTCCACCACGCCCTATGCCTGGGGCTTCGCCGAACTGGAGATCGACCAGGCCGCGCTGACGCTGGGCAAGCTGGCGCTGGTGCGCGCGGTGGGCGTGTTCGGCGACGGCACGGTGTTCGACATGCCGGCGGTCGATCCGCTGCCCGAACCGATCGACATCCCCCAGACCATGCGCGACGAGGCCGTGGTGCTGGCGCTGCCGCTGCGCCGCGCCGGGGCGCGCGAGGCCGATGCCGAGGAGTACGAGGAGCTGGTGCGCCACCGCGTGCTCGAGTCCGACGTGCCCGACTCCAACACCGCGGGCGAGCGCATCGCGATGCTGCAGCTGGGCCAGCTCCACACGCGGCTGATGCGCGCGAGCGAGGCGACCGATGCCTGGACCACGCTGGGCGTGGCGCGCGTGGTCGAGCGCCGCGTCGACAACCAGGTGCAGCTCGAGCGCGCGATGTTGCCGCCGCTGCTCGACGTGGCGGGCCATGCGGTGATCCGCGCCTGGCTCGACGAGCTGCTGGGCCTGCTGCGCCAGCGCGGCGAGGCGCTGGCCGGGCGCATGACGCAGGGCGGCACCGGCGGCGTGGCCGAGATCGCCGACTTCATGCTGCTGCAGACCGTGAACCGCAACGAGGCGGTGTTCGCGCATCTCGCGAAGAGCGCGATGCTGCATCCGCAGCGCTTCTTCGAGCAGGCGCTGGGCCTGGCCGGCGACCTCGCGAGCTTTCGCGACTCGCGCCGCGTGGCGCGCTTCGGCCCCTACATCCACGACGACCTCGCGATGAGCTTCCGGCCGCTGATGGACGACCTGCGCCGCAGCCTGTCGATGGTGCTCGAGCAGTCGGCGATCCGCATCGACCTGCACGACCGCAAGCACGGCGTGCGCGTGGCGGTGGTCAGCGACGTCGAGCTGCAGCGCAACGCCACCTTCGTGCTGGCCGTCAACGCGCACATGCCCAGCGAGGCACTGCGCGCGCGCTTCCCGACGCAGGTCAAGATCGGCCCGGTCGAGCGCATCCGCGACCTCGTCAACCTCGCGCTGCCGGGCGTCACGCTGACGCCGATGCCGGTGGCGCCGCGCCAGATCCCGTTCCACGCGGGCGCGAACTACTTCGAGCTCGAGACCCGCAACAGCGACCTCTGGCGCCAGCTCGAGCAGTCGGGCGGCGTGGCGATGCACATCGCGGGCGACTTCCCGGGCCTCGACCTCGCGTTCTGGGCGATCCGTGGCTAGCCACGGGCAAAGGACGGACACACCATGACCACACCCGACCCCTTCGCCGCCTTCGAGTCCGAGCGCACGGTCATCAAGCCCAAGCCGCGCACGCCGGCCAATGCGCCGGCGGCCTCGGCCGCGCCCGCGCCTTTCTTCCCCGCCACCGATCCCACGCCGGTGGCCGACCTCGGCGAGCTCGGCCTGCTCAATCCGCTGGTGTCGGCCGCCGGCAAGCTGCTGGTGCTGATCGGCAAGCTGCGCAACCTGGTGCAGCCGCCCAACGTGCCGGCGCTGCGCGCCTCCACCGCCGAGGCCGTCAACCAGTTCGACCAGAACGCGCGCCGCGCGGGCGTGGGCAACGAATCGGTGCTGGCCGCGCGCTACGTGCTGTGCACCGCGCTCGACGAGGCGGTGGCCAACACGCCCTGGGGCGTGCAGGCCGGCTGGAACAAGCAGAGCCTGCTGGTGCAGTTCCACAACGAGACCTGGGGTGGCGAGAAGGTGTTCCAGCTGCTGGCCAAGCTCGCGCAGGACGTGCCCACGCACCGCCAGCTGCTCGAGCTGATCTACAGCGTGCTGGCGCTCGGCTTCGAGGGCCGCTACCGCGTGGTCGACAACGGCCGCGCGCAGCTCGACTCGGTGCGCCAGCGGCTGGCCGACCTGATCGCCAAGGACCGCCCCGCGGTCGAGCCCGAGCTCTCGCCGCACTGGCGCGGGCAGGGCGCGGGCACGGTGCGGCTGCGCGAGTCGCTGCCGCTGTGGGTGTTCGCGGCCGGCTTCGCGCTGCTGCTCGCGCTGGCCTGGTTCGGCCTGCGGCTCACGCTCAACTATCGCTCCGACACCACCTACTCGGCGCTGTCGAGCCTGCGCGTGCCCAACATCCAGATCGCGCCGCCGGCCGCGCCGGCCAAGACGCCGCGGCTCGCGCGCTTCCTCGAGCCCGAGATCAAGCAGGGCCTGGTCACCGTGACCGACGAGGCCGACCGCAGCGTGGTGCGGCTGCGCGGCGACTCCTTCTTCGGCTCGGGCAGCGCCGACCCGATGGCGCAGTCGCTGCCGGTGCTGCGCCGCATCGGCCAGGCACTGGCCGAGGTCAAGGGCGAGGTGCTGATCACCGGCCACTCCGACAACCAGCCGATCCGCTCGCTGCGCTATCCGTCGAACTGGCACCTGTCGGCCGCGCGCGCCGATGCGGTCAAGGGCGCGCTGTCGACGCTGGTCGATCCGGCGCGCATGCGTTCCGACGGCAAGGCCGATGCCGAGCCGGTCGCGCCCAACGACTCGCCTGCCAACCGCGCGCGCAACCGCCGCGTCGAGGTGGTGCTGCTGACCGAGCCCGAGCGCCTGGCGTCGGCGCCCGCCGCCGCCGCGCCGCCTGCGCCGTCGCCCGCCACGGGAGCGAGCAAATGATCAAGAAAATCTTCGGCTTCCTGTTCAGCCCGCTGCTGCTGACGCTGCTCGCGCTGATCGTCGTCGCGCTGCTGATCTGGTGGATCGGCCCGCTGGTGAAGATCGGCGCGCTGGCGCCGCTCGAGAGCGAGACCGTGCGCGCCATCGTCATCGGCGTGATCGTGCTGCTGGTGCTGCTGCGCGCCATCTACCGCCGCTGGCGCGCGCGCCGCGCCAGCCAGCACCTGACCGACGGCCTGATGAAGGCGCCCGCGGCCAAGGCCGGCACGCCGGTGGCCGGCGAGCAGCAGATCCTCGACACCCGCTTCAACGAGGCGGTGGCCACGCTCAAGCAGATGAAGCTGCACGCGGCCGGCAAGAAGCCCGGCTGGCGCGACTGGCTCTCGATCTCGGGCGGCAGCTATCTCTACGACCTGCCCTGGTACGTGTTCATCGGCGCGCCGGGCGCGGGCAAGACCACCGCGCTGGTCAACTCGGGCCTGTCGTTCCCGCTGGCCGAGAAGTTCGGCCCCGGCGCCATCCGCGGCGTGGGCGGCACGCGCAACTGCGACTGGTGGTTCACCGACGAGGCCGTGCTGATCGACACCGCGGGCCGCTACACCACGCAGGACAGCAACCAGTCGGAGGACAAGAGCGCCTGGGAAGGCTTCCTCGGCCTGCTCAAGAAGGTGCGCCCGCGCCGGCCGCTCAACGGCGTGTTCCTCACCGTCAGCGTCGGCGACCTGCTGAGCCAGGGGCCCGAGGCGCGCTCGCAGCTCGCGGCCTCGATCCGCGCGCGCCTGCTCGAGCTCGACGGCAAGCTCACGACGCGGCTGCCGGTCTACGTGCTGGTCACCAAGAGCGACCTGCTGTACGGCTTCACCGACTACTTCGACGACCTCGGCAAGGAGCAGCGCGCGCAGGTGTTCGGCTTCACGCTGCCGCCCGAGGAGAACCAGCAGGTCGACGAGAAGGGCCTGTCGCTGGCCTTCCAGCGCGAGTTCGCGCTGCTGCACCAGCGCGTCAACGACGGCCTGATCGCGCGCATGCAGCGCGAGACCGACGGCACGCGCCGTGCCGCGATCTTCGGCTTCCCGGCGCAGTTCGGCGCCATCGGCCCGCTGCTGTCGGACCTGCTCGACCAGGTCTTCACCGGCTCGCGCTTCACCCAGCCGCCATGGGTGCGCGGCGTGTACTTCACCAGCGGCACGCAGGAAGGCAGCCCGATCGATCGCGTGATGGGCAGCCTGGCGCGCAGCTTCGGCATCGAGCGCGCGATGCTCGCGCCGCAGAAGTCGAGCGGACGCAGCTACTTCCTCACCACGCTGCTGCGCGAGGTGGTGTTCCCCGAGCAGCGCCTGGCCGGCGCCGACGTCAAGCTCGAGCGCCGCCGCCACACGCTGCGCTTCGCGGCCGTGGCCGCGATGACGCTGCTGACCGTGGGCCTGCTCGCGGCCTGGGGCTACAGCACGCTGCGCAACATGGACTACCTGAAGTCGGTCGAGGCGCGCGTCGATCCGGCCAAACAGAACCTGGCCGCGCTGCCGGCGCGGGTGCAGAACCTGGTCGAGGTGGCGCCGGTGCTGCAGAACCTGCGCGACATCTGGCGCACGCCCGAGAACCGCCTGGGCGACGAGCCGCTGGCCATGACCCTGGGCCTCTACCAGGGCGACAAGCTCGATGCCGCCGCCATGCTGGTGCACCAGCGCGCGCTCAACGAGGCCTTCCTGCCGCAGATCGCCAAGCGGCTGGAAGACCAGCTGCGCACCGCGCAGAAGGACAACCTCGAGTACACCTACGAGGCTTTGAAGAGCTACCTGATGCTCTACCAGCCCGAGCATTTCGATGCCGAGGCGCTCAAGGCCTGGATCACGCTCGACTGGTCGCGCAGCCTGGATCGCGGCATTCCCGAGGAGCAGCGCAAGCAGCTCGAGGACCAGCTCGACGTGCTGATCGCGCAGGGCCCGCCGCGCTCGCCGCTGAAGATGGACGAGAACCTGGTGCGCAGCGTGCGCGCCGTGCTCGCGAGCTATCCGCTCGAGCAGCGCGTGTTCAGCCGCCTGAAGCGCCAGCGCGCCTCGCGCGACATCCCGGCCTTCAGCGTGGCGCAGGCCACCGGTCCCTCGGGCCCGCTGGTGTTCGAGCGCATCAGCGGCAAGCCGCTGACCGAGGGCGTGCCCGGCATGTTCACCTACGACGGCTACCACAAGCGCTTCCAGAACGAGGTGGTGGTGCTGACCGGCCTGCTCGCGCAGGAGGACCCGTGGGTGCTGGGCCAGGACCGCAACACCGCCGACCGGCTGCGCGACGTGGCCGCGCTCGGCGAGCTCACCGACCGCGTGCGCCGGCTCTACCTGGCCGAGTACGTCAAGCAGTGGGAAGCGCTGCTGGCCGACGTGCGGCTGATCCGCGTCACCGGCCTCGACAAGAACATCGAGACCGCGCGCATCCTCTCGGGCGTGGATTCGCCGCTCGCGAACTTCCTGCGCGCGGTGGTCAAGCAGACCACGCTGATTCCCGCCGCCGATGCCAACAAGGACGTGGTGAGCAAGGCGACCGAGACCGTGCGCAACACGCGCAAGGGCCTGGAAGACCTGTTCGGCGGCGACCCCGGCCGCCAGGTCGCGCCGGGCAAGCGCATCGAGAGCATCGTCGACGACCGCTTCGAATCGCTGCGCCGCCTCGTCACCGCCGGCGGCCCGAACCAGCCGGCGCCGATCGACGACGCGCTCAAGCTGTTCAACGAGGTCTACGTCTACCTCAACGCGGTCGACACCGCGGTCAAGGGCCGCACCTCGCCGCCGCCCGGCGACGTGGCCGGCAAGCTCAAGTCCGACGCCGGTCGCCTGCCCGAGCCGGTGCGCAGCATGATCGAGAACCTGAGCCAGACCGGCGCCACGCAGGCCCAGGTGGCCGAGCGCGGCAACCTGAGCCAGGACCTGCGCCCCGTGGCCGAGTTCTGCGCGCGTGCCATCGCGGGCCGCTATCCCTTCGTGCAGAACAGCAAGCGCGACGTGCTGCCCGAGGACTTCGGCCAGATGTTCGGCGCCGGCGGCCTGATGGACGACTTCTTCCAGAAGCGGCTGGCCGCGCTGGTCGACACCAGCACGCGGCCGTGGCGCTACAAGCCCGTGGCCGAGCGCGGCGCCATCACCACGCAGGCGCTGGCGCAGTTCGAGCGCGCGGCGCGCATCAAGGAGATCTTCTTCCGCGGCGGCGGGCGCGGTCCGTCGATGCGGCTCGATTTCAAGCCGGTGGAGATGGACGCGAGCATCACGCAGTTCATCCTCGACGTCGACGGCCAGCTCGTGAAGTACGCGCACGGCCCGGTGGTGCCGATGGCGGTGCAGTGGCCCGGACCGAAGGGCAGCAACCAGGTGCGCGTGCAGGTCAGCCCGCCCTCGGCGACGGGCAGCTCGGGTTCGGCGGTGGATGGGCCGTGGGCGCTGTTCCGCACGCTCGACGACGGCCAGCTCGAGGCCGGCGACGCGCCCGAGAAGTTCTTCATCACCTTCCAGGTCGGCAACCGGCGCACCCGCTTCGAGGTGACGACCAACAGCGTGCAGCACCCGATCCGGTTGAAGGAACTGCGCGAGTTCTCGTGCCCGGAGGGCTTGTGAACCTTGCCTCGTCCCCGTTGTTCGCTTCCACGCAATTGCCGGGATGGTTCGGCAAGTTGCCGGGGATGGGGGACTTCGCGCACCGCCGGCTGCCGGAGTCGTTCCGGGGCGTTTGGGATGCGTGGCTGCAGCGCGGGCTGGCCCGGTTGCGGGATCGGCATGCGGACTGGACTTCGCACTACCTCGAGGCGCCGGTGTGGTGCTTCGTGCTGGGGCCTCGGGTGGCGGGGGAGCGGGGGTGGATCGGGGTGTTGATGCCTTCGGTCGATGGGGTGGGGCGGTACTTTCCTTTCACCGTGGCGGTGGAGCTGGAAGACCCGTTGCTGTCCGAGTTCGAGGGGGCTGCGTTGGTGGCGGCCTTGCGGTGGTGGGGGTTGGCTACGCAGGCTGCTCTGGAAGGGCTGGAGCTCGATCTGGATGCGGCTCGGTTCGATGCGGCGCTGGGTCGGTTGTTCGGTGCTGCTGGGTCTGATGCTTCGTCTTCTGAAGGTGCCTTGGCTTTGCCTTTGGAAGGGGCCTCCTTGTGGATCGGGGATCCTGCCGTTGAAAGCGGGCTGCGGATGGTTTGCGTCGGGCTTCCGATGGATCTGCAGTTCGAGGCGCTGTTTCTTGGGGGAGGGGAGTGAGCTTTGTCTTCCTCTGATTGTTTTGTTGAGGCTGTCGGCCGGGAATTCGCCCCGGCGGGCGAGTCACTTTCTTTTGTCTCGCCAAAAGAAAGTAACCAAAGAAAAGGCGACCCCACTGTCTGTGTCCCTTCGCTTCGCTACGGGCAACCTGCGGTGCTCGGAGAAAGCGGGGGTCCGCAGAACTCGCTGCACTTCGTTGCGCTCAGACAGCTGCGGCCCTTATCCCGCTTTCCCCTGCGCTCCTCGGCACAGCCAGAGGGGAGTGGTTCGGGCCATCGCTGCGCTCGGCCCAGCATGCCGAACAGGCCTTCGCTTCGCTCGGCCGGAGTGAAAGACCCAGGGCCTGTGCGTCCCTACACCCCACACAAGGACGCGCCATGGCGCGTTGACTCTCATCCCCTCTGGCTGTGCCGAGGAGCGCAGCGTTTCGCGGATAAGGGCTCGCAGCTGTTTGAGCGAAGCGAGTTCTGCGAGACCCCGCGAAACGCGAGCACCGCAGGTTGCCCCGGAGCGCAGCGAAGGGGTCGCAGACAGTGGGGTCGCCTTTTCTTTGCCTACTTTCTTTTGGCGAAGCAAAAGAAAGTAGGTCGCCCGCCGGGGCGAGACCCGGCCGACAGCCTCCCGCCAGGAGCAAGCCCCGAAGAGGCCCGGAGGACCCGATGACCGAAGAAACCAAACCCGAAGGCAGCGACGACCGCACAAGAGTCGTCCCCCGAACCACGCCCCTGGACGACAGCGCCACAGTCATCACGTCCGGCCAGCCCACGCGCACCAACAGCCCGTTGTTCGCCCCCACGAATCCCCCGACAAATCCAGCCACGGGCCCATCCCAAGGAACACCCCACGAAGCCGGCCTCCTCCCCGTAGGCAGCCGCCTCGCCGAATTCGAGATCACCCGAGTCATAGGCCAGGGCGGCTTCGGCGTCGTCTACGAAGCCTGGGACCACACCCTCGAACGCGTCGTAGCGATCAAGGAATACCTCCCCTCGTCCCTCTCCACCCGCCAGAACGACGGCAGCGTCGTCCCCCTCTCCGAACGCCACCGCGAAACTTTCGACCTCGGCATGCGCAGCTTCATCAACGAAGCCCGCCTGCTCGCCCAGTTCGACCACCCCTCGCTGCTCAAGGTCTACCGCTTCTGGCAGGAGCGCGGCACCACCTACATGGTGATGCCCTTCTACCGCGGCGACACCCTGCGCCAGGCACTGGTGTCGATCCCCGCGGGCGTCGACGAGGCCTGGCTCATCCGCATCATGGACGGCGTCACGCAGGCGCTCGGCGTGATGCACGGCGCCAACTGCTATCACCGCGACATCGCGCCCGACAACATCATCCTGCTCGAAGGCTCAGGCCGGCCGGTGGTGCTCGACTTCGGCGCGGCGCGGCGCGTGATCACCGACAAGACGCAGGCGATCACGGTGATCCTCAAGCCGGGCTATGCGCCCATCGAGCAGTACGCCGAGATGCCCGACATGTCGCAGGGCGCATGGACCGACGTCTATGCGCTCGCGGCCGTGATGCACGTGGCCGTGTGCGGCCGCGCGCCGCCGCCGTCGGTGGCGCGCCTCCTGTCCGACAGCTACGTGCCGCTCGCGGGCAACGAGATCCTGCGCCAGCGCTACAGCCCGCAGCTGCTCGAGGCGATCGACGCCGGGCTCGGCGTGCGGCCCGAGGCGCGGCCGCAGTCGATGGCCGAGCTGCGCGCGGCGCTCGGGCTCGAGACCAGCCAGAGCATCGCACCGCCCGCGCATCCCTCGCAGCACGCGCGCGGCACGTCGGCGGCGCCGGGGCCCAACAGCCGCAGCGGCGGTGGCGGCAAGACGGTGGTGCTGCCGCCCGCGCCGGCACCCTCGGCGGGTGCGCGAGCGGGCGGCAACAAAACGGCCGTGGCGCTGGTCTCGGTGGCGCTGCTCGCGGCCGCGGCCGGCGGCGGCTGGTGGTGGTTCCAGGGGCGCGGCCATGGCGACACGCCGCCGATCGCGAGCGCGCCGCCGCCATCCGGTGGCGACACGCAGCAGGTCGCGCAGACACCGCCGCCTCCGCCACCCCCTCCGCCCGCGCCGCCCCCGGCACCGCGCACGGCGCTCGAATCGCTGCAGTCGCTGGCCGGCGGCGCCGCGGCCGGCTTCGATGTCACGGCCTCGGCGAAGAAGCCCGAGGTCGCGATCGGCAAGGACAAGCTGGCCTTCGAAGTGCGCAGCAAGCGCGACGGCTACGTCTACGTGTTCCTGCTGTCCAGCGGCGGCGAGATGTTCCTGCTGTTCCCGAACCTGCTCGACAAGTACAACAAGATCACCGCCGGCAGCCCCCTCGCGCTGCCGCGTGCCTCGTGGCCGATGGAGGCCGGCGGGCCCGCCGGGACCAACCAGTTCGCGGTGCTCGTCAGCGAGCACGAGCGCGACTTCGGCGCCTCGGGCGTGCAGAACGAGGGCGTGTTCCCGCAGTTCCCGCTGCCGGTGCTCGCGGCCCTCGAAGCCACCCGCGGCAGCGGGCCTTCACCGCTGCTGGGCAAGCCTGTGTGCGCGCCCGGCACGCCCTGCGACGACGTCTATGGCGTCGCCAATTTCAAAATCGTCGAGAAGTAATCGTCTGTAGAGCGTGACCCGACGGGCCACCTTTCCACGAAGGAGATCTTCACCATGAACAAGCACCTTCCGGCCCTCGCGCCGACGCCCGCGCCGGTCCTGCACCGCGCCGCCGTGGCCGCCGCGACCGCCGCCGCCGCCTTCCTCGCGGGCTGCGCCGTGCCGCCGCCCG